>JANQJF010000123.1 GCA_028281765.1 Planctomycetota bacterium | reverse complement strand
CCGCGATGCCGCCCTCGCCCTGCTGATAGGTGTAGCTGATGTCCTTGAGCCCGAACTCCGCGCCGTTGCCGAGCAGCTCGAGGAAGTCTCCGGCGCACTTGCCGCCCGTCACGATCATGATGTCCGTGACGCCCGCGTTCACGAGGCACTGGATCGGGTAGTAGATCATCGGCCGGTCGAAGACCGGCAGCAGGTGCTTGTTCGTGATCTTGGTCAGCGGGAAGAGCCGCGTGCCGAGACCGCCTGCGAGAATGACACCCTTCATGGGCAGAGAACGCTCCGATACCAGTCGTAGGTTTCGCGAAGGCCCTCTTCGAACGTAACGTCCGACTCGAACCCGAGCAGTTGCTTGGCCGCCGAGACGTCGGCGAGCGAGTGGCGCACGTCGCCGGTCCGCGGCGGCGCGTAGGTCGGCTCCACGTCCGATCCGGCGTGCTCCTTGAGGATGCGCAGCAGATCCTGCAGCGTGTTGCTGACGCCGCACGCGATGTTGACCGTGTGACAACCCCGCACGTCCGAGTCCGCGCCGAGCAGCACGCCCTTGACGACGTCCGCGACGTAGGTGAAGTCCCGCGACTGTAGGCCGTCCCCGTCGATCCGCGGCGACTTGTTGTTCAGCACCGCGTAGCAGAACGCCGCGATCACGCCCGAGTACGGGCTGTCCGGCACCTGGCGCGGACCGAATACGTTGAAGAACCGGGTGACCACGACCGGCAGGTCGTAGACGACCGCGAAGGAGCGGCAGTAGAGCTCGCCGGCGAGCTTGGACGCGGCGTACGGCGAGAGCGGACTCTCGCGCAGAGCCTCGGACTTCGCGGGGACATCGTCCTGATCGCCGTATGCCGAGGACGACCCGGCGTAGACGACGCGCGCCCCCGCCTTGCGGGCCGCGTCGAGCACGGTCACCGTGCCGGTGACGTTGCACTCGTTCGACTCGAGCGGAGCCTCGACGCTACGCGTGACCGACGGCAGCGCCGCCAGATGGATCACGGCCTTGACGTCCTGCATCGCCTTGGAGACGGCGGCGGGATCGGTGACCGATCCCTCGACGACCTCGAGGTCGCCTTGGAAGCTCTCGAGATTCGCGCGTGTTCCCGTACTGAAGTTGTCGAGCACCGTCGCGGGCAGGCCGCGCGCGAGCACTTCCTCCACGACGTGGGAGCCGATGAAACCGGCCCCACCCGTGACGAGATACCGCTTACCAGTCATTCCGCTGTCCCCTCATCCCAGTCTCCCGGCCGCGTGCTCTTCGTTGTACCACGCGGCGAATCTCTCCAATCCTTCGGCGACCGGCACCTTCGGGGCGTAGTCGAGATCTCGAGCGGCACACGAGACGTCCGCCCAGGTGCGGTCGACGTCGCCAGGCTGCATCGGCATGCGCTTGATATTCGCCTTGCGATCGAAGACTCGCTCGATGCCCTGGATGAGCTCGGCGAGAGTCGTCGTCTGCGAGCCGCCCAGATTGTAGATGTGGTAGCCGTCCGCCCGCTCGAGCGCGGCGACGACCCCGTCGACGATGTCGTCGACGTAGGTGTAGTCCCGGCTCGACGAACCGTCGCCGAACATCAGTATCTCCTCACCCTCGACGATGCGCCGACTGAACAGATGCACCGCCATCTCCGGCCGCTGTCCCGGGCCGTAGACGGTGAAGAAGCGTAGACACGTCATCGCGTGTCCGTAGAGGTGATGGAACGTGTAGCACAACACCTCGCCGGCCTTCTTACTCGCGGCGTACGGCGAGATCGGTCGGTCGACCGGGTCCGCCTCGGCGAAGGGCACCTTCTCGTTGCCGCCGTAAACCGACGAAGAGCTCGCGAACACCACACGCACCTCGGGACGCTCTCGAATCGAATCGAGCAGCGTCTGCGTGCCCGCGACGTTCACGCGCATGTATCGCTCCGGCTCCGCGATCGACGGCCGCACGCCGGCGAGCGCCGCGAGGTGCACGACGCCGTCTACGGCGGCGGTTGCGCGCTCGCAGGCATCGCGATCGAGGAGGTCTCCCTCGACCAGTTCGAACGCGCCGTCTCCGGCGGCGTTCGCGGCGAGTTCCACGTTCCGCCGCTTGATCGACTCCGCGTAGAACGGGTCGAAGTTGTCGAGCACGCGCACGCGATGCCCCGCGGCGAGGAGACGCCGCACGACATGCGAACCGATGAAGCCCGCTCCCCCTGTGACCAGGAAGAGGCTCATTGCGCGGCCGTAACCTCTTCTTGGATGCGGGACCGGAAGTACTCCATCGTCGTGACGAGGCCTTCGTCGAGCGGAACCTTCGGCTCCCACCCATCGAGCACGCGGCGCGCCTTCGTGATGTCCGGCTGGCGCACCTTCGGGTCGTCGACCGGGAGCGGCTTCTCGATGAACTTCGAGTTCGAACCCGTGATCTTCAGGATCGCTTCGCCGAACTGGCGAATCGTCATCTCGGCGGGGTTGCCGACGTTCGTCGGCTCGACTTCGTCGCTGTAGAGCAGGCGGGTGATGCCTTCGACGAGGTCGTCGACGTAGCAGAAGCTGCGCGTCTGCGAGCCATCGCCGAACACCGTCAGGTCTTCGCCACGCAGCGCCTGGCTCATGAACGCCGGCAAGACGCGACCGTCGTTGAGCCGCATGCGCGGGCCGTAGGTATTGAAGATCCGCACGATGCGGGTCTCGACGCCGTGGTGTCGGTGGTAGGCCATCGCACAGGCTTCAGCGAAGCGCTTGGCTTCGTCGTAGCAGCCGCGCGGACCGACCGGGTTGACGTTGCCCCAGTAGTTCTCCTGCTGGGGGTGCTCGAGCGGATCGCCGTAGACCTCGCTCGTGCTCGCGAGCAGAAAACGAGCCTTCTTCGCGCGCGCCAGGCCGAGCACCTTGTGCGTGCCGAGGGCGCCGACCTTCAGCGTCTGGATCGGCAGCTCGAGATAGTCGATCGGGCTGGCGGGCGACGCGAAGTGCAGGATGTAGTCCAGCCGGCCGGACACGTGGATGAACTCGGTCACGTCCTGGTGGACGAACGAGAACCGCTCCTCGGGCAGCAGGTGCTCGATGTTCCGCAGGTCTCCGGTCACGAGGTTGTCCATCGCGACGACCCGGTGCCCATCGGCGAGCATGCGTTCGCAGAGGTGCGAACCGATGAATCCGGCGCCGCCGGTGACAAGAACCTTCTTGAGCTCGTCTGACATGTGTGTGTGTCTACTGAGATCGATTGTTCGGGAACGCCTCACCGGCGAGCGGGTCGATCCGAAGGACGACACCCGCCTGGACGTTGAATCGGGCGCCATTCCATACCACGGCCCCACCGCCCGTGCCGCCCTCGGCCCGGAGAATCCGCCCCTCGTCGATCGAGGTGATGTCGCCACGGAGCGCGAGCTCGGCGGTCGGGGAGCCGGTCCGTTTCGCCTCGGCGAGCAGCTCGACCCGGTGCGCCCCGGGGATGTCGACGGACCCGACCGCGCTCTCGACGGACATGACGCCACCACCCGCGTGCTTGATCTGACCCAAGCGCTCGCTGCGCTCGAAGTAGCCCGGCGAGTTCTGCAGCAGGACGGTCTCGCCCGACCCGAGCTTGACCTCGATCGGGCGCTTGCGGGCCGTGATCCAGACGTGCGTGTAGTCGTCGATCCGGAGTGTCACCCGCTCGTCGGAGAGGTCCTCGACGGCCAATTCGACCGGACCGCGCGAGCGCAGCACCGCGCCGCCGTGGAACAGAACCTGGAACTCGCCGCGGCGACGGACCTGGATCTGGCAACCGGGCGTCACGAGGCGGAACTTGTCGTGGAACGCGAGCGGCACGAACGCCGAGGCTTCGGGCGACAGGTACCACACACGCTCCGCCGAACGGCTCAGGATCGCGCGATCGGGCAGGAATCCTTCCTCCGCGCGGATCGACGCGTCGGTCTGGATCCAGGACGGCCAGGCATTGGGGTCCCGCGGCTTCACGATCCCGGGCGCGGCCGGAGTCGTGATCCCGCTGAACGGCACCGGCAAACCGAGTCCCGGGAACTGTCCGAAACCCGGGGAGTCCACCGGGAACGTCGGGAACGGTTGGTTCGTCCGGAAGATCGGTTGGTCCTGCTGGCGCAGGCCTTCCTGCAGCAAACGACGCAGGTCCCCGAGTCCGCCCGCCGCGCCCTGCGGGTTCTGGGTCGGCGTGGTGCGAGGCGGCCAGGCGGAGCGACGACCACCCTGCGCGACGATCGCGGATCCGAGCAGGATCACCGCGAGCGCGACGAACAAGGCTGAGCCGGGGGCGCGTTTCGAAGGGAGGACCGTCATGGGCAACATCATGCCGACCGACGCAGCCGATGGCGTCGGTTCTTCCCGTTCGATCGGATCGACCGGGCCGGGAAGTGGACCCGGAATCCGGACCGCACGCAAAGATTTCCGATTCTCGGCCCCAAGAGGCTCCCGAGGCCGGCGGACGCGCTACTTCGCGAAGTAGCGCTCGACGAAGCTCGTGTCGATCTCGCCGTTGATGAAGTCGCTGTGCTGCAGCACCTTCTCGAACAGCGGCGCCGTCGTCGCAATGCCCTCGATCGTCATCTCGTGCAGAGCGCGGCGCGCGGCCAAGATCGCCTCCTGGCGGGTCGCGCGGTGGACGATCAACTTGGCCACCATCGAGTCGTAGTGCGGTGGCACGCTGTAGCCCTGGTAGGCGTGCGAATCCCAGCGGACGCCCGGGCCAGCGGGCGGGATCAGCGTCTCGATACGCCCCGGGCTCGGCCGGAAGTTGTGGTCGGGATCCTCCGCGTTGATGCGGAACTCGATCGCGTGGCCGCTCGGCTGGATGTCTTCCTGACGGATGCGGAGCGGCTCACCCGCGGCGACGCGGATCATCTCCTGAATCAAGTCGACGCCCGTCACCTCTTCGGTGACCGGGTGCTCGACCTGGATCCGCGCGTTGACCTCGATGAAGTAGAAGTTGCCCTCTTGGTCGAGGATGAACTCGACGGTGCCGGCCGAGTGGTAGTTCGCCTCGCGCGCGAGCCGCACGGCGGCCTCGCCCATCGCGTTGCGCGTCGCTTCATCGAGCACCGGGCACGGGCTCTCTTCGAGGAGTTTCTGATGCCGACGCTGCAGTGAGCAATCGCGCTCGCCGAGGTGCACGACGTTGCCGTGCTTGTCGGCGAGGATCTGAATCTCGACGTGGCGCGGACGCTCGACGTACTTCTCGATGTAGACCGTCGGGTTCTTGAACGCCGTCTCCGCCTCGGCGCGGGCCGAGTGGAAGCCCGTGACCAAGCTCTCGTCGTCGGTCGCGACGCGCATGCCGCGCCCGCCGCCGCCGGCCGCCGCCTTGATCAACACCGGGTAGCCGATCGCACGCGCCACTTCCGCGGCTTCGGCTTCGGTCTCCACCGGGCCATCGCTGCCCGGCACCCCCGCGACGTTCGCGCGCTTGGCGAGATCGCGCGCGGCGACCTTGTCTCCGACCAGCGCGATCGTCTCGGCCGAGGGACCGATGAACGTGATGTCGCACGACTGGCAGACTTCGACGAAGTGCGCGTTCTCCGACAGGAAGCCGTAGCCCGGATGCACGGCCTCGACGTCCGCGATCTCGGCCGCGGCGATCAGGGCCGGGATGTTCAGGTAGCTGTCGACACTCGGCGCGGGGCCGATGCAGACGGTCTCGTCGGCGAGGCGCAGGTGGAGCTGGTCACGATCGGCGTCGGAGTAGACCGCCACCGTTTCGATGTCGAGCTCCTTGCAGGCGCGCATGACCCGCAGCGCAATTTCGCCGCGGTTGGCAATCAGGATGCGTCGGAACACGGGATCAGTCGACCTCGATGACGAAGAGTGGCTGGCCATACTCGACGGGTTGGCCGTTCTGGACGAGGACCTCGACGATCGAGCCGCTGAGCTCGGCCTTGATCTCGTTCATGACCTTCATCGCCTCGAGAATGCACAGGGTCGTGTCCTCGGTGACGCGGTCCCCCACGCGCACGAACACCTCCGCGTCCGGCGACGGCGAGGCGTAGAACGTGCCGACCATCGGCGACGTGAACTGCGTCCCGTTCGCCGGCTCGGGCTCGGCGGCAGCGGCCGCGGGGGCCGGAGCCGCCGGAGCAGGAGCCGCAACGGCGGGCGCCGGGGCTGCGGCGACAGGCGCCGCGTGCGGCGCCGCGAGCGAAACCACGGACGGCGAATCGTCCTTGAGACGCACGCGCAGCTTCGAACCCGCTTCTTCGAGCTCCACCTCGACCGCACCGGCATCGACCATGACGTCGATTAGCCGCTGGATCTGATCGACGCGCGCATCCGACGCCGACGCGCGCTTGGCGCGCTTCGGCTTCGCGGCAGCCTTCTTCTTGGCCGCGGGCTTCTTCGCCGCCGCCTTCTTCTTCGCTGGCCGCTTCTTCGCAGGCCGCTTCTTGGTCGTGGCCTTGCGCTTCGCGGCGGTCTTCTTCGTGGACTTGGAGCGGGTCTTTTTGGCAGCCATGGCGATTCAGCACCGAACCCGGGGCTCGGGATTCGCGGAATGTAGCCACGCCGCCTTTCGAATTCTCTACAGAATCGGCAGTTAGCTCGGGGTCCCAGAGCCTTCCGCGCATACCAGATCGGCGATCTGGACGGCGTTCAGGGCCGCCCCCTTGCGAAGCTGATCGCCGACGACCCAGAACGTCAGACCTCGCTCGAACGCGCGGCTGACGCGGACGCGGCCGACGGCGACCGGATCGGCGCCGCTGAAGTCGCGGGGCTGGGGATACCGGCTGTGCTCCGGTTCGTCGACGACCACGAGTCCTGGCGCATCCGCGAACAGCCGGCGCGCAGCCTCCGGCTCCATCGCTGCGCCGAGCTCGACCGTCACGGCCTCGCTGTGGCTGCGCTCGACCGGCACGCGGACGCACGTCGCTTCGACGGCGAGACCGGGCACCCCGAGGATCTTGCGCGTCTCGTAGAGCATCTTGTCCTCTTCCCGCGTGTAGTCGTCGTCACGGAACACGTCGATGCGCGGGAAGAGATTGAACGCCAGGCTGTGCGGAAGCGCTTCCGGCGCGGGCGGCTCCGCCCCGCCGAGCACGGCACGCGTGGACGAACGCAGCTCCTCCATCGCCGCGAGCCCGGCACCCGACGCCGCCTGATACGTCGACACGACGACGCGTTCGACACCGACAGCACGGTGCAGCGGCGCGAGCGCGACGACGAGGATGATCGTCGAGCAGTTGGGATTCGCGATGATCCCGCGGGGTCGCTCGGCGACTTGCTCCGGATTGCACTCGGGCACGACCAGCGGCACGTCGGCGTCGAGACGGAACGCCGAGCTGTTGTCGATGACGACCGCGCCCGCCTCGACCGCAGGAGACGCCCAAGCGCGCGACACGTCGCCGCTCGCCGCGAACAGCGCGATGTCGACCCCGCCGAACACGCCGTCCGCGAGCTCACGCACCTCGAGCTCGTCGCCACGGAACGGCACGCGCGTGCCGGCACTCCGCGCCGACGCGATCAGCCGCAGCTCGTCGATCTCGATCCCGTTCGCGCTCTCGAGCACGTCTCGAAGCTCGATTCCTACGGCACCGGTCGCGCCGACGATCGCTACCGTTTTTCCCCCTGTCACGAATCCGCTCCTCGCGTCCATTCCCCGCTGCGGCCGCCCGACTTGGCGACGAGCTCGATCGGCCCGATCACCGCGCCGCGGCACAGCGCTTTGCACATGTCGTAGATCGTCAGCGCCGCGACGCTGACAGCGGTCAGCGCCTCCATCTCGACCCCGGTCCGCGCGATGCAGCGGGCGGTGGCCAGGATCTCGACACCCGCGTCGCCGTGGGGCCCGAATTCGAGCGAAACCGAGGTCAGCGGGACCTGGTGGCACAGCGGGATCAACCGCGCGGTCTCCTTCGCGGCCTGGATCCCCGCGATCTTCGCGACGGGCAGGCCTTCTCCCTTCGGCAGCGTGCCGGCCATCAGCATCGTGCGCACCTCAGCGTCGAGCTCGACGACCCCACGCGCGCGGGCCTCACGCTCCGTCGGCGGCTTGCTGGCGACGTCGACCATCTTGGCCCGGCCGCGGGCATCGAGGTGGCTGAGGCCGGTCGGTTCGTCGTTCTGGGGTGCGTCGCGCTCGCTCATGTCCGAGATGTTACTTCGACGTCCCGTGAAAACATCCCAAGTGCTTCCAGACGCCTGACTTCGGCGGGCCCTGCGACACTGTTTTCACACCGCGGAGATGTGAACGGGTATGACGACAGGAGTCCTCATCCGTATACCTCGTCTCCAGAGGTCCGTCCGGACAGCGTGACTCCGCCCTGTGGCGGAGGTAATCCCGACCGATCGATCGCAACGAAGGCAGACAGCCGTGAGCGCGACTTGATCGCCGGTCACCACGTGGCCGATGGATGGATATCGCGTTCTTCGCGATTCAAGCACGTCATGGAGCCTTCATGCTAGGACTACGAGCCGCCGCGATCGCCTGCACCTTCACCCTGTTCTCGCCCACGATCACGGCGCAAGACGGCCTCGAGACCGAGGTCGGCCGCGCATTGGCCCGCGCCGACGACGGCCCCATCCAGCGCGTCTGGGAGATCGGCCGCGACGTCGCGGATCTCGGCGAGGACGGCCAGGAGGACGCACTCGCGCGCGCGATCGCCCGGTCGGCCGGAAAATCCGACGTCAAGGGCCGCCTCGCCGCCGCCTTCGCGCTCCGCGACCTGGCGGACGGCTCGGTGTTCGGCAAGGAGCTCCTCGCGGTGCTCGAACCGGTCTGCGGCTCGGAGAACGCCGAAGCGCGGGCCGCTGCCCTCGAGATCCTCGGGGATGACGACCTCTTCAACCGTCGCCTCAACCCGAAGGTCCGCGACATCCTCAACGAGAACCTGGGCTCGGATCTCGTCGAGCCGTCGGTCCGCCTCGCCGCCGCTCGGAGCCTCTGGCGCATCGGCTCGGAAACGGAGCGACGCCAGTCCAAGGACACGATGGTCGAGTTCCTGCGGTCTCGCAACCGCACGATCAAGGTCGACGCCGCGCTCGCGCTGGCCGAGATCAACACGGACGCCCACGGCCCCGGCTGGAACGTGCTCCGCGAAATCGCCGAAGAGCCGACCCCCGAAGGTCGCCTCGCGCGTGCCTACATCCAGCGCGAGCGCGAGATGCGCGCGGCGGCGCGCCGCATCGGCCAGCTGACGCTGTCGGCGATGCCGAACGCGGAAGACGGCGGCCGCTTCGCGGTGCTTCGCGAGCTGCTGATCCGCGCGTCCGCGCAGCACATCCGCGGCGAGAGCTTCAAGGAAGACGAGCTGATCGAGAGCGCCGCGAAGGGCCTCGCGCGCTCGCTCGATCGCCACTCGACCTACTTCACGTCGGAAGAGTTCCAGCGGTTCTTCTTCGACCTGAATCGCGACTACGCCGGCATCGGCGCATTCGTCAACTTCGACCAGGACGGCGACTTCTCGATCGTGCGCCCGATCTACTCGGGCCCGGCATATCGCAACGGTCTCCGTTCCGGTGACAAGCTGCTGCAAGTGGACGGCTGGGAAACCGCCGGCCACACCTCGGAGGAGATCATCTCGCGCCTGAAGGGCCCACCGGGCACCCAGGTCGTCGTGCAGATCGCGCGGCCGGGTCTCGTCCAGCCGCAGGACGTCCCGATCAACCGCGAGGCCATCCAGGTCCCGTCGGTCAACTCCGAACTCCTGCCGGGTGGCGTCGGCTACCTCGAACTCGTGACGTTCGCACGCGGCACCGCCGAGGAGTGCAAGAAGCACATCCAAGAGCTACAGGCCAAGGGCGCGAAGTCGTTCGTCCTCGACGTCCGCAACAACACCGGAGGCTATCTAGTCGCGGCTCGCGAAGTCGTCGAGCTGTTCGTCCCGGGTCGCGAGCTCGTCGTCTACACGCAGGGTCGCGACGACGAAGAACGCATCGACTACCACACCGGCGACCGCGCGATCGCGCCAAAGGCGCCGCTCGCGGTGTTGATCAACGAGTTCTCCGCTTCGGCCTCCGAGATCACCGCAGGCGCGCTGCAAGACCTCGGTCGCGCGACCATCGTCGGCGAACGCTCGTTCGGCAAGGGCAGCGTGCAGAGCCTGCTCCCCATGCGCACCGCGCCTGGAGAAGACTTCGAGGACAAGAACAAGAACGGCGAATGGGACGAATGGGAGCCCTACGACGATCGCAACGGCAACGGCAAGTTCGACGTCGGTGACCACGTCAAGCTGACGGTCGCGCGCTACCACCTGCCGAGCGGACGCTCGATCCACAAGGAGATCGATCGCACCGGCAAGGTCCTCAACCCCGACTGGGGGATCATCCCCGATCACGAGATCGACCTGCGCGAGCTCGGCCCGGGTGACGCCTGGAAGAACGCCGAGATCTTCGAGATCTACAAGGACGGCAAGTTCCAGGACTACGTGAAGGCGTACCTGCCGAAGCACGAAGAGCTGTTCCTGCAGATCGCGAACGGCGACGGCGGCGACGTGTCGCGCTACCCGGACTTCGACGAGTTCTTCAACGAGCTCGAAACGCACCTGGACAAGGACGACGTGCGCCGCTGGCTGCGCTACCTGATCCGCGACGAAGTCTCGGACCTGCGTGGCAAGGCCTACCCGGGCGGCCGCGCGGTCGGCGACTTCCAAGAAGACGCCCAGCTGCAGCTCGCGCTGCGCCTGATCCTCGAGAAGGACGGTCAGGACATCCGCAAGGTGCCGGAGTACGAGTCGGTTCTGAAGCTCACGTTCGCCGAAGACGAGAAGCAGGCCGCGAAGCCCAAAAAGGGCGACTGATCGGCACCGCCACGGACGGGGCGGCGACGGCCGCCCCGCTTCAGCGCACGCGAACCTGACTCTGCAGCCAGATTGCGACGCTCAGGATCCCGACCAAGATCAAGACCTGGATCTCGGTCGACCACTCCATCGCCGACGCGAGCCACAGGCCGCCGAACGCGAGCGCGACCCCGACGAGGAAGATCGCGGTGCGGATCCACGTGCCAGAAGACATCGTGCCGGAAGACATCGCGCCGAGGTTAGTCGGCGCCGCGACGCGGTCCGCCGATCACTTCGCCGGCTCGAACGAAAAGTTTCGGAACGAGGCCGCACCGTCGCCGGGCGTGACCCACAAGCCGAACCGACCGGGACGGAACGTCTCCGGCGTTTTCGCTTCGAGCACCTCCGACTTCCCGAAGCGCGCGCGGATCGACTTCGGCCCGAACGACACCTCGATCGTCATCCAAGCCGCGAGCGCTTCCGGCGAGAACTTCACCTTTCGGTTGGCGACTTTCTGCCATTTGCCGCCGAAGTAGTGAGCCACGGCGAGGCGCCCCCCATCATGCGGCGCCACGCTCGCGACCCAGAAGTCGTGGCGCGACCGGAACGAGAAGATGATCGCGCGCTCGACGTCGCCGCGCCCCCGCACCTGGAGGCGCGCCGTGCCGAACTTGTCGTTCGCCGTCTTGCCCAGGAGCGCCGCACCCGTGGCTCCCGGGGTCGGTGCAATCGCCGCCCCGTCGCGGAACTGCCACGGCTCGGCCGTCCACAGCCCGCGCCCGCCCTCGAACTCGTCTCGTAGCGCGCGATCGTCCGCGGGCACGTCCGGCTCCGGAGGAAGCCCGTGGATCTTCGCGAGCACCGGCGCGAGTTCGTCACTCAGCTTGTCGCGGAACGCGCCCGCGACGTTCGGATCGAACAGGGCGGCTCGGTCCAGCAGCTGCAAGGCCGAAAGAGGCCGCTTGGCGACCACATAGGCCTGCGCGAGGTGCCCGAGCTTGTCGGCGATCGCGGTGCCGATCGTGCGCCGCGGCCCCGCGAACGGATCCGCCTTCGCGATCAGCTCGTCGAGCGCCGCGCGCATCGCGGCCCGCGTCGCGTCTCCGAGCGCGTCGAGTTCGGGCCGCATCGCCCGCAGCGCGAGGGCGGCTTCCTCGCGATCCCCGCGTTCGATCGCCGCCTCCGCGTTCGACAGCCGCTGCGCCAACGCGCCGCGCAACGCGTCGGCCGGATCGGGCTTCGCCTTCGCGGCGCTCGGATCCGGCAACGCGTCGATCCGCAGGTTGCGGAAGCGCACCGGCTCCTTGTTCTTCGAACGACCGTTCACGAACACCCCGACCGCGCCGTGCGTGTCACGCGGGCCGGTCGTCGACACGACCTTGCGACCGTCGACGTGCAACGACAGCTCCCGTCCACGCACGTGCAGCTCGCCCTGGCGCCACTTGCCCCGATCGGCGGGCTTGATCGAAAAGTGCTTCTCGGCCAGCCGTTGGACCTTCTCGCCGTCCCAGTAGAACAGCGTCGCCCAGCCCTGGTTCGCGCCTTCGAAGTTGCCGATCTCCGCGAGGTAGTAGTCGTTGTCTGCGAGCGCTCCGAACACGAGCGCGCCGCTCGCCTCCGATCGACCGTCCACTTGGACCTCCCACCGGAGACGCTCGTCGCCGTGACGCACGTTGCCGGCGATCACGAACTCGGTTGCTTCCTCGATGCGCGGACTGACGAAGACGTTGCCGTCCTTGGTCCACTTGTCCGACGTGTAGTGCTCGGCGCGGAAGTCGGCGAAGCGATCCTCGGGCCCTTCGGCCTTCGGCGCTTCGGTCGGTGTCGCGGGTGCCGCATCCGCGTTCGCGCGGAGCCGCTTTTCGACGTACGTCAGCCGCTTCTCGACGAGCTGTGGCACGAACATCCCGCCGGCCCGCAACACGTCGCCGCCGGTGCGGATCCACTTCTTGCGCAAGTAGCGCTGCGCCAGCTTCACGAGTTCGTTCGTGATCGCGAGGAACTCGCGGCGCCGGGTCGCGAGGATCGGATCGGCCTTCTTCAGTAGCGCCTCGATCGACTTCCGCGTCATGTCGCGCGCGGTCGCGCCGTCCACCTCGAGGATCTTCGACTCCGCGGCCCAGAGCAGGACGAGCGCCTCGTCGAACTTCTCTTGCGAGATCAGCTTCTCGGCCTGCGACGCGAGCGTGAACGCACCCGGACCGTCTCGGTCGGTCTGGGCGGACAGAAGGCCAGGAACGGTCAGGGTCCAGAGCGCCGTGCGGAGCGATCGCATGGCGCGCATCCTAGTCGCCGGCGCGGAGGCGCGACTACTGCGCCGCGCTGATCGCGGCGAGACGCTCGCGGAAGCTCGCGGCGAACGCGTCCCGGAAGTCGTAGCCGTCGACGAAGTCGAGGCGCGAGTCTTCGGCGCGGCGGCTCAGCATGCCGGCGTCGATCAGGTTGAAGACGATTTCACCGAAGTCCTCGGTGGCCGTGACTCCCCAGTTCTCGAACACGAGCGATGCCATGGGGCCGAACTGGTCGGACGCGAATTCGCGGATGCCCTCGAGCAGCTCGCGACCACCGATGTGGCGTTCTTCACCAGTCTTCGCATCCCGGCCGAGATGGACGATCGTGTGATCCAGCGCGTCGAGCACGAAGAAGTACGCGTTGCGCGCGTACCGTCGATCCCGACGGCGGATGTCCTGGATCCGTTCTTCGACACCTTCGAAACCTGTGCAACCCATGTTCGGCGGCCTTTCGCTCACGCCTTCGGATCATCCGAAGGCACCTGCGCGTTCTATCGACCATCGCGCAACCGCCCTTGAATCCGGCCTTCTAGGCCCGGATTGCATCGATTCCCCCCCGAGAATCATCCAGAACGAACTGTCAACCGATCCCGTGGCCCCGCCCGGCGAAGATCTCCGACCAGCACAAGAACAGCTCACCGAGCGTGTGTTGTGCAGAGATCTCCACAGAGAGGTCCTCCTCGGCGGCAAAGCACACCTCGGAGGCTGCGACCCAGGGGTCGGACGGAGCAGCGTATGCCGCGGTAGCACCCGATGCAAGCTTGCTCTCAGTCGAGGTTTGCAGTTGCGTTCGGCACAGAGCCGCGCACCGGCGGAGGACCGTCCGGGCCCGTTTGTCGGCCCCTGCGCGGCCCTCGGCGCCGTGGAGAGCCTGGGCCGCAGCCGCGTACGGGGACATTTGCCCGGTCAAAACGCCCGAAATCACGGCGTCGAGGTCGGCGATTCCGTCGGCGCAGAAGTCCCGGGCGAGGCCGAGAGATCCATGGGCGGCGGTGACCGCGGCCCGCTTGCGTTCGGGATCGATCGGATGGTCGCTGCACCGCCGGGCGAGCACCTCTTCGTCGAGAGGTCGCATGCGGTAGCGGGCGACCCGCGATCGGACCGTCGGCAGCAGGCCCTCGGGACGCGTCGCCGCCAGGATCACGAACGTCCCGTCGGCCGGCTCTTCGAGCGTCTTCAGGAGCGCGTTCTGCCCCTGCTCGGTCAGGCGGTCGGCGGGATCGATGATCACGACGCGGGCGCGGCCCTCGACGGGACGAAGCGCGAGCAGTCCGCGCAGCTCCCGCACGGCTTCGACCGGAATCCACTGCTTGTCCTCGGGAGTCGTGACCCAGTGCAGGTCCGGATGGTTGCCGCTGTCGACCTTGCGACACGCGGGACAGCTCGCGCACGCCGCGTCGACGGCTTCCCCACTACAGAGCAACGCCGCCGCGACCTCGTGCGCCGCGTGACTCTTGCCGAAGCCCTTCGGGCCCTCGAGCAGCAACCCGTGGTGCATCGCCGTGGCGCGGGCCCCACGCAGCAGCGCGGCGAACTCGGCGCCCTGGCCGAGCAACGTGCCGACCCGATAGTCGCTCACTCCGCGACCTCTCGGGTCAGAGTGCCCGCGATCGCGTCGAACACCGCGCTGTGCACCGAGTCCGCGTCCCCGCTCGCGTCGACAACGTGGAAACCATCCGCCCCGACGAGGCGGCGGAGCTCCTCTGACTCGGCGAGCTCCAAGAACGCATCGCGCACGCGCGCCGCGAACTCGTCGCCGCGGCTCTCGATGCGATCGAGCTCACCGCGCGGATCGATGCGCGCGCGCCGCACGTCGGGCGGCACGTCGAGCACGACGACGGCGGCGGGCCACGGCGACCCTTCGTATACGGACTCGGTCATCGCGACGACGACCGACAGCGCGACGCGATCCGCCGCCTCGACGGGCGCGAGGCACTGGTAGACCATCGTCGACACGAAGCTCCGCTCGGCGACGACGACCTCGCCGCGCGCGAGCGCCGGCTCGATCACGCGAGTCAACAGCTCGCGGCGCGCGGCCGAGAACAACAGCGCCTCCGTCACGGGCTCGATGTCGCGCCCCGTATCGGTCAACAGCAGCTCGCGAAGGCTCTCGGCGAGCGGCGTCGAACCCGGCTCGCGCACGTGGGTGACGGCGCGACCATCCGAACAAAGCCGATCGACCAACGCGAGCGCCTGCGTCGACTTGCCACACCCGTCGCCACCTTCGAGGACGATATAGCTCACGAGAGACCCTCGACGCGCAGTCGCAGCGCCTCGTTCTCGGCCATGTCCTTCTCGAGCGACTTGATCGAATAGCTGATCGCCGCGCGCGTGCGGCCTCCGAGGTAGCGCCCGACCTCGGCGCGACTCAGACCTTCTTGCACGCACAGCCAAGCGAGCACCTTGCGCGCCTGACTCGCGCGGCGTCGTTGGCTGCCGCCCGTCAGCTCTTCCGGCGTCACGTCCAGCGCCTCCGCGACCCGTTGCTGCAGCCTGTCGAACACCGAGCGTGGTTCGATCAGCTGCCAGTAGCGGTCGGCATGCCGCCCCCCATCGCGATCCACGGCCCAGGCACGGCGCAGCTCGGGATAGCCCCCGCGCACGCTGCGGGCGAGGTCCTCGATCGGACGCGCGCGCCCGTTCATCGAGGGCTTGCCCTCGAGAGCCCGGAGGTACTGCAGGCGACCGGCGAGCGTGGGTTCGTCGATCCGCGCGACGAAACCCGACAGGAGCCAGGTTTCGAGCGACTGCTCGAGGTTCCAGATCTCGCTCGGATGCCAGCGCGACGTCAGCAGCGTGGGCACGCGCATGCTGCGCCGCACTTCGAGCACGCGCGCGAGCTCGAGCTGCAGCCTGCGGTGCCCCGTGACGCGATGGACTTCGTCGATGACGAGCGGCATCGATCGCTGCAGCTCCTCGCGGAACCCCGCGACGCGGTGCTCGGTCAGCGCAACCTGGAACGCCTTGATCAGATCCGTTCCCGAGAAGCTCATGACGCGGTCGCGATGGTGGTCCCGCCACCACGACAGGAGGAACGACTTGCCCGCGCCGGCCGGGCCGTGGAACAAGAACAGGTTCGACGGCAGATCTCGCCCTTCGATGAGGGACCCGAGCGCCAGGAACGCCGTCTTGTTCGCCGCGTCGATGACCGGACGCGTCGGCCCGACGTCCACGCCATCCGGCGAGAACGACGTCGGCGCCGGCTCGACCTGCACGGTCAGCGCGGTGCCGAACTCGGCGGACATGCACTCCGCGATCAGCCCCGTGTAGAGCTTCTGCACGTGCTCGCAGGTCATGCGGTTGGGCGCCTCAAGGTGCACGACTCCGCGTTCGAGCGCGAGCGGGCGCAGCTCCGTGAACCAGGCCTCGAAGACCGCCGCACCGACGCGCTCACGCAGACGCGGGACGACCGCGGACCAGGTGCTTTGCAGCAGCGCGAGCATGGCCCGACAAGGATATTCGGGAACGGTGGCGGATGAGAACGCCTTTGCGCAGATTACGCAGAATCGGCGCGCAGGCCCCGAAACACCGGGGAAAACGCTACTTCGTCCAGCGCGCGCGCAGCTCTTCGGCTTCGTTCGCCGCGTCCGAATTCGGTGCCTCGTCGCGCGCCCGGTCGAGGTAGGAGAACGCCTTCTCGTCGTCCGACAACCGCTTGAGGAGCTTCGCGAGGCGAACGCAGACGTCGGCCTGACTCGCCCGGAACTCCGGGGACTCGGCCGTCGGCGGATTCTCGGCGCCCATGTAGTCGCGATCGAGGCTCGGATCGATCGACAGCGCGACCCGCAGCTCGCGCGCGGCCTCGCCGAGTCGACCGAGCTCCTCGAGCGCCGTCGCGAGCCGCGTGTGCACGGAGCGCGCGAACGGATCGATCTGGATCGCTTCGTCGAGGAGCTTGGCCTCCGACTCGAAGTTCCCGGCCTCGTGCTCCCACTCCGCGAGCGTCAGGCGTGGCTTGAACGCGCGCGCGGTCAGCCCACAGAACATCTTCAGCTCCATCATCGCCTCGGTCCGGCGGTCGAGCTTGTGGTAGAGCTTCGCGAGAAGGATTGGCGGCGCGAGGTTTTGGTCGGTACAGCGTGGCCAGCATCGCTTCGCCGCGAGGTACTGACGCGCCGCCCCGTCCGTGTCGTCGCGGCTCTCGAGCAGCCGCCCGTATTGAATCCGCGACTCGAAGTCGTCGACTCCCCCGTCGAAGCCTTCCTCGAATTTCGCAGCGGCTTCATCGAATCGCTTGCGCTGAAGCAGCAAGTGCGCGTGGAGCAGCCGAGCCTCGGCGTTGTCCGGATCGAGCTTGTAGATCTGCCGCAGGTGATCGGAGGCATCCACCCCGATGCCGCGCTGCAGCATCGCCCAGCCGAGCTTGAGGTGTGTGTCGACGTCCTTCGGATTGCGGTCGAGGCGGTCGCCGAGCCGGCGAACGGCGCGGTTGTCCCAGCGCGGCACGATGCGCAGCTTCGCGATCATCTCGTCACGCACGTATTCCAGGAAGCGCGCGTCGAACTCGCGCGTGTCCATGCCGAACGAACGCTTGAAGATCTCGTTCTGCGGCAGATCCTCGCCGTAGAGGCGGAGCATCTCGATGACCTTGTCGAAGCCGTGCTCGCGAGCGAGGTAGCCGACGATGAGCCCGCCCTGGTAGTAGCCGAACAGAATCCGCGGCCCGCGGAACAGACGATTCAGCAGGTGCACGGGCGCGATCTGCTGGTTGTGGTACGCGTCGAGCAGGTCGCGCAGCATGCCGCGCTCCCACGTCGGGTTCTTCGCACGTTCCTCGTAGACCGAGAAACCCTCCGTCAGCCAGCGCGGCACCCGCGCCTTGCTGAGCGCCAGGGTGAGCACGTGCGCATATTCGTGCCAGACGGTCGCGGTCCACATGAAATCGTTCTTGCGCAGGTCGCCGTCACTCGGCGACACGAGCGTCACGAGACCACCGAAGCACGCGCCGAGCGCCGTGAAGCCGCGGTAGCCCGTCGTGCGCACGGAGAAGTCGTCCCAGGTGTGCAGCACCTCGACCGTCACGGGATCGGCCGGCACATGCCCGTACTTCTCCCCGAGGACCACGCGCGCCTCCTGGTGGAACGGCACGAGGTATTCCTCGAGCACCGCGCGATCGTCGCGATGGATCTTGAAGACGAATCCTTCGGTCTCGATCCGGTCGTACTCCTCGGCGAGCAGCTCCTCCGACGCGAGCACGTTGTTGCGCCACGGGTGGATCAGGCCCTTCTGTTGATCCGCGGCCTGCCGCAGCAGGGTGCGTGCGCGTTCGCCTTGGCCCGTGTACACGCAGGCCTTGGCGAAGCCGTGCAGGACGTCGAGCGACGTCGGCTCTTGCTCGAACGCACGCTCGTATGGCTCGATCGCGTCGGCGAATCGATACAGCGCACTGAGTCGATCGCCGAGCGCGAGGTCCAGACCGACGTACTGGGGATCGACTTCGAGAGCGCGCGTGCGGAACTCCTTCGCGCGTTCTTTCCGGCCCCTCAGATGCGCAGCGGCTGCGCACTGGGCCAGCACGCGCTTGTCGTTCGGGTTGATGTCGAGCGCGCTCTCGAGCATTTCCGCGCCCTCGCGGAAACGCCGATCGTCGAGGAGTCGAATCCCGCGATAGAGCCGGACGTCGACGCTGTTCGGGTTGACCCCGAGCGCGCGGTCGAGCAGCTCCATCGTCTTGCCGCTGTCGAGGGCGGCGTTCTGCGAACGGATCCGATACAGCGTGATCAGCGCGTCCTCGCGCTCGCCGTGCTGATCGAGCACCTTCTTGATGACCGTCTCGCCGGTCTCGAAGCCCGCGGCTTCGCCGTACGCAAGGTAGCGCAGCCAGCCGAACTGGATGCGCGCGTCCGCGTGCTCGGGCTCCTTGCGGATCGCGTCGACGAGCAGCGCGGACGCCTGTTCGTAGTCGGCCCGCGTGCCGAGCCGAATGTGGGCGCGCGCGATCCACGTCAGCGCGTCCGCGTCCCGATTCGCGCTGCGCCGCGACTGGTCGACCACGCTCTGCCAGAGCCGCTTCGCGCCGGCCCGGTCGCCGGACTCTTCGAGCAGTTCGCCGAGTGCGCAGGCGTACCGCAGCGAGGCCGACTCGCGCTCGGCCAAGGACGCGAGGATCTTGCGCGCCTTGTCGTAGGCGCCCGTCCGCTGATGCGCGCGCGAGAGCAGCCACTGCACGTCCGCGCTCTCGCGCGTTCCCTTGTCGAGCCGACCGACGCTCGCGACCACGTCCTCGTAGTTGCCCGCGATGAGCTCCAGCTCGAGCAGCCCGAGGCGCGCAGCGCGGACAACGCGCGCACTCGGCCCGTCCCCACCGACGCCGAACTCGTCGGCGTCGTCGAGGATCTCCTCGAAGATCGACGCCGCCCGGGCGCGCTTGCCCTTGCTCGCATGCCGCTCCGCGGTCCGCAGATCCTCGAGGTAGGGATCCTCTTGCGCGACGACGCCGGCACACGCCAGGAACAAGCCGAGAGCGCCGCGCAACGCGACCTGGAACACGGAGGACTGCATCACCTTCAGTATCGTCGATTCGCGGGTTCGGAACACGAAATCCGGTGATGGTCCGGTGCCGTGCGTCCTACAAGCCGTAATCGCGAATCCGGCGGTAGAGCGTGCGCTCGCTGATCCCCATTTGCTTGGCCGCCTTGACGCGATTCCCGCCGGACAGCTCGAGCGTGACGCGAATGTGGTTGCGCTCGACTTCTTCGGCAGTCTTGCCCGCGAGCCAGTGCCAGGGATCCCGATCGTTGGGCATCGGCGCGCCGACTTCGGGTGGAAGATCGTTGATCGTGAGGATGTTGCCGCGCGCGCGCACGACCATGCTCTCGACCGAGTTGCGCAGCTCGCGCACGTTGCCACGCCATTCGTACCCGACCAGCGCGACGAGCGCGTCCCGATCGATCGCCTCGACGTCCTTGCCGTGGGCGTCGGAGAACTGCTGGATGAAGTGCTCGACGAGCAGCTTGATGTCACCCGGCCGCTCGCGCAGCGGCGGCATTTCGATCGTCACGACCTTGAGTCGGAAGTAGAGATCCTCGCGGAACTCACCCGACTCGATCTTCGCCTCGAGGTCCGCGTTGGTCGCGGCGAGCACGCGCACGTCGACGGGGTTGGTCTTGTTCGAACCGATGCGCGCGACCTCGCGCTCTTCGAGCACGCGCAGGAACTTGATCTGCGTCCCGATCGGCATCTCGCCGACTTCGTCGAGCAAGATCGTGCCGCCGTCAGCGTACTCGAACTTGCCCTGGTGGTCGGAGATCGCGCCGGTGAACGAACCCTTCACGTGCCCGAACAGTTCGCTCTCGATCGTGCCCTCGGACATGCCGCCGCAGTTGATCGCGACGAACGGTTTGCCGCGTCGCGGAGACGAGTTGTGGATCGCGCGGGCGACGAGTTCCTTGCCCGTGCCGGACTCACCGCGGATCAGCACGGACGCGTGCGTCGGCGCGATCTGCCGCACGACGTCCAGCATTCGCAGCATCTTCGGATCCTGACCGACGATGCCGGAGAAGCCGTACTGCCTCTCGACCTGGTGCCGCAGGTCGTCGAATTCGACGGACCGCTGGTACTCGTCGAGGCACTTCTGCACCTTGGTGCGCAGCTCGGCGAGGTCGATCGGCTTCTCGATGTAGTAGGAGGCACCGTCTTCCATCGCGCGCACGGCGATGTCCCGACCACCGTGTCCGGTCAGCATCAAGACGCGGCACGCCGGGTAGCGCTCTTTCGCGTCCTTGAGAACCGCGAACCCGTCTTTGTCCTTCATGACGAGGTCGGTCACGATGACAGCGAACTCCCGCTCGGCCAAGAGCTCGAGCGCGGCGGTACCGGAGTCGGCGAGCGTGATGTCGATCGGCAAGGCCTCCAACGCTTCGCCGAGCGTCTCGCGCAGCGCTTCGTCGTCGTCGACGAGCAGAACAGGATTGCGCCTCACGCGTCACCCCCATCTTCGTCCGGCTGCGTCAGCGGCAGCCGAATCGTGAATTGTGTTCCCTTGCCGGTCTCGGACGCGAGCTCGATCGAACCGCCGTGCTGTTCGATGATGCGACGCGCCGTCGGCAAGCCGAGGCCGGTCCCGGACTTCTTCGTGCTGTAGTACGGCCGAAAGGCCTGGTCGCGCACGTCGGCCGGCATGCCTTCGCCGGTGTCGGTGACCTGGAGGATCATCGCGTCGCCTTCGCAGCGCGCGCCGATCATGATCTCGCCGCCGCCGTCCATCGCCTCCGCGGCGTTGCGCACGAGGTTGACCAGCACCGCCCGGATCTGTGCGGGGTCGAGTTCGATCGGCACGAGGTCTCCGTCGACGAAGGTGCGCAGCTCGATCCCGAGCTCGGCGAGTTCGGGCCCGGTGAACTCGACCAGATCCTCGATCATGGTCTGCAGCTTGACGGCCGACACCTGCAGCTTGGGCACGCGCACGAAGCTCAGGAACTCCTCGAGGATGCCCTGCAAGCGCTTGACCTCACCTTCGATCGTGGTGAGCCGCCGGCTGATGCGGCGATCGCTCTGCGTCTCGGCCTCGCCGAATTCCTCCTTGACCAGCTGCAGATTGAGTCCGATCGTCGACAGCGGATTGCGGATCTCGTGAGCGAAGCCGGCAAACAGCGCGCCGAGCTGGGCAAGCTGCCTCGTGCGTATGCGCTCTTGCGCTTGTTCACCGCTCATGAGACGAGCGAACGTTAGGCCCCCCTCAGGCAGGAGTCAAACTCGGCATGCCGCTCGAACGACGGTCGAGAAGGCTCGCTGTAGGAAGAGCTCACTCATGACGACCGCCGCCGAGACCCTCCTGTTCGTGTGCACCGGGAACACCTGCCGGTCGCCCCTAGCGGAGGCAATCGCGCGCCAGGCGATCGCGGAACGGCTCGGGGTCGCGGAATCGGACGTCGCCGAGAAAGGTTGGCGGGTCGCGAGTGCGGGCGTCGGCGCCGGACCCGGATCCCCGGCCAGCGAGAACAGCGTGCTGGCCGGCCGCGAGATCGGACTCGACCTGAGCACGCACCGGTCCCAGCCGGTCACGGCGTCGCTCCTCGACAGTGCGACCCACGTCTACTGCCTGTCCGATTCCCACGCCGACGCGATCCTCTACTACCACCCGGATTCCGCGAACAAGGTCGAGATGCTCGACCCGACCGGCGCGGGGATTCCCGACCCGTTCGGCGGGGACCTCGCAACCTACCAGGCCGCGCGGGACCGGATCGCCGAGGCCGTGCGTGCCCGGATCGACGCGCTGTTCGCCTAGTGGGGCGTCGCCGATGTTCGCCACATATGTCGCTGCCCCTACGGTCCGCCCGCTGCGTTGCTGCTCCTCAACTTGTCCACTGACAAGCCATGTC
>JANQJF010000054.1 GCA_028281765.1 Planctomycetota bacterium | reverse complement strand
TGCCGATCGCCGCGCAGCGTGCCGGTGACGACCCGCGCGTTCTCACTCCACGAGCTTGGTCCGCGGCGCGGAGCTGAGTACCGCTCGCCACCGTCGACGTAAGTCGCATTGTGTTGGCTACCGGGTGCTTACGGTCTACACGCGTTCCGCACGCTATGAGGTATTGCACGCCCCGTGCTCTCGCGATGGTGGTCAAGCCCGAGTGGTGAGGCCGCTTTTCTCGGGAGCTTCAGCGGTGTTGCTCAGTGGTACGAAGTCGAGCGTTTCGCTCGCGCGGCGAGTGGAGGTGTCTTTCGGCGAGCCCGGTGAACTCGCGTACTCGATCACGCATCGCAACCCGGTCGAGCCCATCGAGCCGCTGCAGGATGGGGTGCACAAATTCGAAGTCCACTATTCGGGAGGGTGGATCTTGCGAGGCAGGTTTGATCCGAAACAGGATCGGGCGATTGCACTTCCCGACATGGACTCGAGGCAGTCGTCCCTGAGTTTCGAACCCCGAATGGGGAGCCGGTGAGGCATGCGTTCGTCACGATCTCAGCACGATTCGCGAACCCCATGGGCTACTTCACCCGCGGCCTTCGGACTGATCAGTTCGGCCGGATACAGTTCGAGTGTGCGCCGAGTGCCGCGGTGACGGTGCAAATGGATGGAGCACGACTGCTCTCTGTTGTTGAAGGAGCGCCCGCGCAGACTGCGCAAGTGTCGTTGGGTGGAACGGCCACGACACTCACTGTGCATCGATGAAACCAGTGTGTGTACGGCCGGTCTGCGCCGAACTTCGACGCGTCGCCAACCAATCGAGGTTTGGAGTCTCGATTTCTCCGCGATAGCATCTGAGGTTCGAGAAACCGAGGTCGTCCGCAGGATCCGTAGCACGGTGGGGCGGTCGCTTGCAACCTGGGATTGCGCGACACGATTGCCGCGCAGCGTCGATAGCCCGTGAAGACTCTTTGGCACGAGCGTGGTCCACGGATCGACGAGCAGCCAGCAACCCGGCACGTTGAGGATGCTGAGGTCGATCGCCGTTGGCGTGCCGCTGAGGAACAGGCATGCGAGGGTGGTGGGCGTGGACGCGTTCGAGAACTCGAGCTCGAGGGTTTGGCCGAGCGCGGGCAACGCGTCGTCGGGAACCGTCAACGTGAGCCCGGCGCACGACTTGCCGTACGGTGCGATGGAGCCCGGCGGGTAGGCGTAGAGCTTCGTGATCGTGAAGTCGGCGCTCCTGGCGATTCCGCGGCCAGGAGATCGTGGATGCCCGACGAGCTACAGCGCGCGGTTCGGGCTGCTCCGGCGGAGGGGGGAGTCGAGAGTGGATTCGTGATCGCGCCGGCTCGGGACGTGACGTACGGGGATGTGGCGGAAACAGTAGATCTCGTCATTGGCGTTCTTACCAACGCACAGCATCGTGCGAGGTCGAATCAGCAGCAACGACGAACAGGACACAGGTCGTTATCGACGGCCGAGCGTCCCACCTTCAAGAACTCGGCGCGCTGCTCTCCACTCCTGACGGCTGGGACTTCGCGACCCGTCTCCTCGAGCAGATAACCAGGAACTGATTCACCCAAACTCAGACGCGATCGCGCGGCTAAGCTCATCGCGAGTATGGCGCTGTGCCGAAATGAGCATGGCCTGAAACGACGGGATCACCACAAGCACGAATGCAAGAACCACGCACGCGCCTCCTCCCCCGGAGACGAATAGCGAAACGTCTCCGGCGGTGATTCCAAGCACAGCGGCGCCTAACATCGCAACCAACAACACATAGAGCGCCGCTCGAATCCGGCAGATCCACTCGCTCTCACGGCTTCGGGCGATCACTCGAACGTGAGTGGGGTCGCATTCAACGCGAATTTCGGACCAGCATTTCCATGGCGACCTCCTCGCACGCAAATCCAACGACGCTACAAACACATCCGCACTCCCGCTACATTCGAAGCCGCGCGCCATCAAGGTGACGCGGATTAGGTGTTGCGCCATTATTGGAGCACTAATTAGGCACGAGTAGTCGCCCCTGCTTTTCATAGATTGGCGGGCAGAGCAAATACCCGGACATGCGCAAGAACTGACTCGTCAGCCGAGTGTGCCTCGTGCAAATGCCAGGTCTGCATCGAGGGAGATTCACTAGCTGAAAGGACGGCCACGTGTTCACCCGCTTCCCAGAGTTCACTCACAACAGCTTGCGAAACACGATCTTGTGCATCCCCTCGGCGTAGAAGTCCCGCACCGTCCCTTCCTCGCAGAACCCGTGCTTCCGGTAGAAGCTCCGCGCCTGCTCGAAGTCGTCGCCGTTCGCCGTCTCCACGATGAGCATCCGTTGGGATTCGGCACGAAGGCGCGCTTCCACACTCTCGAGGAGCGCGCTTCCGAGTCCGGAACTCTGGGCTTCCGCGCGGACGCCGATGAACAGCAGGTTCCACACCCGGTCGGCCATCATCTCCTCGGCGCAGAACGTCACGCCAATCGCGGTGCTACCGCCGTCGATCTCAGCAAGCCAGAATCCCGGACGCTCACTCTCACCGGATAGCGTTCTTTCGAGTTGCTCCCGTAGGACCGGCAACTCCTCGACGGAGAGAAGACCGCACGCTGCGGCCGCTTCCATCACAGCGTCGACGTCTGCCGTTGTGACTTCGCGAATCATGGCCAGGATGATAGCGGTGCCGCTTCCGAAACGTGCAGCACGACGCGCCCGTGCTTCGGGCGTTCGCCGAGCCGCTCCAGCGCGCTCGTGTAGTCTTCGAGGTCGAACACGCTGTCGACCATCGGGCGCAGCTTGCCGCTCTCGACCCACTCGCGACTTCACCGAGTTCGGCCTGTGTCGCCTAGACCGCCAACAGCCGGCCCGTCTTCGCCGCGGACTCGCTGCCCTCGCGCAAGGTCGCTGCGTTGCTGCTCCCGTCGTTCGAGGGCTACTCGGTGACCGCTATGGCGCTCGACCTGGGCGACGGCGAAGCTGCTCATCGGGTCGGTCGTCGCGGCTCTCGGCGCGGATGCATGACGAGCACCGACTCCGAACCCACCGTCAGATGAACACGCGAACACCGAGGAACGCGATCGCGATCAAGGTGCCCATCGCCGGACTCTCTCGTGAGAACAGGCCTCGCAGGTGTCCGTGCAACCGCAGGACGTCACCGTCGAGAGTCGGGACGGCGCCTTCGAATTCTGGGCCACCCCACTTCTCCCAGACGAACGGGTGGTCGTCGAGCCAGGCCGGGGGGATCGGCTGGTTGCACCTCGCTTGAAGCTCGAACTCGAGTTGGTCCGGGTCCGTGGCGCGGAGGGTCAGTTCGGAAACGCGCAGACGTGCCGACTCGTCGGTCCGCGTTCGCACCCAGAGCGCAGAACGGCGGTCCGACTCGCTCGGTGCGTCGGGGATGTCGGCGGCAGGCCTTCGCAGCAGCACGAACGGGCAGTCCCAGTCGACCGATCCAGACAATCCCATCCGCACTGCGAGTTCTGCGCCTCCTGCACTGTTCGCTGCGAGCGATTCTCGCATCAGATCGGCGGTCGAAGCGTAGACCCACCGCTTCGGTGCGACCTCGGCGAAGAACGGGAACGGTGCGCCTTGGGTCGCGGTCTCGGTCCAGCCGAACCGACGCACTTCGGTCTCACCAACGCGAAACGCGGTGACCGTGGGCTCGCTACCGGAGTCCAGGACCGGTCCCGTTCCGGCGGCGTCGATGATCATCACGCCGTCGAACGGTCCCGCTCCGAAGCCGGACCCGAATCGGAATGCTCGACCCGCGAAGACGCCGCGCTGGACGGAGTCCGCGTAGTGTTCCTGAATGGTCCGTGGCCACCCCGCCTCGGCGCGCACGTCAAACGCCAGCACGCTCTCCATTCGGGTCGGGACGTATCTTAGGAGGTCGTCGTACGGGGCGGGCTCGGCGACGTCCCGCTCGATGGGGCCGTCGGTGGCGCACCCGAACAGGAGTAGTGCCGACAGCGTGGCCAAGCGTGTGGAGAGTTCGTTCATCGATCGATTTCGTTCACTGCCAAAATCTCTCGGGACCAACCATCGTCGGCCGCGCGCCTACCGCCTCCAGTTCGGACTTGGCGTCGTCCATGGACACCTGGCGGAGGGCGGCGACTTCGGCAGTTGCGATGGGCCCTTCGTGCCAATCCAGGATCTCAGTCGCTGAGGATGGCGGCCCCCTGCGCTCCAGAGACGGCGCGACATCCGCCAGCGCGACCTCGAGCGATTCGAACGGCTGCATGCCGGGCGCCGTGACAACGCGGTCGGAGCTCGGGTCGTGGAACACCCACGAGGGGCACGTGTATCGCCTGCCGCTCTCCCCGTCGTGCTCCCAATCGGCCAGCTTGTGGTCGAGTCGCAGCGCTGCGGGAGTCGGGCTCCGCGCCGCACGCCAATCCGCATCGAGCTGCGCCTGCGTCTCCGGGTCGGCCATGGACTCTTGGAGTTCGGCGAAGTCGAGACCGATGTCGGCGCACGCGCCCACGATCGTTTCACGATCGTCGAGGAGCGCGCCGCTCATCGTGCGCCCGCGCAGGCGTCGCAGGAACGACTCCGCTCGCGCGACGCTCTCGCGCCGGACCGCCACGACTGCCGTGCAGGCGAGACGCGTGCCCGGCATCCGCGCGCGCCGCGTCAGGTCGATCAGCATTCCGAATCGCCGCTGGATGTCCGTCAGCGCGCGCTCGAGTTTGTCGACCGTGAAGTTCTTCTTGGCGTAGTCCTCGGGGGTGTCCGAGAGCACGACCATCCGCGGCGTCATCGCAAGCTGATCGCTGTAGTGCCAGAGCATGCGGAGCCGGCTCGGTTCGGAGCTGTAGTCCCAGGGACAGGCGGGGTCGCCGTACCGGTCGACTTCGATCACGGTCTTCATCGGGTTTGCCTCATGGTTGTCGTAGAGGGCTCGAGGGGAGTCCCCGCCGGCTTCGCAGAGCTTCGAAGTGCAGAAACTCGCCACCTCGAGGCGGCTGGCCAGACGAAGTATGCCTGCGCTATCGTGGGAACGGTGCTACCCGTCGAAGAATCTGCCGACCGCACGGAGGCCAGGGAATGGCGACACACCGCGGCGCCCACGTCGACGGCTGAGTGCTTCGGCAAGTCCGCCAGCGCGAGGTCGTGAGGTCGACATGTATCCCGACGACCTGGGTCTCGACCTGACGCTGGTCGATTTCAGGAACGGACCGATTCGGTGGAGAGGGCGGTTACCGGTCCGACTCGACACCATCGAGCTCGGTCCGCATTCGGGGATGCGAGTCCAGTGCGGAGGTGCACGTTCGAAACGTCTGGGATACGGGCGACGGTGTTGAGGAGTCGTGGACTGGAGGATCCGCAATGGAGGTGCGCGCGGCGGGAACGAATCGATGGCGCTACTCGTGTAGTGATGACAACACCATGAAGATGGACTTCACGGATCTGGTGTTCTCTGTGGCCCGATAGGCCGAAACACAACTCGTTCCTCGAGTCCAAGCCGATGGATAGGTCTGTTGGTATAGCTCCCGATGCCGTCGCCGTTCTCGATCTTGCCGGATTCGGTTGTGACATTCTCCCGTGACCGCCGATCGAGAGCCACGCGTCGCTCGCCGTTGGTATAGTCGCGGGAGAAGAGCAGAAGCGTGCCGACGCCTCGTCGGTATGTCTGCAGGAGAGCACACATTCAGTCAGTCGAACGGAGAGACGACATGGCGAATCACGGATTTGCGACGGCACGAGAGTTTGCGTCGTGGTTTCGGTCCGCGTCGGGCGCGGATCGCGCTGCGGTGCTCGCGAGCCTACCCGCGACGATGCGGCAGAGCATGGCTGCGCAGTTCATGGAGATCGATCACCCGGCGTCGGCGCTGAACGCGTTCGAGATGATCGCTGGCGACCTCGTCATGGGCGGCGATCCGCTCGGCGCGGTGATCGCGCACGGTGCGGTCATCGTCGCCAGGGATCTGCACACCGGCTCGGACGATCTGTTCCTGCAGATCGGTTCGCGGGCTGCGGTGGCTCACGTGGACGGGCTCGGCATGCACGGCAAGCTCGACGAGGCCGTGGCCGCGGCGGACGAATGGGGCCGGTGGCTCGATGGCCTGCCCGCGTCCGAGCGGAGTGGGCCGGTGCGGCAGAATCGCGAATCGATCCGACTCAAGGCTGCCGAGCTGCTCTCGGATCACGGGCGCTACGACCTCGCCGCAGAGGAGGTGAAGCAGGTCGCGACTGCCGATCTCTCGACGATCCAGAGGACCACGCTCGAAGCCGTCGAGCAGCGCATCGCGATGAACTCGGGTCAGGTCGACGGCAGCCCGGGTGCGACCGCCGCGGATCTCGAGCAGACGCGGCGACAGCTCGAGTTCATGCAGCAGCAGCTCGCGGCGAATCCGATCCTGCCCGCGCCGTTGCGGCAGCAGATCGACAAGGCCGTCGAGCTGTTGCGGAGCGTGGACGAGCTCACACCCGAAGTCGCGGCGCAGCTCGACGAGCTGTTGCAGGGCTTCCGAGACCTCGGGATCTCCTGGCCGGGGCTGTGAGCTACTTCCGGGTGATCGCGGACATCGCTGGCGGCACCGCGCCGGCGGACGATCGCCTGGAGTCCGGCATCGCGGATGCGAGGCGTCGACTCGACGAGACCCGCGGCAAGAACGAACTGCACGAGGCCGATCTGCGCTGGGCGATCAGCGTCCTGATGCGTCGTCTGACGAGCTATCGGTCCGAAGACGTGTGCCGCGAGCTGGACCGGGTGCTCGACATCGTGGAGACCCATCGGCACCAGTTGCCGAATCCGCACGACCGCTTCGCGTTGATGTCCCGGTTTCCGCATCTGCACGATGTCCTGTGCGAGCATCAGTTCCGGATCGAGCGCATCGCTGACGCGTTCCGAACGATCGAGCGCAGCAAAGGCCGCTTCCTCTCCGACTACTTGCACCGCGGCGAGGCGCTACCGGCGATCGAGCTCGACGAGGTACTGCGTTTTTTCCCCGCCGGCGTCGCGGCGCCGACGTCCTACCTCACCGCCCTGGTCGGCGACTCCGACGTCTTCCTCGTCCTCGTCACCTCGACCGGGCGGGTGCACCACGAGGTCGTTCCGATCCGCGAACTCATCGGCGGCGACGGGCGACGAGCCGATCTCGAGGCGCTCGTGGGCAGGGCGCAGCACAAGAAGTGGTCCGTGAAACGCCTCTATCTCGGGGACTCGACGAGCGATTCTCTCGCGCTGCTCGCGCCGCTCGTGAACTGGCTCGACCCGACGGCCCTCGGTGAGCATCTCGTCTTCTGCCCGGACGGGCCGCTGCACAACGTGCCGCTCCACCTGCTCCCGTTCGGGGGCGGCCGGCTAGATGACGCAGTCGGTGTGTCGTGCGTGCACGGCATCCAGTCCCTGCGCCGGACGCTCGAGGCGCCGCCGAGTCGCCCTGGTCGCTACGTCGCGTTCGTCGCGCCGAGCGTCGATGACTATGAGAGCGCGGAGCGCGGAGAGAAGGATCGCAGCAAACTCGAGGCGATCCATGCTTCGACTCGAGCGCTCGAGAAGACCTTCGGTGCTCGCGGCCAGGTGTTCCGTGACGAGCGCGCCACGCTGGACGAGTTCGAGGCGTGCGGTGACCTGCCGGAACACGTCGTGCACTTCGCCACTCACGGGTTGCCGCCGCGCTCACCGAACGGTCCGCCGACGGGGACCCCGACGGCGACGGCCCTCGATCGCGCCGCGCTCGCGCTCGCTTCATCCTCGGGCCTGCCGCGAACGGTCGACTTCAGCGACGTGTCGTACGCCGGCCGACTGACACCCAGGCGGCTTCTGGACATGGGCACGGACATGGTCGGAGGCCACGTGACCACGATGTGTTGCGTCAGCGGCATCGCGGAGGAAGGGGCCGGCGGTGACGCGCTCGGCTTGGATTGGGCCTTCCTTCTGCGCGGCGCCGCGAGCGTGCTTTCGACCTACTGGGATATCGATGCGGTCCACGCGTCGCCGTTCGTGACGCGGTTCTACCGCGGCTGGTTCGGCGGTATGACACGAGCCGAAGCGCTCAGTGCCGCAGCGCGCGAGAGTGCGGACGACCGGGGATACCACGGATTCTGCTTGACCGGAGATTGGCGATAAGGAGTGACGATGAGCGAGAGTTTGAACGAGTTGACGGACGCGGACGCGGTCGCGTTCGCGAAGCAGCTGTCGATCGAGCTGGCCGAGTCGACCGACCACGAGAACATGGCCGCGGCGATGGCGGCCTTCCCTGCCGAAGTCGGGGACGAATTGGCGGGGTTCGTGACCACGAATCTCACCGAGGCCGGTGAGAGTGCGATTTCGTCCGCCGCGTCGATCGCGACGGCCCGTGCCCTGTTGGCGGGTATCGATGCACACCCGGTTCTCGGTCCGATTGCGCGGGATCGCGCGGCGACGTTCTCGAATCGCGACATGGCGGATCCGATCCTGAGCTTGGGAGTCGTGGCCAGCCTCGTGTTCCTGTCGCTCACGAGCTACGTGCATGTCTCCTACGACAAGGTCAACGGCCTGCGGATCGCGTTCGGTAAGAAGCCCTTGGAGGACGCCGAGATCGTCAAGTCCGTGATGGGTCCGATGAGTCGCGCCTCCGCGGAGGCGCGATCCGCACAACCGGACTGAGGAGCAGCAACGCAGCGAGCGGGTCGAATGGCCGGTTACTTATGATGCGGACTTCGGACGCGGGGCACTGGCGTCGGGAAGGCGCGGAGAAAGGAGAGTCACATGTCGAACGTTCCATGGGATGCCCCGAGCACGCCGCCGCCGAGGAACCAGTCCTCCGGGCGAGGCCCGAGTTCCGGCGGAGGGGGCTGTCTGCTGTTGCTCGCTCCCATCGTCTGGATCCGGATCGTCGTCTGACGGCTGCTCCGTCTCTGGCAGGTCGTCTGATCGGGCGCTGAAGTCCCCGTAGCAATGGGGCTTACGAGAAATCGTCGGCACGGACGCCACCGGATTGCGCCAGGTGGGCAGGCGAAGATTCTGCTGGAGTCGCACTGGTTCTTGGTCGATCCAGTTCTACACTTGCATACTTGTGCAGGTGATCAAGGAAGCCGTGAACGACCCGACCTGCCAGCACGACCAGGCCCCCGACCGCCAGTCGCCGTCCGCGGACGTCACCGACACCGCGGCACGGTTCTTCCGTGCCCTCGGGGACCCGGCGCGCCTGCGCGTCGTCGCCGAGCTGGCCGGCCGTGAGCTCTGCGTGTCGGAGATCGCGGAGCTGACCGGAGACAGCCTGTCGTCGGTGTCGCAGCGCCTGCGAGTGTTGCGCGCCGAGGGCCTCGTCACGCGCCGCCGCGACGGCAAGCACATCCACTACGCACTGCGCGACGACCACGTGTCGGCGCTCGTCGCGAACGGCATCGAACACGCCACGGAAGACCACGACTCACATTCAGAAGACGAATCATGACCACCTGCAACAACAAGCACGAAGCGCACGATCACAAGCACGGCACCGACTGCGGCCACACGGCCATCCAGCACGACGGGCACGTCGACTACCTGCACGATGGCCACCTTCATCACGTTCACGGCGACCACGTCGATGAGCACGCGATCGCGGTCGACGCCAACAACCCATCGGCCTGCACGCCGGACCACGCGTGCACAGGGCATGAGCCGGGTCACGTACATGGTCCCGACTGCGGTCACGAGGCGGTGCCGCACGGCGACCACGTCGACTACCTCGTCGACGGTCACCTGCATCACCCGCACGACGGCCACTGCGACGATCACGGCAAGGTCGCGATGGCGTGACCGCGGCGAAGCGCGCACGGCAGTGCGCGCTCGCGGCGCCGATCACCCGTTCACTGGAGGAAGACCGGCCGCACGTCCAACGTGAAGTGCCCGAAATACGGTGGACACGACACGAACATCTCCGTCGGGCTGGTCGCCGGTATCGGAAACTCGACTTCGATGATACACGCGGAGAAGTCGACGCCATCGATGTAGAGAAGCGTGATGTCTCCGTGCTCGATCAGCGTGACGCTGAAACTGCCGGGGTTCAGCCCGGGGTAGTTGGTCTGCGTCAGGTAGGTGGTTCCGACCCAGGCCGTCTGCGCGGAGGCGTTGCTGCAGAACAGAGTGGCGACGAAGAGGCTGGCGGTGAGTAGCGCGTGGCGCATGAGGGTCTCCTTGGCGGGTTGTGAGGACTGCTCGGCGAACGGATACGGTTCGCTTGGTGTCGCGATCGAAGCCTGCGGTTTCGACAAACTGGTGAGAACTGGCTCTCGTGCATGTTCGCGCCCGGCGCTGGGACGGAATGGAGGGGATGCCAGCACGACCGACCGACCTCGAGAGAGCCCTGGTTCGGGCGGCGGCGGCCGCGCCGTCCGCAGGCGATTCGCGCTTCGCTGTTTGCGCGGGGCAACGAATGAGTGAACGTGGGGGCGGCTTGCCCCACTCTCAGATCCGTCGGCGCAGCATCGGCTCTCCGACTGCGATGCCGGCCGATTCGAGCTGTGGCCCGAACCTTGGCTTCTCCTCGCGCTTCGGCAATCATCTGTTGAAAGCCGCCTTCGATTCGGAACGAAGACCCCATGTATCGACTCGCCCTCGCGCTGCTCGTCGCGCCCGTCTCGATCGCGCAACAGGTTGCGGCACCCGACCGCTACCGAGAGGCGCGCGCGGCGATCACGCGGCTCGTCGAGAACGGGGACACGCCCGCCCTCTCGGTCGCGGTGCTCGAGGACGACCGCATCGTCTGGGCCGAGGGGTTCGGCATGGCGGACATCGCGCGCCGGCGACGCGCTGACGCGGACACGATCTACCGCCTCGCGTCGATCAGCAAGCCGTTCACGGCGACGGCGATGATGACGCTGGTCGATGCGGGCAAGCTCGAGCTCGACGTGCCCGTCAACCGCTACCTCACCGATTGCGCGGTCACCGCGTACCGAGGCGTGGCCACCGACGTCACGCTGCGGCGACTGTGCAACCACACGGCCGGGCTGCCGACGCACTGGAACTTCTTCTACGCGGATCACGAGCCGCCGCCTCGCTCGCGGTCGATCCGCGAACACGCGTTCTGCGCGTGGCCGCCCGGTCGGCGCACGAACTACAGCAACCTCGCGTTCGGCATCGTGGACCACGTCGTCGCGACCGCGGCCGAGACCGACTTCGCGAGCTACCTGCGACGCGCCGTGCTGGAACCGCTCGGGATGACGCACACGGCTTTGGGAGTGCCCGACGGTAAGGCCGACCACGCGGCGGTCGGCTACCTGGCGACCCGCGAGGAGCCGGGGTTCCAACCGGTCGTGCCGTACGGATTCGACCACGACGGCGCGTCGGCGGTCTGGAGTTCGGTTCGCGACCTCATGCAGTTCGCGCGTCTGTGGATCCACGACGGCGCGGTCGATGGTGTGAGGGTGCTGCGTCCGGAGAGCGCCGTCGCGATGCAGACGCGGATGGCTCGAAGTGCCGGGAGCAACTACGGGATCGCGTGGGGAGTTGGCCGCGTCCGTGGTCATCGTCGACTCGCGCACACCGGCGGGATGCCCGGCGTTTCGACTGCGCTGCAGGTGTTTCCCGGTCGCAAGGCTGCGGTCGCGGTGCTGACGAACACGAGCAAGCGGGGCGCGACGCAGCAGGCGATACGTGCCGTGCTTCCGGTATTGTTGCCCCAACCGCCTGCCGCCGGGAGCGAACGTGTGATCGAGGAGCCGCGGGCGGCGGCGACAGAGGAATCCGTGACAGAGCACGCCGCCTTGCCGCTGGAGTTCGCGTTCCGCGGCTTGGTCGCGCACCCCGCCGGTCCGCTGCCGATGGTCGTGCGCCGCGCCGAGGGACGGCTCGGGATCACGCTCGACGGGGATCCGGTACTGGGGCTGCGCGAGCATGACGGTGAGCCGCACCTATTGCGCGCGAGGTTTCGAGCGACGCTCGCGACGACGCCCGGGGCCGAGGCGACGCCGATGATGAAGCTCGATCTGGTCCACGAGGCGGACGGTGGGTTGCGCGGCGTGATGTACGCGACAGCGACGAGGACGTGCAGCGTCCCGTACTGGGTCGAGTTGCAGCCGGAACCACGTGACCGGCTGACTACCGATGCCCTTCGTGTCATCAGCTACAACGTGCTCGTTGGCTGGCGCGACAGCCAGGTGGGGCGGTTCCTACCGGGTGCTCAGCGCCGCGTGCGAACCGCGGCGTGGCTCGCGGCGCAGCGGCCGGACGTCGTCGCGTTCCAGGAGATGAACGGGTTCACTCACGAAAGCCTGGCCGTCGCCGCGCGTGCGTGGGGGCACGAGCACACCGCGCTGGTCAAGGAGGACGGCTACCCCGTCGCGCTGACGTCGCGCACTCCGATCGAGAACGTCGCTCGGGTGCGCGAAACGCTCGACGGGCGACGGCTGCATCACGGCATGCTGCACGCGCGCACGGCCGGGATCGATGTCGTCGTCGTGCACTCTCCGCCGCAGTCCGGCACCGCGCGCAAGCTCCATGAGATGGCGCGCGCGCTCGCGTGCGTGAAGCCGGCGCTCGAAGCTGGGACGCCCGCGTTGATCGCCGGCGACTTCAACTGCATCGCCAAACCGGACGTGCCGCGATACGACGAGGCCGCGCACGAGCGTTACCGGAAGTGGAAGTGGCACCTCGACGAGGGGCGGCCGGCGGAGTTCGCGTTGCAACCGCTGCGCGACGCCGGGATGGTCGAAGTGGTCGAAGCCGCGGGTTCTCTACCTGCCGCGATGTCGCTGCCGCGCATCGACTTCGTGTTCGCTACAGCCGGGCTGGCCGCGCGTCGCCAACGCGCGGTCTGGTCGAGCATGCCGGAGTTGCTGCGTTGGTCCGATCATCCGCCGGTCGTCGTCGACTTCTCGCGGTAGCCCCGACCCCTCAGCCTCCAGGCGCCAGCGTCCCGAGGACGTCGTCAAGCGAGTGCGTCGGCTCGGTTCGCAGGCCGAACGGCTTCAGCACGTGGCGCTCGGGCGACACGACGACGTAGCTCGGATAGCCGTAGACTCCGAGCAGCTCCGCCGACTTTGCGGTGTCGTACACGATCGGGAAGCGACCCCCGCGTTCGCGGATTGCATCCCGGACGATGCGGCGGTCTTCTTCCGGCCCGACGACGACCGTGAGGATCACGGTCTCCGGGTGCTCTTCGTAGAACTCTTGGAGCTTCGGGACGGCCTCCAGGCATGGCCCGCACCCCCGCGCCGTGAAGTCAAGAACGAGTGACTTGCCGGCAAACGCGTCGGAGTCGAGGGCCTGGCCCGTCTCGACGTCCACGAGCGTGCCCGGATCGAAGCGGGCCGACGTCGGCAAGAGCGGGGCGGCGCGACGCGCGAGCGCGAACCGCGCCGTTCCCGTCCGCCCGCCGCAGTCTTCGTAGAGTGCCCGGAGGTCGCGCGCCGGCCAGTCCCCTTCGGTCGTCGACAGGAGGCCGAGGTCGAGCACCGCGGGTGCGGATCCGAATCGGTCGGCGGCTCGATACGCCCGCGCGAGACGTTCGACCATCGTTGGGAACCCGCTCGGCAGGTCGCCGGGTGTGGCCATGGCCGCGATGCGCGCCTGCGCGAGTTCCAGTCGGCTAGCACGAAGGTCGAACTCGACGTCGATCGAACGCGCGAACCCTCGCAGCTGTGCGTTTGCCGAGCGTAGATGGCGCGACGTACCGGATCCTCGTGCTCGGAACGTTCCGATCGCGGTTCGGAAACGACCGAGGATGTCCCGGTCGACTCGATCCAGGAGTCCTGCACGGGAGAGTCCGTTGCCGAGGTCCGGGATGCGGAGCAGTTCGCATGCGCCCGACTCCCTGTCGTCGACCACGGCCTCGAGGTCGGCGAGGAGAGACGGAAGCACTCGCTCGACCTGAGTGCGGTTCAGGATCTCGTCCTCTGGTGCGCCGTTGCGCAGGAGCATCGGCATCCAGGACCAGACATAGGGCGAGAACGACTCGGCGCGGCTGCCGGGGACGCCGCCGGCTCGGCGCTCGGGCCGGATGCTCTTCGCGAACGCGCGCTCGGCTTCGTCCATCCAACGGAGCCAGTCGTCTGTCGACGTGCCGACGGGAGGCCGTGCCTTGATGTGCTCGAACAGGAAACTCTGCTGGAGCGAGGAGCGACGTGCCATCAGCGTGCGCGCCGCCTGGTCCCGTTCCGGGGCGGCTTGCGCGGTCGCGGTTCCCGTGGCCAGGGAGAGTGTGGTGATGCTCGCGGCGATCGCGAGAGCCACTCCGGTAGCGAAGAGGTGTCGTATGCAGTTCATCCGGGGGGGTGGGGGTGCGCGGAGTGCGACACCTCGGAGTTCCCGCGACGGGCGGTGGCGCGAACGGAAGTCGGAGTTTCTTCGGCGATGTCGGCGTGCCTGGCCGGGTCGGCTGGACAAGGCCATCCGTCGTCGCTGACAATTCGACCGACGATGGCGAGTCCCCAACCCAGTCAGGTGACGCAACTCATCCAGCAGTTGGACGCTGGGGACGACACGGCGATCGATCGACTGCTTCCGCTCGTCTACGACGACCTGCGCGCACTCGCGCGACGATTGCATCGCGGCGGCGCGGGGCAGCATACCCTGCAGCCGACCGCGCTCGTGCACGAGGCGTACGCCCGCATGCTCGGTGCGGACGGAAGCTGGCGCGATCGGCAGCACTTCATGGCCGTCGCGACGCTCGCGATGCGGCAGTTGCTCGCGGACTACGCGCGGCGCAAGCGCCGGCAGAAGCGTGGAGGGGATCGCGAGGCGATGGACTTCGACCCCGACCTGATCGGCGTCGAGGAGGGCGATGACCTCGATCTCGTCGAGCTCGACGCCGCGCTGTCGGAGCTCGCCGAGGTCGATCCACGGCAGGCGCGCATCGTCGAGCTGCGCTTCTTCGCGGGCCTCACGGTCGACGAAGCCGCGCAGATCGTCGGTATCGCGCCGCGCACCGTGCGCCTCGACTGGCAGATGGCGAAGGCGTGGTTGTTGCGTCGCCTGCGTGCGTCGGACGACTGAGCGCCCGCTAGCGTGGTTTCACCGAGCGCACGGGCGTCGTGTTCGGCAAGAAGTTCGGCCGCAGGGATCGTGCGAGCCGGACACCCACCGCATGGGAGCGCATTCCCGCGACCTCGGTATCCCGGCGCGCCGCGCGCCCCTGATTCTCGTCGGAAAGGTAGTAGCCACCTCGAAGGATCCGACGCGACGCATGGTTGTTCGTCGTGACGCCGAGTCGCAGCCCGTCGCCCTCACGGATCGGACGTCGGTAGGGGTTCTTCTCGTCGAGGCACCACTCGAACACGTTGCCGATCATGTCGTGAAGCCCGAATGCGTTCGGCTTCAGCACACCGACCGGGGCGTGGCGCGCGAACCCGTCGTTGCCGGGGTGGCGCTCCCTCGAAGTCCGGGAGCCGGCGTTCCGGTCCGCGATGTTGGCGAACTCCCCGATGCGCTCCTTTGGCCACGGGTTGCGCGTGCTCGAGCCCGCGCGGCAGGCGTATTCCCACTGGACTTCGGTGGGGAGCGTGAGGCGATGCCACGACGCGAGTGTCACGCAGTCGCTCCAGTCGACCTGCTCGATGGGGTCCGCCCACGTGATCGCGCCGTATGCGGAAACTGTGCCCGGCTTCAGTCCGCTGGGTTCGCGCGCAACAGCTTTGCCGGCGACGAGGCGGCGCCACTGCGCCTTCGTGAGCTCGTGGCGCGCGATGAAGAACGGGCCGACGCGCACGTCATGCGGCATCTCCTCGGGTTTGGCGAGGGGGTCGTAGTTCGGCTGTGACGGGTCCTGGGCTTGCGATCCCATGACGTAGCGGCCGCCGGGCAACAGCACGAACACGATCCCGGTGTCGTCGCCGACTTCGATTCGCCCGTCTTCGTCGTGACGAGGAATCGGGATCTTCATCGGATCCATCTCACCGTCCCACGCGCTGCGTGCGTGGTAGAACTCGAGGTATCCGGTTGCGGGATTCGTGCCGAGTGGCACGAGACCGTAGACGTTGGAATCCAGGAGTTCGATTTGGGCGTGGGCGTAGCGCGTGCTGGTCGCGAGTGTCTTCCGCACTTCGTCCCAAGTGCAGCGGGCTGCGGAGTTGCGGAACGTCAACTCCTTCACCGACTCCGCCCAGCGAATGCGTCGCCGAACGAACTGCAGCTCGTCGGACTCGAGGGTGTCGATTCGCGCGGCGAGGTCGGACAGCGTGTCGTGTAGGAACTGCGCGGACTTCTCGGAGTCGGCGAACCGCCAGGTTCGACGCGTTTCGATTTCGGCAGAGAGCTCGCGTTCCGACTCGACGAGGCGTGCGAGCGCCGCCGCCGGATCCGCCGCGATCGCGCGGATGCGCGCCAGCTCGTCTCGATGGGACTGCACGTGTTGCTCGGCTCCCACCGCGGTCTCGACCGCGCGCTCGGCGGCGGTGACCGCGTCCTCGTCCTGGCCGTTGGCGAGTGACGCGAACGCGAAGACCTTGAGTGCGGTGCACATGCTGATGCGCTCGCGTCCTTCTCCGACGGCTGGGAGGAGTGCGCGTGCGAACGCGAGCCCGGCGGCTTCCTCGCCCCAGACCGATCGGTCGGGCTCCGTCGGCGCGACCCGTGTCCAGGCCAGCTGGTACAGGCGGCCCTTGCTCGCCTTCAGCAGTCGGTCGGACAGCTCCGTGGGTTCGAACTCGGCTTCGCCGGTACGGATCGCGTTCGCGTATCGCATCGCGTCGAGCTCGAGCCGTAGAAGTTCGAGCTCCTCGTAGCGCGGGTGATCCGTGATGTCGCGGTTCCGTTCCTCTGGGGACAGCGGTAGCGCCTGCGCACGCAGCGACGCGATCGTGCTGCGCAGCCGCGGACGAATGTCCCGGAGCGGTTGCCACCGTTTCTCGATCCATCCCCGGAGAGGTTCGAGTTGCTCGGGCCACGCCGGGAACAGCGCGCGTTCTTCGTCGATCGCGACCTCGTGGTTGACCACGCCCGCGAGTTGCTCGAATTCCCCGACCGTTCGGCTCGCGCGCAGCCACTGGTCGAGTGCGACGGCACTGCCGACCACGAGGGCCAGCACGACGATTGCGGCCACCGCGAGCTGGGCACGGTAGCGTCTCGCGAGCTTCTGCACGCGGTACGAAGCGCTCGGCGGGCCGGCGACCAACGGCTCGTGGTTCGCGAAGCGCTGGATGTCTTCGGCGAGGGCCGCAGCCGAGTCGTAGCGACGCGTGCGGTCGGGGTCCATCGCCTTGAGCACGATCCAATCCAGGTCCGTGCGCAGTGCGCGCCGCAGCGAAGAATTCGATCCGTGTTGAGACGCGAGGCGCGTACTCGGCTTCGGCGGATCGCGCCGCCGCCGCGCGTCACCGTCGGCCTGCAGCAGCTCGCGGCGCACTTCGTCGGCCGTGAACGGGAGCTCGCCTACGAGCAGTTGGAACATCATCACACCGATCGCGTACACGTCGGTGCGCGTATCGATGTCGGTGTTGTTCGGGTCGGCCTGTTCGGGCGCCATGAACTCCGGTGTCCCGATGACCTGGCCGACCTCGGTGAAGAGAGTGGCTTCGACGAGCTGACGTCCCATCGCCTTGGCGAGGCCGAAGTCGATGACCTTGGCGCGTGGTCGCTGGCCCTCGAAGCTGACGAGCACGTTGCCGGGTTTCAGGTCTCGGTGGACGACGCCCTTTTGATGCGCGTGGTGGACCGCTTCGCACACCTGCTGGATCAGGTCGAGGCGCATCTCGAGCGACGCGTCGTGGTCGAGACAGAAGCGGTCGATCGGCGTGCCCTCCACGTACTCCATGACGAAGTACGGGCGGCCTCGTTCGCTGGTGCCGCAGTCGTAGACGCGCGCGATCCCTTCGTGATTCATCAGCGCGAGCGCTTGGCGCTCGGCCTCGAACCTCGTCACGATCATGCGGCTGTCCATGCCGAGCTTGATCAGCTTGAGCGCGACGGTTCGCTCGATCTCGCCGCGTTGCTCGGCGAGGTAGACCGTGCCCATGCCGCCGACGCCGAGGACGCGACGAATCATGTAGCCGTCGATTTCTTCGCCGATCTCCTCGTCGGCGTCGTTGCGATCCGCGCCCTGCAAGAGTCGGTCGTTCCAGCCGCCGAGGCGCGTGTCGTCGAGCGGGCTCGGCGGGGAGTCGGCCGCGGCCAACGACAGGAGTGCGCGCACCTCCGCTACCACCTCCGGCGCGGCGTCGCTGCGCTCGAGGCGATCCAGCGCCTCGCGTTCCTCCAGGTCGGCGAGTTCGTGGAAGAGCGAGCGGATTCGGGCGTGGAATTCGGTCGGATTCATCGTGCAGCGCGGGACCGCGCGTCCCCCCTTACCACGACGGGAGCCGGAGAAATGGCAAGAGATCGTGAGAAACCCTTGCCGCCTCTGGGACCGCACGGCGTGGGGCAGGGCGAAACCCATCTTCCATATCGGAGACCATCATGCGTGCTGCATTTCTTCCCATTCTGATCACCGCCCTGACCTCCTCGGCCCTTACGGCCCAGGGATTCCAGCTGCCGCCGGCAGATCTCGCACCCGGACAGGAGTATCGCGTCCTGTGCATCACCCAAGCGACGACGGACTCCGTCTCGAGCGCGGACATCTCGACCTACAACGCGTTCGTCGATGCAGACTGCAACGCAGAGCCTGCGCTGGCGGTTCTTGGCACGAACTGGCGCGCGTTGGCAAGTTCACCGGCCTCCACGGCGCCCGAGAACACGATGACGGACCCGGCGCCGGCTGGTCCGACCGGGGTCCCGATCTACCGACCGGATGGAGTGCGCGTCGCCAACAATTACGACGCACTCTGGAATGCGAGCAACGTGCCGCTCGCGGCCACGCCCAACGTCAACTCCCGTGGAGAAGTCACGTCCGGGTACGTTTGGAGCGGGACGGGACCCACCGGGCTGGGAACCAGCAGTCGACTCGGCGACCCAAACGTAACGAGCATCGGTGAGGTTCTGCAGTCCGACGGTCGTTGGGTGTTCCATGGAGGCGGATTTCCCTCCGATGCCCAAGCACGGTTGTACGCGATGTCCGACGTGCTGACCGTGCCCGAGCCGTACGAACATCCCGCGAATCTACAGCCCGGGGACGTGTATCGGATCCTCATCGTCACGGATGAGTCGCGCAACGCGACGTCGTCGAACATCGCGGTCTACAACCAGTTCGTGACCAACGAAGTTGCGACCAACGGACCGCTGGCCGCGCTCGGCGCTGAATGGAAGGCTCTCGCGAGCACGTCCGCGGTGAACGCGCGAACCAACACGGGCACGAATGCCTCCGACCTGAGCCGTCCGATCTACCTGCGCAACGGCACCCTCATCGCGAACGACTACGCCCAGCTGTGGAGCGGTTCGCTTCTCGCCCAGCCGCGGATCAGCACCAGCGGCGCGAACCAGAGTGGAGCGGCGTGGACGGGGTCGACGCCGAGTGGCTCCCAAGCTCCCGGCGGTGCGCTCGGCGCGGGCGCGCCCTGGGCCGGAAACCTCACGACGACGAGTCCGTTCTGGATGCAGAGCTTCCAGATCAACGGCGTGTCCTCGTTCCGCCTCTACGCGCTGTCGTCGGAGATCGTGGTCCCGCTCGAGGCGCAGGAAGTGCCGCGGGTCGGCAGTTCGTCGAACCCGAACGTGTTCCTGCCGGGCGTGACATCGAAGCCGATCATCGGCCAGACGTGGGATCCGGTCATCGACCACAGCCAGTTCGTACCGGACGCGACCTTGGACTTCGTGCTGATCTCGCCGGATCCGACGAGCGTTCCGCTGCCCGGCATCGCGACCGGCAACCTGCTGTGCAACTTGGCGATCTGGCACGTGTCGATCAGCAACTTCACGCCGGGCACGCCGTTCGAGTTCGCGCTGCCGAACTCGGCCGCACTGGTCGGCAACGCGTATTGCGTGCAGGGCGGTTCGCTGAACAACGGCGCGACGCCGATGCACTTCGCGAATGCGCTCGACATCGTGATCGGCACTTTCTGACATCCGGCGGGTGGGGCGAGGCGGTTGCGATCGCCGGCGTCATTCCCGCACGTCGAACGAGTGGCGCGCGCGCGGAGCACCGATCGGATGCGTCCGCGTGAGCCCCTTTTGATCACGTGCTTCGAGGTAGTACTCGACGCGCGCCTTCCGGGCGAAGCGTGGCAGAGACGCGACCCACCGGCTCTCCGAGCCAGTGGGTCGGAGTGGGACCTGCTGCCACTCGGTGGTGCCAGCGACTCGGTACACGGCACGGCAGGCGTTGCCGTCGATCTCCGCGCCGCTCATCGCCTGGATCGTCGCCGTGACGAGATGGCCGTCGGCGTCGTACAGCACGTGGTTCGGGAGCCGGCCGTGCGTGAGTCGCAACGCATCGCGGTCGAACACCGCGCGCGAACGACAGTGCAGCGCATCGAAGTGCAGCCACTCTGTCCACGGGAAGCCCAGCACTTCGTAGCCGGGCATCGCCTTCTTCCAGGTTTCGATCGCCGCCTGGTCTCCGTCGACCTGGTAGAGCGGCACCAGCACCTTGCCATTGAGGATCAGTGAATTGGTGTAGGCCGCGATCGGCTTGCTTCGCTCGAACGGCATGCCGCGCACGGGCACCTCGGGGCAATCGATACGCACGATCTCGTAGGGGCGCCCGAACGCGTTCTTCAGCTTGGCGATCGTCGCGAGGTTGCGTTCGATCGGCTCCGCTTCGGGGTGACCTTTCGGCGGTCGCTTGACCAACAGCCGTTCGGAGTCGAGCGGCTTGAGCCAGCAGTCGATGTGCTGGATGCCGATGGCTTCGGTGTTCTCGAGCACGACCAGGCGGTGGATGCCGAGGTGCGTCTTCAGGAGTGTGCGCAGCTCTTCCTCGTCGACGTGCTTGCGGTTCTCGTGCATCTGCGCCTGCGTGCAGAATGCGGTGCCGTGCCCGTCGTTGAGGAAGTTGCCTCCCGTCAACACCGCGGGCAACTCGACCAGTCGTGCGTCGAGCTCCTTGGCGAACTCCGCGTTGACCACATCGTCTCCGGGGCCGGTCGGCCACGTCATGCGAGGCTCGCCGTCCTTCGGTTCCCGCGCGAACAGCGGGTAGCCCGCGAAGATCGGATCGATGACGCACCACTTGCCATCACCATCGAACGCCTGGTGTGGTCCCCAATCGCGCGGCCACTCGGAGACGACCGAGCAGCGCAGGACTCGCAGGTGATCCGGATCGATCTCGAGCTCTGCCATCTTCTCGCGAGCCGCGGCTTCGTTCTTCTCGCTGACGAGCAAGTAGAGCGTGTCGTCCTTCGCCATCTCGACGACGCATTTTTCCGGCAGGCGCAGTGGCCAGCGGATCATCGCGCCGAGTGCAGGCTCCCACTCCGCGATCATGCGGACGGGGGGCTTCGGGGACTCTTTGGCCTGGGGGAGGCAGAGCAGGACGGGGTACAGCAGGGTCGAGAACGGCATGGACGGACTCCTCGGCTCGATGCTACGTGGCCACGTGACGCGCATCGAGATCACCTTCTTGACATGCAAGTGTCGGCTTGCATATCATGCCTGGCCTCAACTCCATGCGTACGCCCGAACCCGATGGCGACGTCTACCGAGCGCTGGCTGACCCGACGCGAAGGATCATCTTGGACGAACTGTGCAAACGCGAAGGCCAGACGCTCTTCGAACTGTGCGGCCGTCTCGTGATGGCGCACGGGATCAGCTCGTCTCGGCAAGCCATCTCGCAGCACCTCGCCGTTCTCGAGGAGGTGGGGCTCGTCGTCACCGAGCGCCGTGGCCGTTCCAAGCTCCATTGGTTCGACGGCGCTCCCCTCCGGGAGATCGCGGAACGCTGGCCCATGCCGAAGGGCAGGAAGAAGAAATCATGAGAATCAACATCACGGGTGTCTTCGTGAGTGACCAACGGAAGGCCCAGCGCTTCTACACCGAGGTGCTGGGGTTCGAGACGAAGAGAGATATTCCCGTGGGCGAGCACGCGTGGCTCACCGTCGTCTCCCCGGAGGATCCGGACGGTCCCGAGCTTCTCCTCGAGCCGAACGAGCACCCGGCGGTGGAACCGTATCGGACCGCGTTGATGGAAGACGGCATTCCGCTGATGTCGTTCGCCGTCTCCGACGTGCAGGCCGAGTACGAGCGCCTCACGTCGGCAGGCGTCGAGTTCACGCAGCCGCCGGTCGACCATGGTCCGGTCGTGACCGCGGTCTTCAACGACACGTGTGGCAACCTCATCCAGATCGCGGAAGAAAGGCCGCAGTCATGAACTCCCTACCTCGTCTCGCGCTGTCCCTACTCGCCCTGGTTCCCATTCTCGCGGGATGCAACTCGATGAGCGCAGAGCCCGGCGTGTTCGTCGAATACCTCGAGATCGTCACGCCCGAAGTGGACGCGACGTGCGCCAGTCTGGAAGCGATGCACGGCGTCCAGTTCGGGGAAGCCGAAGCCGATCTCGGAAACGCGCGCACCGCGACGCTGAGCAACGGCGGCCGCATCGCCGTGCGCGCGCCGATGGCCACGCACGAGAACGCGGTCGTGCGACCGTACGCGCTCGTGGACGACATCGAAGCTGCCGTGAAGGAAGCCGCGGCTGCGGGTGCGGAGATCGCCCTGCCGGCGACCGAGATTCCGGATCAGGGTACGTTCGCGATTTACATCCTCGGTGGGATCCAGCACGGGCTCTGGCAGAACTAGGGGAGTGAGGTGCGCACCGCGCCCAACCTCAGCGCTCTTTCCCACCATCCTCCGCGGCAACTTCCCGACCTGTCTTCGCGCCCAGCTCGCGTAGCGCCTTGGTCAGCTCGGCGCTGCGGTACTGTCGAGCGCGATCCAGCGGCGTGCCGCCGTGCTTGTCGCGCACGTCGAGCTTCGCGCCGGCGTCGACGAGCAGGCGGAGGACCGCGAGCTTCGGTTGCGGGTCGTCGACCAAGACGCAGGCGCCAATCCAGTGCAGCGGGGTCGAACGGTGGTCGACGTCGCCGCTGATGGCGTTCGGATCGGCGCCGTGTTCGAGCAGGAGCTTCACGGTATCCACGCGGATGTTGCGGACGGCGTCGTGGAGCGGGGTCCAACCCCCGAGAATCGTGGTCTTCGCCGACTCGGGATCCTTCTCGATCATGGCCGTCAGGCGCGCGACGTCACCGGCGGCCGCGGCACTGCACGCGTCGACCGTGGCGCCGAGTTCGATCAGCCGTTCGTAGAGTTCGCTGTGCGGGCCGGCGTCGTCCCCCTGCGCCGCGACGTGGAGCGGCATGAATCCCGCGATCGGTTCGTTGATGTCGACGCGTTCGTCGGCGAGCAGGCGTTCGCTGGCCTGCAGGTGGCCGTGGTGGACGGCGGTGAACAGCGGCTCGAATCCGTACTGCGTCTTCTGCTTCGGGCTCGCGCCCGCGGCTAGCAAGAGCTCGACGATCTCGAGTTGGCCTTCGGCTGCGGCGTCGTAGAGCGGTGTGAACCCGAGGCGGCGCTGCGCGGCGACGTCGGCGCCGTGATCGATCAAGACCTTCACCGTCGCGGCGTCGTGCGCGATCACCGCGTGCGCGAGCGGGGTGTAGAGGTACTTGTTCTTGGCGTTCACGTCCGCGCCGTTCTTCAGCAGCGTTTGGCAGTGCTTCGCGTCGCCGACCATCGCCGCACGGTGCAGCGCCGTTTGCCCAGCGGCGTCGGACGCATCGACCGGTGCCCTTGCGAGGACGTCTTGGCGATACACGCGCACGTTCCGCACACGCACCGAGCGGAGACCGGCGCGGCACCTGGGGTCGAAGCGCAACCCGATCCGCGTCAGCGGCGTTCCGTCCGGCATGATCGTGCTGCCGATGCGTCGGTCCGAGTGCAGTTCGTTCCGCAGTAGGTTGAGCGTGACGGTGCGCCACGCGCCTCGCTTGGGTGACGGCGGTCCAAGAATGCCGCGCAGCTTCTCGTCACCGACGACTTCGTCGAGCTGGATCAGCATCTGGCACGCACGATCGGCCTCGACGAAGACGTCGAACGAGAGGTACTGCTTCGGTCCGAGCGCCATGCTCACATCGTTCGGTAATGCGATCATCGTGCGTGCGGCGAACGCGGCGCGCTTGCCGGGTTCGACGACGTCGAGTGCGATGCCGCTCGCGCCGCCGTCGTCTTCGGATAAGAGCACCGATCGGCTCGCCGTCGCGTTGCCGTCGCTTCCGAATCGCAACACGGCTTCGGCTTCGACCGGCCCAGCCCACGCCGCGTCGAGCGGGGTGCCCTGAGCGGTAGCTGAGGCGCAGGCGAAGACCGCGGAGGCGGTTGCGAGGAGTCTCGTCAGATGGGTCGTGGTCACGTCCGGATCGTAGCGGCCGTGACCGATGGCGTCCCGGGATCGAAAAATCCGAAGCTTCGACGCAAGCGGCGGGGCATATTCCCAACATGGATCCTCAATGAACGCCCGCCGCGCGCTCGTCCTCATCGCCGTGTTTCTCATCGGGGCGGCCCTCGTGTTCTTCTCGACGCGAACTCCGCCGGCGGAGTCTCCGCAGATGCCGACTGCCGAATCGCCAGCAGGTGACCCGGACGTCGCGGGGCTGACCACGGAGGAGTCCGAGGAGGACAGCGCGCAGCGCCGCGCGGTCGGGCAGTCCGTGACCCTCGGATCCCGAGTGCTGCGCGTGGTCATCGAGGGCCTCGCCGTCGAGGACGCGCGGGCGGCGGTCGTCACGGTCACCGGCGTCGACGAACGCTCGTTTGACCGGAGCGTCGCGACCGACGAACAGTGGCTCACCTACGTGAAGTGGGTGCAGAGATCGCTCAACCGCGTCGTCGGATCGGCCCTCGAGATCGACGGGCAGCCGGGTCCGCAGATTCAGGATGCTGTGCGCACGTTCCAACGACGTGAGGGGCTGCCGACGTCCGGGCGTGTCGATCCGAAGACCGAAGCCGCGCTGATCGGATACGACGTGGCGCAGAACTACGCGCCGCAATGGCCCGACGACGTGCGCGGGTCGTGGCCGTGTCAGGGACTCTCGAGTGAGTTCGGCCTCGACCCATTCTTCGCGGCGGCGGCAGAGCGGAGAGAAGATGTGCGTGTCGACACGCTCGAAGTCGCCGTCGATCACCCGGTGCACCTGATCGCGACGACGCGGGTGCCGCTGACCGACGGCATCGAGTCGGACGATGGCACGACCGTCTACGAGGTTCGCGTGACCCTCGACCCCGCCGCGGTGTTCCATGGTCGCGTGACGCGAGAGGATGGCGTTGCGGCATCCGAAGCTCAGGTCGGAATCGTGCAGCTCGAGGACGACTTTCCGATCGACAAGGACGGGGTCGGCGTGAAGTGTGGGGCGGACGGTGCGTTCGACATCCGCGTCGCCATCGCGGGTCCGTATGCGCTGGCGTCGTACGAGGAGGGACGACGCCCGACGACGATGCGCGTCGAGGCCGTGCTCGGTAGTCGTCACGATCTCGGGGACATCGTGATCGAGCCCGGGCACGCGATCACCGGCTTCGCCCGGCGTGGCGACGAGCCGTTGGCGGGTGCTGCGATCGACGCGATCCCGCCGACGTGGCGAACGGCTTCACCGCCCGGCGTGGGTGAGGAGGCCGTGAGCTGGTCGGTGTACGAAGGGCGGAGTTTCCGCGGCGATGGCTGGTCGATGCACCTTCTGTGGCTGGCGCCCGGTTTCGACACCGAAGGCGCCAACCCCCGCGAGAACGGTCGCTTCGAGCTGGGGCGCCAGCGGGTGGGTTGCGACGCGAGCGGCGCCTTCGCCTTCCGCGGTCTCGGCGAAGGCGAATACATCCTGCGCATTCGGGAGGTGCCTGGGGCACCCGAGTCTCTACCCGGACTGTGGGACGATGCGGGTGGAAAAGAGCGATACCGCATCAACGGCGACAAGCCGGCCCTTTTGGTGCGCGCACCCGAGCACGGCGTGGAGTTCGCGATGCGGTGGACGACGCTTCGCTTCGAACTCTCGGGTGACCTCGCGCGCGAAGACGATGGTCGCCTGCTTCTCAAGAAGCGTTCCGCCTACGCCACGCCCGTCGACGAGAATGGCGTCGATCTTCGCCTCGTCGCGGATCCGAATGCCAAGGGTCTCAACTTCGTCCCGGAGATCATCACGACGCAGTTCGCGCTGTCGAAAGACGAGACGAGCTACGCGTTCCAGGCTCCGCCGGAGCAAGAGTTGACAGGCGAGGTGGTGTTCCCCGGTCGGCCGCCGTCGCCGTTCGCGTTTCGGACGGCGAAGTCCGGTGGGGAAGTCGTCGTTCCGGTCGAGCTCGAGCCGATTCAGGAGACCGCGACGCTGGTCATCGCGTTGGAGAACCCTCGTGACGAGATCTCGGACACGTTCCGGGTGCGATCGTGGCGCGACGGGATGTACGAGTTCCCACCCGACATCCGCAAGGTCGCGGTCGTCGATGGACAGCTGAAGATCGAAGACCTCTTCCCCGGTACGCACCGTGTCGAGCTTTGCGCCGGCAAGAACGGATACGAACAGGGGCTCTTCCACCGAACGACGTTCGAAATCGAACTCGATCCCGGCCAAGTCGTCACGCGGCCGGTCACGATGCCGAAGGGTGCGGGGCTGCGGGTCACGGTTCGCGGCGAGGATGGGAAGCTGCTCAGCGGCGAGTACGAGTTCTTCGACGACAAGGGCAACCGCAAGTGGCTGAACCTGTTCGTCGACGTGGGCGGTGGCCGCTACGGGGGGAGCAGCTGGAAGATCTATCCGTACGCGAATCACGAGTCGTTCAGCGAGCTGAGTCCGGGTGGATACGAGCTGCTGCTGCGTTCGTCGGGGTACGAAGAGAAGCGCGTGATGGTCGATCTGCGGCAGGGGGAGTACGAGGACGTCGAGGTGACACTGTCCGAGTCGCGGTGATGCGCTGTTCTCGGCGCTGTAGTCGGTGACGCCCGTTAGCTCGCGAAGTACGCGTAGATCGCCAACACGAACACGACGAGACCGAAACCGACCGGCCGTGCGAGCCGCCACGGGGTCAAGTCGACGACCTTCGCGTCCTGCTGTTCGTACGGGATCTCGCGCCGCATGGATCGCCCGAGCACCCACTGAAGCACGATCAGGACCACGAACACGACGCCCATGTAGTGGAAGCCGCCCGCCGGACCCCAGGCCTCGGCGATCGCGTCTCCGAACACGAACGTGCCGAGGATCATCGCGATCAACCCGAGCACGATGCAGAGGATCGCGGTCGTGCCGTTTGCCGTCCGGTTGAAGAAGCCGAACATCACGATCGCGCTCAGCGGGATGAAGTAGATCCCGTTGAGGGCTTGGAAGTAGTTGAACAGGCCATCGACCTTCAAGAACACCAGCGGACCGAGCGACACCGCGCCGATCATCACGACCGTGCTGCAGATCCGGCCCGACCGCACGACCTCGTGGTGGGTGGCATCGGGCTTGAGCAGGGTGCGATAGACGCCGAGCGAGAACAGGGTCGCACTCGAGTTGAGCACCGAGTTGAACGTCGACAGGATCGAGCCCATCACGACCGCGGCGAAGAAGCCGGTCAGTGGCGCAGGCAGCACGCGGTTGACGAGCATGCCGTAGACCTCGCCCTGCTCGAGCGCATGCACGTCGACGGTCGGGTCGGCGTCGAAGATGCGGAATGCGAGGAGACCCGGCAGCACGAGGGCCAGCGGCGCGAGGATCTTGAAGAAGGCCGCGAGCAGCACGCCCTTCTGTCCTTCGGCGAGGTTCTTGGCGCCGAAGGTGCGCTGGATGATCTGCTGGTTCGTGGTCCAGTAGAAGAAGTTGAGCAGCAGCACGCCGGTGAACAGCGTCGGCCAGTGCAGGGAAGTGCCCGACTGGCCGAGCGAGTTGAGTGCATTCGGCTTCGCGCGCTCGAGTTCGGCGAAGACCTCGCCGATCGTGCCGTCGCCCGTGGCGGCGTTCAGCGCGAACACCGTGATCAGCATTCCACCGATCAGCAGCCCGACGCCGTTGAACGTGTCGGACACCGCGACCGCGCGCAGCCCGCCGAAGATCGCGTACGCCGAACCGACGACGCCGATGAAGATCACGACCGCGTAGATCGTCGCGACCTCGCCGAGCCCGAGCATCTCCTGCAGACCGAGCATGCCGTCGAGACCCTTCGCGCCGAGGAACAGCACGAACGGCAGCAGGATCAGCATGTACGCGACGATGAACAGGAACGTCGTCAGCGACCGGGTGCCCGCGCCGTAGCGGCCCTCGAGGAACTCTGGAATGGTGGCGATGCCGGACTTGAGGTAGCGCGGCAGGAAGAACAGCGCGAGCGCGACGAGCGAGACGCCCGCGACCACTTCCCAGGCCATGACCACGAGACCGTCGGCGAACGCGCCTCCGTTGAGACCGACCAGCTGCTCGGTCGAGAGGTTGGTCAACAGCAGCGAGCCCGCGATGAACACGCCGGTCAGCGAACGGCCGGCGAGGAAGTAGCTGGTCTCGTCGTCGGCGAGTCGGCCGCGGGTCAGTCGCCAGGTGAGGATGGCGACGAGGGCGGTGAAGAAGAGGAAGGAGAGGGGCGTGAGAAGGTCCACGGGGGCCGGAGTCTAGCGCGATCGATCGGGCACCGGACGGCAAAGATCGATCCGCGTGATGCGCACGCGACCGAGCGTCAGCACCAGACGCGGCGATCCCCGTCCTCGATCACTGATTTCCGATCACCCACTCGACGCCGTTGCTGACTGCGAGCCCCAGACCGTTGAGGTCCGGGTCAACGACGACACCCTGCAGGAACACGCGCATCCCCAACAGACTCTGCTGGTTCGCCAACGGGAGTTCGAAGTAGCCGGTGCCGCCGAACAAAGGTGAGACCTGCGCACCGTGTAGATCTGACGAATGCAGCAGATCGCAGCCCGGCATTCCCAGAACATCGAGCGGGATGTTCGCGCTGCTGAGGCCGAGCAGGATGACACCCGTGGGGGTCGCCATGTTCTGCAGGTCGACGCGGGGCGTTCCCCCGATTGCCGGGAGCGCGGTGTCCGGGGTCGACATCGAGAGCGCCGGATTGCCGCAGCCGGCGCCGTAGGCGGTGGCGCTGGCGGTCACGGGAACCGTGATGACTCCGGAGATCGCGTAGACGGGTCGGATCTCGGTCTGCAGAACGTCGTTGGACCACACCCATGGGGTGCTCAAGCTGGTGAAGTTGCCGGTCTGCGAACGGGGGCTCGCGTCGCCGAGTGGATCGCTTGTGTTGCCGTTGTGGCTCGTTCCGGTCCAGACACGCGAATGGAGGGCGACGGCTTGGCTGCCGTCGGCCGCGAGCTCGATCGGGGCCAGCAGCGGCCCGTACCCTGAACTGCCCGTGCCCCACAGGTGCACGTAGTGTTCGCAGGCTCGGGTGCCATCGGTTCGGTAGATCGGCACACCGACGTCGGCCGGATCCGTTCCGGTGTGGACCTTGGCGTTGACGGTCGGCGTACTCACCAGGGCCTGCCACGTCGTATGGAAGAGTGACAGCGCCGGCGTCGCCGCGGCGTCGGTCTGTGCCAACGCGTCGTAGTCTGCAACGTCAGCAGACGTCGCGTCGCGCATGCTGTCCGTGACGAAGATCAATCGGAACTGATCGCCCGGTTGGAGGTCGGCTGGATACACCGGACCGGGGACAGTCAGCACGTCCGAGATCGCGTAGAGCGGGAAGCTCGAACTCTGCCCGTGCGGCGCTTGTTGCGTCCAGGAACCCGACTGCGCAGTCGGGTTGCCGGCGATCGACTGGCCGAACGCGTTGCCCAGCGGCAGGCTCGGGGAGCCGGTGCTCTGGGTTCCGGTCCACACGCGCACCGCGGTGGTGATCGCACCACTCGAGGTGATCTCAGGGGCCGCGTGCGGCGCGGGAGCGCCACCGCTCGCCCACATGTGCGCGTAGTCGTCGAAGATGCGGACGCCGTCGGGTCGGTAGATCGGGACGCCGCCGTTCGATGCCTGTGTGTCGGTGTGGGCCGGCGCGGCGATGACAGCGGTGCTGGCGACGGCGCGCCAGTTGGTGCCGAGTGCCGCGAGCTGCGGCGTGGCGTGGATATCAGCCGTGACAAAACTGTCGTAGACGGCGATGTTCGCGGTGTCCGCAGTGCGGCTCGCGTCCGTGACCGCGAGGACGCGGTAGGAGTCGCCGGGTTGGAGGTCGGCCTGCGCGGTGGCCGAAACCGCTGCGAGCAGCGAGGACAGGCCGAGAACGAGGTGGGTGTGGATCTTCATGGCTCAGGAGTTCCGTGCTGGGTTGAGGTCATCTCGGCTCGGGTTGACGAGAACCGATCGCCCTTCCGATGCAGTCCGCCGTCGGGAGCGAACGGATTCCTTCAAAAAAGGGGTTGGGGGAGCTCACGGCGCGAATGAACCCGCCCGCGAAATCACCGAGAACTCGGTTTCGGTCACCGGCGGTCCGGCATCGAGTCGTTCATGGCACTCATGACAACCGGTCGATCCTTTGCGCCCCGTCGGGTCCCCTCTCCTTCCAATGCTCTCGCCTCACAGCAGGCGTCCCGGTCACAATCTTCGCAGAGTCGAAAGTCGAGCCTCCTCGCCGGCTGGGTCTTCGCGGCCATCGTCCTGCCGGCGGCGTTGCTCGCGCAGACCCCGGCCGTGACCACGTCTTCGACCGAGTCCGGCGCCAGCTGGACTCTCTCCACGGACGTCGTCTTCGGGTTCGAGTTCACGCCGAACTCCGATCTCGACGTCACGCATCTCGGCCTGTGGGACTATCAAGTCGACGGCATCGTAGCGACTTACCCTATGGGCCTCTTCGACGCCGCCGGCAATGCACTCGGCACGACACAGATCGATGCCGGCACCGGCAACGAGCTTCGTGATGGCTTTCGTTTCGTGGCGCTTGCGAACCCGGCGAGGATCCAGGCGGGCCAGTCGTATCGTGTCGCCTGCTATCAAGCTGCCGACCAGGAGAAGGAGCGCTTCCTCAGCACCGCGCAGACCGGCACGCAGTTGTCGTTCAATGGCGTGTTCTCGGTGGCAGGGAGGTTTCAGCAGTTCGGCACCAATGGACTCATCGCGCCTACGTCGTTGACGACGGGGGGGTTCCTCATCGGCCCGAACTTCCTGTTTCGGGAGCCGGGCCAGCCAGCGGTTACGACTACCTCGACCATGGCGAACGTCAGCTGGAGCCCGTCCGCGGATGTCGTGTTCGGGTTCGAGTTCACACCGAACTCCAGTTTCGATGTCACGCACCTCGGCCTGTGGGACGACGCAGACGAGGGCATGATCGCCACCTACCCGATGGGCCTCTTCGACGCCGCCGGCAACGCGCTCGGCACGACGCAGATCGATGCCGGCACCGGCAACGAGCTACGCGACGGCTTTCGATACGCTCCGCTCGCGACTCCGGTAACGGTGCAGGCGGGCCAGTCGTATCGCGTGGCCTGCTACCAAGCGATCGGCCAGGCCAAAGAACGCTTCCTGCGCAGCGGTGTGCTCGACAACCAGGCGTCGTTCAGCAATGCATTCGCGTTGGAAGGATCGTTCGAGCAGTTCGGCAACGGTGGATTGATCGCGCCGACCTCGCCGACGATCAGTGGTTGGCGCGTGGGCCCGACGTTCCTGATGAACGTGGAGGGCGTCGAGGTCAGCCGGGTCGGAACGCCCGCGAATCCCGACGTGTTCTTGCCCGGAGTGTCGGGCCCGCCGCGACTCGGCAGCGCGTGGGAGCCCGTCGTCGACCACACGACGTTCCTACCCAGCGCGACGATGGACTTCGCGGTGATCGGTCTGGCTCCTGCGAACGTACCGTTCGTACTCGGCACGCTCCTCTGCGACCTTCCGAACCCAGTGCCAACCATCTCGACGTTGGCCGGGTCCCCGTTCTCGCTACCGATTCCGAGCGATGACGGCTTGGTGGGTGTGACCCTGTGCGTGCAGGCCCTGTCGTTCGACGGCACGGACGCGGCGCTGACGAACGCGCTGGATATCAAGCTCGGCGTATGACGCCTCGAGCGACTCCTGGCTCGACCTTACTTCCCCAAGTTTCGCGAAAGCTCGAGTTGCCGGGCGACTTCTCGCTCGCGAGCGTTCTGCGGCGCCCGCGTTCGCAACTCGTCGCACAGTATCGCATGCTCCGCCGCGGCCGTGACGCGCGCGGCGAGTGGGGTCGTGTCCCAGATTCGCACATCGCCGTCCGCGGATCCCGTGTAGAGCGCGCGGTCGTCGGGTGCAAACTGCAGTGCCCCGATCCAGTCGCGGTGTCGTCGAAACGTCACGATTCGTGTGCCGTCCCTGGCGTCCCAGAGCTGCAGACTACCGTCGCTGCCGCCCGAGGCGATGCGTGTGCCGTCATGACTGAACGCGACGTCGTGGACGCCGATCTGGGGCGTGGTGAGACGGAGGTGGTCGCGACCGGACTCGAGATTCCAAACTCGAACGGCGTCGCGCTCGATCGCCGCGAAGCGACGGTCATCGGGACTGAACACTCCGTACCCGCGTACGCGTCCGGGCAACTCCTGGAGTTTCGCTAGTGCGGTCGTGTCGCGAAGGACGACCGATCCGTCCGGTCCGTTGGTCGCGAGCCGGGTGCCGTCGTGGCTGAACGCGAGCAGCCGGCTGGAACCCTCCTTGTCGACGCGTGCGACGAGCCGCATGCCCTCGGTCGCCCACAGGTAGATGCCGCGCGGGCCACCGTGACCGGCGAGGAGCTTGCCGTCCCGGGACATCGCGACGTTCCAACCGTTCGTCGGCTCGTCGGTCTTCGGTAGTCGCGCCTCGAGTTCACCGGTGTCCAGATTCATGACCGCGACACCGCGCGTGGCGCGGAGTCCGACGGCGAGCCGGCGTCCGTCGGTCGCGAGCGACGTCAGCGGCGTTCCGGGAGGCATCCAGTCGGGGCGCCACTGAGCGACGAGCGTGGACGATCTCATGTCGCGAATCGAAAGGCGTCCGGAGTAGTCACCGGTGAACAGCAGCGGGCCGTGCCGCTGGAGTTCGGCCGGCCAGCGATGGTGGAACTGCCGGAAGCCACCAGTCGTCGACCAAATGCGAAGCGAGCGTCCGCTCAGGGAGACGAGCGCACGTCCCTCGTCGGCGAACGTCAGCGCGAAGACAGTCGCCCGATGGCCGAGTCCCTCCATCCGCAGCGTGCCGGACTCGACGTCCCAGAGTCGCACGGTGCGGTCTTCGCCTGCCGATGCGAGCAGTCGCCCGTCCGGAGAGAACGCGAGCGCTTCTACCGCGTCGCGGTGTGCGACCAGGCGGCGGACGCGCTCCGGTGGGGCATCCCGGGTCGTGGTCCAGAGTTCGAGATACCCGTCCTCGCCGCCGGTCGCGAGTAGGTCGCCGTCGGAGCTCACGGCCAGCGACCGTATCGGTTTGTGATCGCGTTGCTCCAACTCGATCGGTGCGGCCGGGTCGTTGCGCAGGTGCCACCATCGGAGAACCGAGTTGTCGGTGGAGAGGAGCCAGGATGCATCCACACCGAGTGCCAGTGGCTGCTCGAGTGGTCCCACGAGGGCGAAGCGGCGCGTCGAGTCTTGGCGCTCGACGGCGACTTCTCCGTCTTCGCGCACGATCGCGACCAGGGCGCCGCTCGGTGACGCCGGAACTGCGAAGGCCTCGGCATCGGCTCGAAAGCGGAACGGTTCGACCGTCGAATCCAGCGGCTCGCTCTCGAAACCCGGATGGATCTTGCACAGCCGGCCGTCCGACAGCACGAAAGACGCGTCGGATTCGATGTCGCGTTGTCTCACGATCTGTCCACGTTGCACGTCGACCGTGGCCAATCGCCATCCGATGGGAGACACCCCTCGCTCGTCCCGTGCCCGCCACAACGCGAACACGCGGCGGCCGTCCGCGGAGCACTCGAGGGAAAGACCGTCGCCTTCGCCGATGTCGATCCGTGCGAGGCTGTCATCGAGCCGGCTTCGGAGATGGCGTAGTTCGAACGTGTCGGCCGAGTCGGATTGCGCGGCGAGCTGCGCGTGGTGGGCGGCGCTGGCGACGTCGTAGCGCTCGATCGAGTACGCCGCTGCGGCGACGTTGGCGCGGTACGCGGTGCCGTCCGCCTCCAGTTTCGCGAGCCGCGCCGACCACGCGAAGATCGCCGTTGAGATCGAGCCGACGACGAGTGCCGCCATCACGCCGACCAGGACCTTGTGGCGCCGGGTGAATCGTGTGGCGCGGCGTAGCACGCCCGGCGGGTGGGCGTGTACGGCGTCGCCGGCGAGATGGCGCCGAAGGTCCGTTGCGAACTCGGCTGCGTCGGCGTATCGCAGCTGCGGAGCCTTCTCGAGCGACTTCGCGACGATCCACTCCAGATCGCCCCGCATCGTTTCGTCGAAGCTGCGCAGCCGAGTCGGATCTTCCTCGGCGATGATCCGCGCGACTTCGGGCAACGGACGCCCTGCGATCGGATAGGGGAGCTGTCCGGTCAAGAGCTCGAACAGCACGACGCCGAGGCTGTACACATCCGATGGGGGACCGAGGTCCTTGGCACCGTGCGCGATCTGCTCCGGGCTCATGTACTGCGCGGTGCCGAGCAGGCCGTCCTTCCCGGTGTTGGTCAGCGTGTGTTGGGTGTCGATGTCCGCGGCGCGAGCAATTCCGAAGTCCAGGACCTTCGGCGCAGCGCGACCGTCGCGCTTCTCGACGAGGATGTTTCCCGGCTTGAGGTCACGGTGGACGACGCCACGCGAGTGCGCGTGCGCGACGCCGTCGCACACCTGTGCCATGAGCTCCACACGCGCGCGCAGATCCAGGTCCTCCGCGTCCGCGAACACGCGGAGTGTCGGACCGTCGACGAACTCCATCGCCAGGAATGGCGACTTCGTCGTGACGCCGCGCGCGTACACGACCTCCGCCTCCCCCGATTCGAGGAATCGGGCGATCGACGCGTGCTGCAGTTCGCGCAGCACGGTCACCTCGCGCTGGAAGCGCCGAAAGACCTCGCGGCTCTCGACGTCCGGACGGATGACCTTGAGCGCGACGTCGTGGTGGGCACCTGCGCGGCGCGCGAGGAAGACCTGCCCCATGCCGCCCTCGCCGAGCTTGCGTGCGACTTGATACGCGCCGACGCGCTCGATCCGGGTGATCTCGTCGTCGGACGCGGCCATGCCGACGAGCGCCTCGATCTCCTCGACGTGGTCGGGAAACCGGCCAACGAGGGCGTCGAAGGCGGCCCGACGCTCCCGCGCGGGCAATGCGCCGATGCGCATCGCCTCTCGTTCGAGTGCCTCGAACGCGTCTTCGGGCAGGTGCTGGGTGCGATCGGGCATGGGGGGCGCGGCCCGCGCAAGGACGGGAGGCGAGGACGCGCCAGCATAGGCCGATTTTTTCGGAAGTCCGGTTTCGAAACCCGCCGCCTCGCATCTACCTCGCCAACTGATTCGGAGACGAAACCATGAACAGCTTCCAATTGCTCTCTACGGCCCTTCTCACCCTCGGTGCGACCGCCAACCTCGCGCCCGCTCAGAACTACATCCCGGACATCGACTCCGAGTTGCTCGGAGAATCCAACGGAAGCTATCGCGACGTGCGCATCCCCAAGGGGCACATAGTGACCGCGGTTCAAGTGCGCGCCGGATCGAAGGTCAACAACCTACGGCTGGTCTACAACACCTGGGGTCGAGAGGGAGCGCCGGAAACGACGAGTTGGCTCGGCGGAGGCACCGGTGGATCGCTCCACACGTTCGGCGTTCCGCCGGGAGACAAGCTTGTCTCGATGACGTGGTACTCGTCGACCCTGTTCAACGACTTGGTGGGGATCAAGTTTCACACAGAGAACGGCCTCACATCCCCGGTCTACGGCAGCGACTCGCACGACCGCGGGGGCTACGTAGGTTACGGGGACAGTGAGATCGTCGGGCTGTGGGGCTGGGAGGTATCGACGTCGAGTGGCGGCCGATTCGACGGGATCGGGTTCGGGTATCGTTGGTTCAGCAACACGACCTGGGATGGGCAGTCTTCGGCCGACCTGACGGTCGAGAACCACACCGAAGAGTTCAGTGCCGACCCGGACCGGTCGCGACGCTTCGCTGCGATTCAGGGACGGGTCATTGGCGGTCGTGTCGTCGGGATTCGGCGCAAGATGCGGGACCTGGACGGAACGAACACCACGGGTTGGCTGGACTGGGTCGGACAGTCGAGTGGGGGTGCCACGCACACGATGTACATCGACTCGCACGACTACCTGAGCGAGATTAGCTTCAACAAGGAGGACTACACGATGCAGCTGCCTCCTGGGCATCCGTCGCTTCCTCCGATCCAGTATCCCGATGAACGAATCCGCGCGCTCCGCTTCACGACGATGCGCGGCGAGAGCATCACGTTTGGCAATCCTATCGGTTCGTGGTCCCACAAGGACACGCACGTACACGGCGAGATTTCCGGCTACTACGGGCGCACCTTCACCGACGAGTCGGGCTCCGAGTTCCTCCGCTCCCTGGGCGTCTACTACATGCTGTTCGCCGGTGCATCGCGGAGTCGCGACATGGGTTGTGTGGCCGGGCCGCAGCTCGGGAATTCGCTCGCGCAGCTCGACGCGACGCAGGTGCCCGGTACGTTCCGGTTGGAGATCCTGTCGCCCTCGGCTTCGGCGCTTCTGTTCAGCCCGTTGCGGCAGGACCTGCCGCTCGGCTCCTGCACGATCGGCGTCGACCTGGCGACGGCGGTGAGCGTTCCGTTCTCACCGGTCTCCAGTGTCTCGGTCGTGCAGCGTGTGGATCTCCAGGTCGACTGGCGACCCGAACTGCTGGGTATGGTCCAGTATTGGCAGGCTCTCTCCCTGCAGCCTGGCGGTCCGGTCCTCGGAGTCGCGACTGCGTCGAATCTCCTCGAGACGACGATCGGCCTGGATCGGACTTGGGACTGAGGCGGCGAACCGCGTCGCTCAGGCCTCAGGCTCGTCCGGCATCGCGCGGCGCAGTTCCCGCAGCGCCTTCGAGTACATGGCGCGCGCGGCGTCCGCGTTTGCGAAGCCAAGTTCCTCCGCGATCTCGGCATAACTCATCTCGCAGATGTAGCGGTGGATGATCACCTCGCGATACCGCTCGGGCACGAGCAGGAGCGAGTCCGCGATGCGGTCGTGCGACTCGCGATTCATCGCGAACTGACTCGGGGTCGCGTCATCGCCGGGCAAGCGCGACACGCGAATCGTCTCCGCGCTGTCGGCGAAGCGACGTTCGGCTCCCTCGCCTCGCTTCTGGGCCTGGCTCGAGCGGAGCGTCATGCGGATGCGGTTCTCGACGATGCGGGCCAACCAAGCCGTCAGCTTGCCGTCCGATCCGATGTCGAGCGTCGACAGGCCGCGGAACGCGTCCATCAGCGCTTCCTGCGTGATGTCGTCCGTGTCGAGTCGCTCGCGCGGATTCTTGCCGAGGCGCAGCGCGACGATGCGGCGGACGCGTGGCCAGAACCGGGAGAACAGCGCTTCGCGCGCGGCTTCGTCGTCGTCCTGGGCGCGGAGGACGAGATGGATGGTCTGTTCGTTGTCCGGCGTGTCGGTCATCGAGCTTGGCACCCGTGTTTCACCACCCCATTGGCGGAGCGACCGGGCGTCGAGTCAACAGTGTAGTCGTGTCCTCGTGAGCATGTTGTCGCTCGGTTGTGTGGGCGGCGACCCTGCCAAAGGGTGTGTCACGATCCATGACGCGGTCACATGGGTGCGATCACTCCGACGTGGCTCCGGGATACCATCTAGCGATGCGTCTCACTCGACGCACTCTCGCACTCGTCGCCGTCTGCCTGGTTGGCTGGACCGCGATCCGGCGAAGCCGTTTCGTGTGACGCAGTGGCTTCAACACGGTGAGACCATCGATCTCGGTGATCGCACGATCGAAGTCCTGCTGACGCCGGGTCACACGAAGACTTCGGTCGTGCTTTACGACGCGGCGATGCCCGCGCTGTTCACGGGCGACTTCCTGTACCCCGGGGGCCTGTTCGTCGAGTCGCTCGAAGAGTACCGCAGCACCCTCGACATGCTTCTCCAACGCGTGCCCGAGAACGTCACGATCTACCCGGCCCACAACGGTCGCGGCCGCAAGACGGCGACGCTCGCCTACTCCGACCTGAAGGATCTGCATCGGGCCGTGTGCGGCGCTTTGGAGGGAACCGTGGAGGGAGAGCTTGCGAATGCGTTCGGGATTCCGTCCATGGCGTATCCCGTCAGCAAGCGTCTGCAGATGTTCGTACTGAAGTGGCCGAGTAGCGCGGCGGAACTCGAGCGGGGGAAGTGAGGGGGCGTGGGAGTGGTTGGTGGGGAGGCGCGTATCGAGCGCAGCGAGGCGACGCGTCGGTGCGCACTTCCCCGCTTGAGGGGGCACACGAAGTTCTCACCGCGTCCGTCCGTTGTCCCCACCATGGTCCCGCAGTGCGCTGCCGCTCTACTGCTGTCGCCCTGCCTCGTGGCGCAGCCGTCCGTCTTCGAACGGCTTCGAGACGTCGGGTCACCTCCGAAGATCCTCATCGTCGACGGGCAGACGATCACGCCGGGTTGGGCGGAGCGTCGCGCCGTGCATCTGTTCTGTCCGGACCTGGTGCGCGATCGTGTATTCGCTCGGATGCTCGCGGACGAACGAGCGCGGCGTGGCGACGACGCCCCCGTTCTCGATGAGGAAGCGTGCGCGCGCGCTGGGGACGTGGCTGCGCAGCGCTTCGAATCGCGTTTCCCCACCGCGTCCGAGGAGCTGGTCGAGCGGATCCGGTTGGCGAGCGGTACCTCGGAGCTGCTGCTCGACGAGCTGTTCCTCACGGACGACGCAAACGGGAAGTGGCCCGAGGTCACGCTCGAGATCCTGCGCACGCAGTGCGCGGGTGCGGACGGCGAGCAGTTGCTGACGAACGTGCAGAACACGCGGCCGCTCCCGGAGTTTTGGATGCAGCTGCTCCGCGGTTGGCTGCACAAGGGAATCATGCGCCGCGCGAACATCGAATGGCCGTGGGACGGCCTGCCCGCGCCGATTTGCATGCGCGCGGCCGGGAGCGATTGGTCGACGGTGCAGCTGTGGCGCGAGCTCGCGCTCCAGCCGCAGCAGCTGCGCATCGCTTCTGCCCTGCTCGTCATCGAGATCGCTCTCGAGCAGGAGTTGCGCGACATGGGCGCCGAACTCTCGGACGAAGAGTTCGACCGACGCTACGCCGGTGCGGCCCCCGACTCGATCGGGTTCCCCGGGCTGCCGATCTCACCCAGCCCTGCCGGAGACCGACTCGGCTCGTTGGCGTTTACGACGACGTTCGCGAACGGCGTGTTCCAGCGGTTGTGGCGACAGCGCCTCGCGCACGAAGCTCACGTGGAGGATGAGCTGACGGAGGAAGAACTCGTCGCGAGCGCCGCTGCCCTGCGGAAGCGTGTCGTCGCTGTCGATCTCATCACGTTCACGGCTCGTGACCTCGCGACAGGCGCATGGCGTGAGGATCCGACGGCGGCGCGAACCCGCGCCGCTCGGTGCGCGAAGTCGCTCCGCGCCGGCACTCCGTTCGACGAGGCGCGAGACGAGGACGGGGAGTGGTTCACGGGCGACGAGCGAATCGGCATCTTCGAGCGGTGCAACTCGGTCGAGGTCTTGCGGACCTACCTCGGCGAGAATGAGGTCACGGATCTCGTTTTCGGGCCGAGCGCGGCAGAGGAGATCTTCCTCCGCGCCAGCATCGACTCGATCGTCGGGCCGCTGCCGACTCCGACCGGCGCCGTGATCGCGCGAGTACGGGCACGCCGGTTCTCGGGTGACCCGATCGCGAAGGACCATTCGAGGGTCCGCGAGCACGCGATGTGGACGCGGTTCTCTGGCTGGGCGCGTGAGGTGGTGGAGAGCGCGCGAATCGAGGTGCGCTGAGCCCGGCCCTGGCTCAGCGAAGCGGCGGCTGCCGATGTTGATGCCGAGCTCGCTCACGAGAGTCGGGGATGTTGGAATCCAGGCAGCCGGGCCTCAGACTGGGTGTCGATGATCCAGCTGGGACGGTGCCAAGACCTCGATGTGATGCGACTTGTCGCAAGCGGTGCGATTCTCGGCGACGACACCGGGGAAGTGCTACTGCCGCGCCGATACCTCCCGAGCGATCTGGAGGAGGGAGACTCCATCCGCGTGTTCGTCCATTCGGATTCCGAGGATCGCTTGATCGCGACTACACGAATGCCCAGCGCCACCTTGGGCAACGTCGCCGTGATGGAAGCCGTCGACCGAACCGTCCACGGAACGTTCGTCGACTGGAACCTCGACAAGGACCTGTTCGTGCCCGAGATCGAACAGCATGACGCGATGCGCGTCGGGTCGCTCTACGTCGTCGAGGTGCGCCTCGACAAGAGGACGGACCGGTTGATCGGTTCCACGCGACTCGGCAGGTTCTTCGATCCCGACATCGACCACTTGCGCCCGGGACAAGAAGTGCAGCTGCTGGTGTGGTCGTTCCACGACTTCGGTGCCCAGGTCGTAGTCGACGACCACTACTCCGGTTTGATCTACTCCAGCGAGGTGCCACGCGACCTGCGAGTCGGTGACGCGTTGCACGGCTACGTCCAACGTCTGCGCGACGACGGCAAGATCGACATCTCGCTACGCAAGCTCGGCGCGGCCGCCGCACGCGACGCCCAATCGCTGATCCTCGAAGCGTTGCGCGCGCGTGACGACGGGTTTCTGCGTTTGCACGACAAGAGTGCACCTGCGGAGATCGCCGAGCACTTCGACATGAGCAAGCGTGCGTTCAAGGCGGCGATCGGGGGGCTGTTCAAGCGGGAACTCATCGAGATCCGAAGGGACGGCATTCGGCTGCGAAGATCGGACTGAGATCTTGGAGGGGCTGAACCAGGTATAGTGACGTGCCGTTGGGTCCACCGATGCTGCGTCTCGCCCTCACCGCCCTGCTGACCTCTACGTTCGCTCCCGCGCAAGAGCGCTGCGCGTGCGGGGCCTACATCGAGTTGCCGTGGACCCAGCGGATCCAGCGGACCGATGGCAGCATGCCGGTCGCCGCGTCGAAAGACGTCGCGAAGCACGCGCACGTCGACGAGAAGACGCGGATCAAGCCGCGGCTGCCGGGCGACGCGCATCCGCACCGGCCCGAGGACCTGCACGTCACGGCGTTCTACGCGCTGGTGATCAGTGCCGACGGCTCGACGTTGCGCGCGGGGCCCTACCAAGAGCGCTTGAAGAACGCCGTCCGGTGGGTGCGCAAGCAACAAGACGAGCGCGGGCGATTCGGCTTCTCTCGCCAACCGGATTGGCTGATCGACCACGCCCTCGTGACGACGATGCTCGCGGAGGTGGTTGCGCGGAGTGGTTCGCATTGGCTTCTGGCGAACGTCGACCGAGCGTTCCGCGTGCTGCAGGACCATTTCGAACGGGCGAAGTCCGCGGACGTCGAGGTGCTGACCTGGGTTCGCATGGCGATCGCGGCCGCGCGGTCAATGCCTGACACGGTGGTCGCCCTGTCCGATCCGGGCCCGCGTATTTCGTGGTGGCTCCGGCTCGACGAACTCGAACGCACGGTTGCGCGTTTCGCGCCGAACGCGATTGCCGATGCCGTATCTACGGATCGTCGCAAGACCGGAGCCAGCGTGCTGCTCCAGTCCTTCATGACCCCGTACGGCGAGAGGCCGCCGGTGGTCGACGTCTCGTGGTTCGACTCGTACGACCATCCGCTCGCGACGGCCTACTACGCGCTCGCCAGCTTCCGCTCGGACTACGACGGATGGAGGGACATGTCGAAACGACTGAAGTCGCACGTCGTCAAGACTCAGGTCACGCAGCAGCCCTTCAAGGGATCGTGGGCGCCGATCGGTGACTACGGCGAGACCTACGGCCGCATCGGCACGACCTGCGCGTCGATTCTCACGCTGACGTTCTACTACCGCTACGCGCGGTTGGCCGCAGTCGAGATCTGAGGGTCGAGATCTGACGGGCGTCGGGGTCCCAAGTCCTCCGCGCCCGGCGTAGACTCGCGCCATGCGCCGACTGACCCTCTGCTCCCTCGTGCTGCTCGCTTGCCCGGTGTTCGCGCAGTCCGACGGGGCCAAGAACAAGAGCAAGAGCAGTCCGAATGCGATGCAGCTCTACGACCTCGCGTTTCAGGAGTTCGAGACGACGCTCGGCGACGGCTTCGAGGAGTTCACGACGGTCGCGGCGGGAATACCTCCGTGGGAGGCCCCGCTGACCGCGGACGCGTACGAGGCCGCGGTCGCGAAGTCACGGTCCCCCCGCGATCTATTCGTCAAAGCTGCAGTCAGCAAGCGTTGTGAGCGCGCGGATCCGCGCACGCCGTATTCCGACGACATCGGCTGCGTCGGGGTGCTGCACCTCGCGCTGCTCGTCGCGTCGCACGGTACGCTCGTATGGGAAGAGACGCCGGAGCACGCGGTGTCGGACGCGATCAGCCTGCTGCGCTGCAGCCGACAGCTCATGCAGATCGAGCACCGGGACGGCCACTACTACGCGCCGTCGATCGAGGCGCTCGGCATGCGTCTGATGGCCGATCTCCTCGGCCGATTGTCCCACGCCGACCGGAATCGTGACGAGGTGCGACGTTTGGCCGAGGAGTTCGCGATCCACACGAAGACGCGTCGCCGATTCTCGGAGTACCCTGAATCGTTCATGCGGGTCGTGAAGCTGAAGTGGCGTCCGATTCCCGAACCGACCGCGGACCTCAGCACGGAGGATCGCGAGTCTCTGGCGGAGGCGCGCGAGGCCCGGGCCAAAGCGGAGAAGATCCTGAACGAGTTCTTCGCGCCGCTGAAGGGCGGCAAGCTGCCGAGTCTCGCCGAGGCCAAAGTCCAGGATCGGGAGCATGCCAAGGGCATGGGCGGGGCGCTCGCGATCCCGATCGAAGGCGCGACGAAAGCGCAGAGGATCCAGCAGATCGCATGGATGGATCTCTCGGACCTCGACCTCAATCTCTCGTGGCCGGTCGAGTGTGAGCATCGCTACCGGGAATGGGAGAAGGCGGCCGCCTCGAAGCTCTTGAAGCGGCGTCGCTGAGCGGCAAGAAGACGCGTCTTGAATCCGAGCGTCGTCATGGCCGAATGGCCGGTATGACCAACGTCCGCATCGACGAACTGCTCGACTACATCCGCTCTGGTCGCATCATGGATGCGATGCACGAGTTCTACGCCGACGACGTCGTGATGACTGAGCCGGCCTACGGCGACACCAACGGCCTCGCTGCCAACCTGGAGCGCGAACAGAAGTTCGTCGACTCGGTTGCCGAGTTCCGGGGCTTCGAGGCGCCGCGCGTGGCCAAGGGGGACGACTTCTCGATCTATGAGAACGTCATGGACTGGGTCGGCACCGACGGCAAGGACTACCACGTCGAGCAGGTCGTCGTCGCACAGTGGCGCGACGGCAAGATCTTCCACGAGCGCTTCTACTACGCGAGTTGATCGCGCCGGCGTGCGCGTTCGCGGAGCTCGGAGAGGGTGGTTGGCGTCGAACCGGGTCTGACGCCTAGAATCGCCTCGTTCCGTCCGGATCGGTTACCACCGGTTTCGAGCCCGACTACCGCCCACGATGCCGCGCCTCCACTCGTCTCTCGCCGGACTGTTCGCGCTCTCGATCACACCAGGCGCTGTCGCCCAAGATCCACCGGTCCTGACAGACCGGGTCGACGCGATGCTCGAGCGCGCGCGTGCCGTTCTCGTCGACCAGAAGTGGCAGTGGCTCGAGGAGAACCTCGGGCGCGGTGTGCTCGCGATGATCGCGAGCGGTGTCGAGACCGATTCCGACGAGTTCCGCGTGGCGTGCAAGAAGATGTTCCGCGCGAGGCTGACCAAGTGCGAGGCGATCGGCTGGCGGCTTGTCGCGCTGCATCGGCTCCCGGCGGATTGGCCCGGCCGCGAGAAGCGAAGCCGGGCCGATCTCAAGCTGCTGCTCCGTTGTCGCAAGGACAAGCTGTTCGTCGGTGAGCCCGATGCAAAACCACGTGCGTGGATGATGGACGCGACGCATGCGGCGGCGCTCGGACTCCGCGCGGCGAAGGCGATGGGGCACAAGGTGCAGAAGAAGGTGTGGCGCGGCATGGCCGAGCGCTTGCTCGAGCACGTCGCCGACACGTCGAGTCCGGTGTATCTCGGCGCGGACTTCATCGAGTGCGCCGCTGTCGCGTCGACGATCACGACGCTGTCGATCTGTCGGCATCACATGCCACCGCACGAAGGGATCGGTCCGGCGATCGATCGACTGTGGGAGCATTTGGAGAAGCGTTCGGAGCTCATTGGCGAGGAGGATCGATTCTCTCCGGAGATGCACCTCAAGCTCATGCAGGCCGCGATCGCTTCAGAACGGCTCGAGGTGGACGGGGCGCCATGGTTCGACCTCGGCGTCGCGATGCTGCGCCGCGTCGAGTTCAAGGGCGGTGGGTTCGGGTTCACCGGTGAGCCGGGCATCCAGGGTTACAAGGGTTGGCACCCGCACAACATCGAGGCCACGCTGTTCTTGGCGCGCGAGTATCAAGGCGTGCTCGTGCCTCCGGACGACCCCGCGACCCTCACGGCGATCTCGGCGAGTTCGTCCCTGCTCGATCGCGCGCGCACGCTCGAAGCGGTCGTGCAGCGTGGCTTCGACGCAGAAGAAGAAGTGTTGAGCGCGCTGCGCAGCTCGGTCGAACTGAGGCGCTCGCTCGCGCGACTCGCGGTGCATCGGCTGTCGGGCAGCACGTTCGGGTTCCGCGCCGAGATGTTGCCGGGGAGCCCGGAAGCGAAGGCCGCGATCCGCGAAATCAAGGCGTGGTGGCCGAAGTAGGTCTCACGCCCAGTGATTGACCGGACCGACCTGGCCGAGGCCCGGCGCCGAAGCGATCGCCCGGACGATGAAGTCGCGCGCTGCCGTGATCGCTTCGGAGAGCCCTGCGCCGCGCGCGAAGTGGGCGGTGATCGCCGCGCTGAACGTGCACCCGGAGCCGTGGAGATGCTCGGTCACGATCCTCGGTCCGGGAAACGCGCGGGTCTCCTCGGCGCTCACCAAGACATCGCCGTGCACCCCGGGCACGTCCTTCACGAGGACGGCGCCGGCTCCAGCTTCGCACAACGCCATGGCCGCCTGCTCGGCAGTGCTGCGGTCTTGCACTTCGACACCGGTCAGGCGCTCGGCTTCGAAGCGGTTCGGCGTCACGAGCGTCGTGATCGGAATCAGCTCTCGGATCATCGCGTCGGCGACGTCGGGCGCGGCGAGATCGTGACCGTGCTTCGAGACGAGGACCGGATCGACGACGAGCGCCGAGATCGGTCGCTCGCGGAGCTTCGCGGCGACCGTCTCGACGACGGGTACGCTACCGAGCGCGCCGGTCTTGGCCGCGGCGGCGCCGAGGTCGTCGAGCACGCTGTCGAGCTGGGCTTCGATCAGCTCGGTCGGCTCGACGTGCACGCGCGTGACGCCGCGCGTGTTCTGCGCCGTGAGCAGCGTGACGACCGACTGGCCGTACGTGCCGCAGCGGTGGAAGGTCTTGAGGTCCGCCTGGATGCCTGCCCCGCCAGAAGGATCCGAACCCGCGATGGTCAGCGCGAGAGGGAGATCGCGCGGAGCGTCTCCGCCCCATGCTGCAGCGAAGAAGCGGAGTTCGAGCAGCATCGCGCGGCGGTGGAGCTGCGCGAGTTCGTCGCGATCGACGCCTGGACTTTCGAGTCGTGGTGCCAGGCGACGCCACAGGCTGTCGAAGCCCGGGTCGGCATACGTGCGCACCCAGTCTGCCCAAGGCGAGTCGGCGTCGAGCCCTGGCAGCAACTCCTGCCCGAGCCACGCGTAGAGTCTCAGGCACGGCAGCATCGCCGCGGCCGTGCACGGCTCCGGCCGGGTCGCCGCGGTCGCGATCAGGAACTCGGTGTAGGCGAGCGTCGCCTCGCTCGGTTCGACGTTCTCGAGGTCGATGCCGAGCTTCGCTGCCATCCCGCGGTGCAGCTCGAGCTCCTCGGTGATTCCCTCCGCGAGCTCCGCGTAGAGAGCGCGCCCCGCATCGTCGGGAGCCGCGCGCCCCGCGAGCGCGTAGGCGTCGCCGAACGCGGCGAGGAAGAATGCGTCCTGCGCGACGTAGTCGCGGTAGCGCCACGCTGGGAGTGAGCCGTCGGCCAGGCCGCGGACGAACGGGTGGGTGAGGCAGGCGTGCGCGAGGTCGCGGCCCGCGTGCCAAAGTTGGTCGGCGAAGTGGGTGGTCACGTTGGGGGGTGGTGTACGTCGAGTGGGTGGATTCTCCAACTCTTCGGGGTCTCGGTGCGCAGAGGGGGCCGACGCGGTGCCGACTTTCGCTCGGCACGCGCGCGGGTTTTCACCACCACGACACCACGGAGACCACGGGGCACCACGGGAGATGGCGTACCGGCGTTGATGGCCGACCGGCGGTCTCCGGCAGATCACGCGCCCTTCCATTCTTCTAGGGACTTCAGCCGTCACGGCAGTGCTGCATTGCCGTCGATCGAACGCTCCCCTCGAACTCGGCGCCCTCCTCAGCGAGACCCGCTGGCTCAGCAGCCTGGCGAAGTAGCTCGTGTCGCGCAGTGAGATGAGGTCGGGCGCGTGCCGGTGAAGCTGGAGGTGGGCGAGTTGAACACGGTACGGTTCTGGCTCCGGCATCTGCTCCCGTTTCCTGAGGCGATGCAAGATTCGGCGATGACCGTGACATGCTACGGTGCTCGACGGCTTCTCCGCTTGCGACCGAGATGAACATTCGCCTCGCAACCGCCGCAGTCGCCGTGATGGTCGTCACGGCGGTCTGCGTGTATCTCCTGGCGCGGTCTCCGCAGACCGACTCGCCGCCGCTGAGGACGTCGGGGCAGTCACCCGAATCGGAAGAGGAGATCGAAGGCGCCGTCGCTGCGGACCCGCACGCGGAGTCGGCATCACGGAGTCCGGTCGCAGGCTCCAGTTCTGTCGGTGAGTCGAAAACTCCGGTCACGCACGTGCTGCGCGTGTTGCTCGAGGGCGTCTCCGACGAACACGCACGGATGGCGACCATCGCGTTGGCGGGGCGCGACAAGCGCGACGGGTGGCCGACGGAGATCGCGGGACCGTGGCCGGCGCAGGGTCAGGCGAGCGAGTTCGATCTCGATCCGGTGCTTGCCCGTTTGGAAGGACTCCGGCACATCCGGAAGGGCCAGGTCGAGGTCGATGTTCGACACCCTCGGCTCCTCGGCCAGCGATCCCAGATCGTGTTCGCGAGCGCACGCGTCCCGGATGACGGAGTGGTCTTTCACGAGGCTCGGGTTTCGTTGGTTCGACCCGAGTTCTGGCCGGAATTCACGCTGGCCGTGCGCGACGCAGTCACACGACGTCACCTGGAGAACGTCGAACTTCGCATTCGGTCGGGGCCGGGCATGGCCGCCTGGGGCAGGAACGATTCGGGTTCTGGCAAGGTTCTCGGCGAAGGCCTCCGTTCGCCTATCGCGCTGATCGGGGGGCGCGACCCCGACGCAGAGAGGGCGACGGTCGCAGGCGTGGCGTTGCGACCTTCGCGCGGCGAGTCACCTCGAATCGTCGAGCTCGCGCGCCGCTGGCGGCCGGAGCGCGGTGTCGGCGTGGACGCGCGGGCGCCGGGATACGCGTGGGGCTCGATTTCGGTCGACGTCTCGAAGGGCGATCGCGAGCTGTTGCTCGAGCCCGCGGCCGGCTTGCGTGTCCAGCTGTCGAACGTGCAGCTCGCGCGCTACGCCGCGCTCGAGGTCGTGCCGATGCTCTGCGTCTACTGGATCCGGGAAGACGGCAGAAACGGCTACGTCCACTTCGAGCCTTTCGACGACACGCTCGCGAACGATGGGCTGCGACTCGAGAACCTGAGGCCGGGTGGGTACCGCGTCGCCGTCGAGCTTGGTGGGGGATCGTGGACGGAGGTGCCAGTGCTCGCGCTCGAAGAGGTCTCCCTCGAGGTCGGTCAGATCCGCGAAGTCGTGCTCACTCTGACCGACCCGCCCCCGCCTCCGAAGCGCGCGACTCTCGGGGGCGTGATCTCCTTCCCGGAGTTCGGCCGCGAGCAAGACGTGCGGCTGCAGGTCTACTTCCAACCCACGCAGAGATGGCGTCGCCCCGACTTCGAGTTCGCGCTCGCGGATCTCCAGCAGGTGGGCGGCCTGCTCCCGAGCTGGAAGTTCCGTTTGCCCGACCTGCCGGTCGGCACGTACCGAGTCCAGCTCATGCCCTTTTTGAAAGTCTGGATGATCGATCTCACGGCCGATGGCGCCGAGGACCTCCATCTCGAGCTGCCAAAGCTCGCGGAAGTCGTCGTCGAAACCGTCGACTTCGGGAGCGGGAAACGACTTCCACGCGATGACCTGTGGTACTGGTTCCGCGAGCCGGTTCCGGGCCAGGTGCGGCGCGACCTCGCGAAGGCTGTGACCGAAGAACCGGGCCGCTTTCGCTTCTGGGCCGCGCCGGGGGGAGTGCGGTTTTGGCCCAAGTGGCCGAACGGGGCCGAGCGTGAATTCGGCGGCAACGGGGTCGATCTCGACCTGGTCCCAGGCAACCAGTCTGTGACTGTCGAGCTCCCGTCCGTCTACGCCATGCGCTTCGAGTTCCGTGAGGACGGTACCGTGCTGCCGACCGGTCCCCAGGGGCTGCGCACGACCCGAGACATCCGCGCGATCGGTCACGACGGCCGCGTGACGGACGGTGGCCTGCAGCGCGACATGGTCGTCGAGGTGAGCAAGCCCGGGCTCTACGAGATCCGCTTCGAGCGGATCGACGCCGAACGGTATCACCCGGTCTCACCGCGGCGCGTCGACGTGCGCGTGGGAGAGACGGCAGAGGTCGTCGTGGAGCTGCGGCGGAAGTAGTCGCGTCGCGGACCGATTCACTCCTCGGCGCTCGCCCGTGGCACCGGCAAGCCACTGGGCACCGAGTCCGGCACCGACTTCGAGAAGTCGTCATCCGTCAACGCTTCCATGAATCGGATTAACGCCAGTCGCTCGGCCGGCGTGACCGTCTGCGGATCGATGTCCACATCCGCGACCTGGGGGTGGAGGCTCTTGGCTTCGAGGTAGAAGTCGACGACGTCGTCCAGCGTCGCCTGTGTGCCGTTGTGCATGTAAGGCGCGGTCAGCGCGACGTTACGCAGTGACGGTGTGCGAAACCGGAAGTCCCCGGACCCTTCGTCCGGAGTCGTGCGCGCGGGATTCTCCGCGACGCCGAGCTTGTGCATGCTCCAGTTCGTCAGCATCGGGCCGCCGTGGCACGTCGCGCAGCCGATGCGCTCGAACACGGCGAGGCCTTCTTGCTGCTCGCTCGTGAGTGCGGTTGCGTCGCCTCGCCGGAATCGGTCGAACGGGCTGTTGCGCGTGACGAGGCTGCGTACGTACGTCGCGAGTGACTTCGCGAGGCGATCGGCGTCGACGCCGGGCGTTCCGAAGGCCTGTTCGAATCTCTGCGCGTACTCCGGGATGGCGGCCACTCTCGACACGGCGTTGGCGATCGCGTCCTCCGCGGTGACGCCGCTGCCGGACATCTCCGACGGCGTGCGGATCGGATCCAGGACCTGCGCTTCGAGACCCTTCAGTCGAGAGTCCCAGAACATCGGGGCTTCGGTTGGGTTCACCTGGTCGTCCGCGGCCATCAGGCCGTTGAACGCGACGTTGAGCACGCTCGGCGCATTGCGTCCCACGTGCGGAAACTCGTTGCCGGGTTTGCGATCCGGTCCGAGATCCGTGCCGCCGAATCCGACGGCGAGATCACGACCGTCGGCGTACGCGAGCGAAGGGTGGTGGCACGTCGCGCACGCGACCTCGTTGTTCGCGGACAGGACGGGATCGAAGAACAGTAGCCGCCCGAGTGCGGACTTCTCCTCCGTGACCGGGTTGTCGTCGGGCGCTCGCACCTCGGCATCGAGTGCGGCGAGGGGGGCGGCACCGTAGTCGTCGCCGCCTTCGCACCCGATGGTGGTGAGCGGCAGAGTGATGAGCAAGAGTCCCTTGCTGATGGAACAGTGATGTTTCATGGCGATGTTCGGAGTTGTTGGAGTTGCGATCTGCAGAGGTCGATGTCGATGCTGGGTGTCGCGAGCGGCCACTGGACGACCTGCTGCACGGTGGGAGACGTGCTCGAGGTCGCGCGCATTCGGAGTTGCGCGCAGTGGTCCGGCGCGTCGCCGACAGGCGTGACGGCGTGAAACCCTCGGCTTCGCAGCCACGTAGAACCGTGGCGCGTCGCGTCGCGCGTCTCGAGCGACCAGCGCACGCGAACGCCGTGACCGGTGTGGTCTCGGACGAAGTCGCGTAGCCGCGTGTGGCCGCTGCGAAGCACGGCGAGGGTCGATGCGGGGGTCACACGGTTCATCTCACCGGGCTGCAGCGTGACGGTTCGAGTCCACGTCTGGCCGAGGGTGTCCGTGACCGTGATCTGTGCGTTCCTGGGCTGAGTCGCGCGATCCTGGTCGCGCGTCATCTCGAGATGCCACAGGGCCTCGTTGGTTCGCGACGTGCGTGCGGCGTAACCGAGGCCGCCGACGCGTACGGTGACCGCCTGCGCACCGAGCAGGGGTCGCGAGTCCGCGTCCACGAGCTCGATCGAGATCGCGGCGCTGTCCGCGGTTCGCAACTCGGTCGTGACATCCCGCGGCGACAGCGGCTCGGAGCCCATCGAGCCGCCGAGCAGTCTTGCCCGACGCGGAGCGTCATCGTCGAGGAGTCGAGTCGATGCCATTCCCTCGCGGTCCGTGCGCAGTCGACGCTCTTCGACCCATGCGCCGTGGGGAAGGCGCTTGTCGACGGCGACGAGCGCGTGCTCCGTCGGCCATCCGGAGAGCGAGCGCACTCGAATCGAGGCGACTCGGACTGCCGGTGCGTCGTCGTGAGTTTGGAGGCGGACTCGCACGGTTTCGGCGTCGGTCTCCGACCGGCGGCTCGGGATCGCGTGCGCGTGCGACGTCTGGTCGTGGTGGACGGCGAGAGATTTCGCCGACACCGGCCGTCCGTCCGGCTCGGGAACAGTCAGCAGGACGGCGGCGGTGCAACAGCAGGTCGCCGCGACGAAGAGATGGACTCGCTCACGCATGCAGACCATCTATCGCGCTCCGCGCGGCCGGGTTGCATTACATCCGTGCAACCCCGCGTCGTCGAAGCGCGCATGAGCGCACCGCGCGCACGCGTCTTCGACCGTTGCATTACATTCGTGCAAGGTTCGTCGCGACGCGTCGCAACTGGTCTACTCTTCCACTCGATGGCTCGACTCCTGTTCATCGAAGACGACGAACGACTGCGCGCGGCGTTGACGCAGTCGTTCATGGATCGAGGACACGAGTGCTCCGGCGCGGCGACGCTCGCGGACGCGAGGCGGACTCTGGCCATCGCGACCTTCGACCTGATCCTGTTGGACGTGATGCTGCCCGACGGGGACGGATGGGATCTGCTGTCCGAGCTGCGGCAAAGCGGGGACTCGACGCGCGTGATCTTCCTCTCGGCGCGCCACCGCATCGACGAGCGGGTCCGCGGGCTCCAGCTCGGCGCGACCGACTACATCATCAAGCCGTTCGAGCTCTCCGAGCTGGAGGCCCGAGTCGAGGTCGCGCTGCGTCGCGAGCAACCGAACGGCGTGCTCGAGGCGTGTGGCCTGCGCATGGACATGGTCACGCGTCGGGCGCACCTCGAGAACGGACGCTTGGATCTCACGCCCAAGGAGTTCGACTTCCTCGCGAGCTTGATCCGCGCGGGTGTCGGGAACGTCGTGCCGCGCATGGAGCTGTTGCGCCACGTTTGGGACCTCGAGCAGTCGCCCGGCACGAACGTCATCGATGTGCTGGTCGCACGGCTCCGCCGCAAGCTCGCCGCGCGCGGTGGGCCCACCGTCGAAACCCACAAAGGTGTCGGTTACGCGATCGCCGATGGCAGCCATGAAGACTGAGTGGTCGCTGGGGCGGCAGTCGGCTCTGTGGTTCGGTGGTCTCCTCGCCGTGCTCACGGTGATTCTCGTCGGGTTCGTGTACGCGATGACGCTGCACCAGGTCGCGAGCAAGCTCGACGAGGAAGTCCGAGAGATCGCGGAGCTCACGGCGGACAAACTGGATGGCCTCGACACGGAACAGTCGCGTGCCGTTCTCGAGTTGCTCGTGGAGGAGAACCAGCAGCTTGACGTCCTGATCGAGCTTCATGCCGGGGACGTGGATACCCTCGTCGGCGAGGAGGCCCTACGCGTGGCAGGGGATGCGCAGTTCGAGCGACGGCTCGAAGTCTCCATCGCGGACGGACGCAGCCTGACGGTCGTGATCGACGGGCGCAACTGGGAGGAACAGCTCTCCGAGTTCAGTTCCTCGATCGCGTTGCTGGTGTTCGCGTTCGCGGTGGTTCTGCTGTTCGCGAGCATGCTGTTCGGACGCAAGGTGTCCGCGCTGCTGCGATCCGTGTCGCGTTCGGTCGAGGAGTCCGGCCGGCCGTCGATCCCGCAGGGCGCGCCTCGCGAGATCGCCGACGTCACGCGCGCGGTGAGTGCGGAGTTCGACAAGCTGGAAACTGCGCGGGCTAGAATCCAGCTGCTGATCGCCGGCGCGGCGCACGAGCTGCGCTCGCCGGTGCAGTCGTTATTGAGCAACGTGCAACTGTCGATTCGGCGGACTCCGGACCCCGAGCAGCTGCCCGACATTCTCGCCGATCAGGAGCAGGAGCTCGTCGACCTGGCGCGCAAGGTCGACAACCTGGTCTTGCTGTCGTCCGAAGCGGAGGACCGGTTGCCGATGGAGAGCTTCGATTGGGCGACCGAACTCGACCTGCGGCTCGGCTCGGACGTGCGCCGCGCGCGACGACACGACGTGGAGGTCGAGTTCCTCGGTCCGGAGTCCCTGCTGATCGAAGGCAACCGGGAGTCGCTGATGCTCGCGGTACGCAACCTCGTCTCGAACGCGGTGCGATTCAGCGAGCCCGGTCAGCGCGTGCACGTGACGAGCGCACTCCGCGACGACGGGTTCGTCACGGTGACGGTCGACGATCAGGGTCCCGGCGTTGCCGAAGAGGAGCGAGAGCAGGTCTTCGAGACGCTGCGCCGTGGACAGCAGCGCCAGCGCGGCGGCTACGGCCTCGGACTCGCCTTGGTGCGACGAGCCATGCTGGACCACGACGGTGGGGTCCGCGTGGAGGACTCGCCGATGGGGGGCGCGCGGTTCGTGCTGGAGTTTCCTTCGTGCGCGAAGGGGGCGGTGTCGTGGTGGTGAAAAGCCAAGCGCAGAGCCCGGGCGAAGCTCGGCTCTGCCTCGGTCCCCTCCGCGCGTCACCCAGTCATCACCGATACGCTTCCATGAACAACGTCCCCTCCGGACGGTTGTCCAGCTTCTCGAGGTCCGCGCACTGGCCCTGCTGGTACTCGCATCGCGCGACCTTCTCGAACCCCGCGGCCTGCAGCAGCCGCGTCATCGAGCCCTCCTTGTACATCCACTGGTGGCGGTTCTTGTCGTTCCGGTGGGTGCTCTCGTAGACCGTGTCGAGCAGCTCCTCCGGGTTCTCGGGCGAGTAGTTGTCGATCGCGTAGTCGAGGTCCGGGACCGTGCCGCGGAAGACGCCGCCGGGCGCGAGTACGCGGTGCACCTGGCGCGCGCAGATGATGGCGTCGTCGCGATACAGATGCTCGAAGACGTGGGCGCAGAACACGTTCTCGATCGAGCCGTCCGCGAGGGGGAACGGCTTCGTCAGGTTCATGTAGCGAACGCCCGCGAACACGCCGTCTCGGTGCTGGCGGAATCTCTTCTCGTCCATACGGCCGAGCAGGTGCAACAAGCGCGCGGCGCCCGGGATCTTCGAAATGAAGATGTGCGGGGTGATGTCCGTATTCAGCCAATTGGGAATGGCTTGATCGAAGCAGCTGAGGCGCAGGTTCTGCATGGTTGTGAGCGTTGGTGTTGGGATCCGGTTGGCGAGTGGATCCGTGGGGGTGGCATCGGGCGGTTCGAGACGCGAACCTCAGTGCCGCTTCGCCCGCGGCGCGGGTCGGTTGGTCCGTCGTGCACACCGCCCCCTGTATGCGGGTTTCCGCAGGTCTCGTTTTGCGACGGCCGCGGAGTCGGCCTTGGCCGCGCGCGACCCCACAGCGTGTCGAGAAACCGATACCATGGCGCGGCAGAGCTTCTCCGCCCAATCAGGTGTACCGGATGATTCATCGCCCCGTCTCTTCCGTCCTCTTCTCGGTGACCGTGTTCGCGGTTGCGCTTCCGGCGCAGGCGCCAAACTGGACCCAGCGCAATCCGGCCTCGCAGCCGGCGGCCCGGCAGAACAGCGCGATGGCCCACGATTTGATTCGCGGGGTCACGGTGTTGTTCGGTGGGTGGAACGGTACCCAGCGGGTCAACGACACCTGGGAGTGGGACGGTGCGAACTGGAATCAGGTCCTCACCGCGAACGCGCCGTCGCCGCGCGATGGCATGGTGTTGGCGTACGACGTGCTGCGGCAGGTCACCGTCTGCACGGCGGGCTACATCGGTTCGACTGAGACTTGGGAGTACGACGGCGTCGATTGGACGCAGGTTCTCTCCGCGACGACGCACCAGCTGGGGCCGCACAACCCGATGGTCTACGACCTGAATCGCGGCGTGTGTGTGCTCTTCGGCTTCAGCAGCGCGTCGAGTAGCTACGAGACGTGGGAGTGGGACGGCGTCGACTGGACGCAGGTCGTCACCGCCGTCAGGCCCGGGTTCAGCGGCTCGATGGCGTACGACGAGGTCCGCGGCAAGACGGTGCACTTCGGCGATTCCGGCGACACGTGGGAGTACGACGGCGTCGCGTGGACACAGGTCTTCACGGCGATGTCGCCGCCGGGTCGCGGCTGTGGCTCCGAGCTGCTCGTGTACGACTTGGTCAACCAGGCGGTCGTGCTGTTCGGTGGTTGCCCCTCGACAGGCGCGGGCGATACCTGGCAGTACGACGGTGTCGATTGGCAGCAAGTCGTGACCCAGAACGCTCCGAGCTTCCCGCGGCGTCACCTGGCGATGGCCTACGATCTGACTCACCAACGCGTCGTGTTGTTCGGTGGTCGGGACCTTTCGACCGGCACGGCGCAGCTGGTCGACGATACGTGGGAACTCGGGCCGTTCGTCTGCCCGCCTGCGTCGACGAGTAACCTCGGTTTCGGCAACGGTCCGACCATCTCGACCACGGCCACCGGCGTATTCGGGACGATGATCGACGCGACGATCGCGGGCGCGAACCCGAACGGGAGTGGCTCGATGCTGCTCGGTGTCTCTGCCGTGGCGGTCCCGCTGAACGTGCTGTTCCCCGCGTGCGGGGGTAGCCTCGCGGTCTCGAGTCCGATCGCCACTCTGCCGGCGCCGACGGATGCCCAGGGCGAGTTCACGCTCGGCTTCCCGGGGCCGACGACGCTGGACCTCTGTGGGGCGACGCTCTACCTGCAGTACGCCGAGCTCGTGATCGGACCGCCGTGCCCGATCGTGGTCAGCGACACTCTCGGGATCACGTTCGGGTCCTGACTTTCGTCGAAACTCCGCGCCGACTGCGCGCTTGAGTAGGGAATGCTGCAGAGGCTCCGCTCCATCAAGCGCTGGAAGAAGGTCGTCCTGTCGTTGGTGGCCATCCTGGGCTTCGGCGTGCTCGGGCTCTACGCGAACATGCAGGGTCTGGGCGACGCGCGAACCGCGTACGCGAAGACCGAGGGTGAGACCGCCGCAGCGCAGGAGAAGGGGCGCGCTCTGCTCGACCGCACTATCGCGCAGATCGGGGGTGCGGATCGTTGGAAGCAGCTCCGCAAGCAGGCTGTCGAGACCACGTTTCGGTACACCTGGCACGACGGATTCCTCCGAGCGTTGTTCATGCCCCTGGAGTTCAGCGGCCAACGACTGTCGTTCGTGCGGGGGGAGCTTGGCGGTGCTGGCCGCTGAGCTCCTCTACTCGACTGTCTGCCAAAACCAAGCGCAGAGCCCGAGCGAAGCTCGGCTCTGCCTCGGTGCGCACAGACCTTCGAACCGCCAACGACCCCACTACAACGTCAAGATCTTCTCCGCCCGCGCGAGCTCTGCGACGATGTCGTCCATGCTCGAGACCTTGCCAACCGCGACCTCGATGCCGAACGCCTCGATGCAGGTCCCGCACGGCAACAGGTCGACGCCGTTCGCTTCGAGGCTCGTCAGTTCGGCGAGCACAGGCGAGTCGTTCGCAACGAGGCGGACACCACCGTTGTAGAACGCGATCGCTTCCAGGCCGTGCAGGGCGATCGACTTCTTGAGAAAGGTGCCGAGGATCTTGCGGCCGAGGTCGCGGTCGCCGTGGCCCATCTGATCCTGGTTGATCACGACGACGGTTTTGTGTGCTGCCATGGCAGCAAGGTGACGCGCGAGTCAGTGTGAGTCAACTCGCGAAGTCGCATGTCATCGCCGGACGTATTCCGCATCCGATCGGTGCGGTTTCAGCGGCCAGTTGTCGCTGCGAAACGGGTACGCCGGCAGCTCCTTGCCGTTCATCAACGAACCGAGCGGCAGGTTCGACCACGCGTAGCGGACCGCGACCGGCTGGGGCACCGCATCACAGAAGACCTCGACCATCGTCTTGTCGACGACGCGCGCGTCGGCTTTGTGAAACATGCGGTCTTCTCCGGCGAGGTAGAAGCCGAGCGCCTGGTCCTTGTCGAGGCGGAGGCCGGCGGCGGTCGGCGCTTCGAACCGCACGCGGATGCGGCCCTTCTGTGTGACTTCGCTGCCGGCGTAGACGGGGCCGCGCCAGCGCAGTGGTTTCTTGTCGTGGCCCTTCGCGCCGTAGACCTCGGCGAGCGCCCAGCGGGCGGCGCGGTCGCCGACCGGGCGCTTGTGGCCTGGGTGGATGTTGCCGTTCGAGTTGAGGTCGAACGTGACGATGAGACCGGTGTTCTTCGTGCGGCGCCAGGTGTCGAACTGAACCTCTCGCACGACGTTCGTGTGGTGATTCATGTCGTAGGTCATCGTGCGGCGGTTGCTCCAGCCGCCGATCTGGATCAGGCCGATCGGAAGTTCGGCGTTGGCGAACAGCTCGCGCCACGTCTGGATCACAGCGGGGTACGTGTCGGGGAACGGCCGAAACATGTCGCCGAACGCGTTGTTCTCGCCCTGGAAGTAGAGCGCGCCACGCGCGGTGAAGCCGCTGAGGGGGACGAGCATACCGTCGTAGCCGCCGCCGGGGTGACGCTTGTGGCTCGGGTTCTGGTAGTTGCGGCGGTCGGGGCGCTTTGGCAAGTCGGCCCCCTCGGGGTGCGGCGTGTCCTTCAGTTTCCTCCACGTCGCGAGGTCTCGTTCGAAGGCGCGTTTCGCTCCCGCTTCGCCGCCGCCCTCGCTCCACTTCGCCATCGCGGCTTCGAACTTCGTGAACATCGGTGCGACGCTCGCGAACTCGCGCAGCCGCGGCTTGGGCACCCAGAACTGCGCGGACGTGCCGCCCCATGCGACTTCGACGATGCCGACCGGCACCTTCAAGTGACGGCGCAAGCGCTGGGCGAAGTAGTAGCCGACGCCCGTGCAATCGACGACGGACTTCGCGTCGATCGCACGCCAGCTCTTGCCGGCACCGCCGTGTTCGGGGCGTGCGTAGTCGCGGCGTGGTTCGCCACGCGCCTCGTTGGGCAAGCGCACGAAGCGAAGCAAGGGATCGTCGGCGCATGCGATCTCGAGGTCGGCGTCGCGCGTGCCGCGCACCGTCCAGCGCATGTTGCTCTGTCCGCCGCAGATCCACACTTCGCCGACGACGACGTCTTCGAGGGTGAAGGTCTCGTCGCCGGTCGCGACGGAGAGAGTGCGTCCCACGGCGCTGGCCTGCAGCGGCTCGAGAGTCACGGACCACGCGCCCGACGCGTCGACCGTCGTGTGGTGTTCCTGCGCGTCGAACTGCACCACGGCCGACTGCCCCGCGGTGCCCCAACCCCAGACGCGCACCGGTCGATGCTGCTGCAGCACCATGTGGCTGTCGAAGACGCGGGCGAAGCCCGGCTGTTGGGCCGGGAGGATCGACACGGCTGCCATGGCGAGCGCGCAGCCGAGTGCGGGGAGGAGATGGGAGCGCATGCTCGGCAGCTTAGCGATCGAGTCGACCCTGCGGCTTCCCTCCATGGCTACATCGCTTGGAACCAATGAAACAACGACAGGCCGCCGATACCCGAGAATGGGATGATCAGCGCGCGCAGGACAGGGTGGTTGCCCGGGCCGGCGAGAATGCCGTGCCGCATGTTCTGCAATTCACCCAGCTTGAACTCCAGCAGTGGAGCCTGGGCCTCCTTCGCGACGATGCGATCCCGAATCAGGTCGAGGCCGGCGTCTCTGAGGTCGGTGGCTCGGTTGTGGAGCTGGATGTGCGCCAAGACCACGAGGACGGCGCTCGAGACGAGGATCAGGTTGAAACCGACCGGCCACGTCCAGTTGTCGAACGGAGTCATGCGCGCGATGCACACGACGAGGATCACGACGAACGGGCCGTAGATGCCTCGTCCGCCCGCCTTGGCGATTTCGTCGAGAGTCGACCGCAGCGTGCGCTCGTCGAGCTTCGTGGCGATCTGGTCCTTCAGCGCGGTGCACCACGTCGCGTAGAGTCGAGCGAACTCGACGACGAGAAGGACGAGCCAGGTGAGCGCCAGGCTCGACAGCAGCATGATCGCGGTATCGAGGACCGTGACCCACGCTCCGCGGGTCGGAGCGTGTGGCCACCGGAACAGCCACAGCAGCCAGGCTGCGACTACCGTCAAGACCGTCGCGAGGCAGAGAGCGTGGCCCGTGATTCGATCGAGTGCGCGAGATACGTCGCTCGTCGATCCCGAGGGAGCCTTCGTCGGCTCGCTCCGTCGCTTGCGACCGAGCAGGAAGTGCATCCGATCGTAGATCCCTCGGAGGATCTTTCGGATGATCTCAAGCGCCATGAACGTCACCGTCTTGGGGACAGCACCTTGGCGCACGAGCTCCTGCAGTGGCGTTCGCATCGACTCGGAGACGTGGTATGCGAACGCCAGCGACAGCATCATTCCGAACAGGCGCAACACCTCGGTGGGCCAGACGCTGACTCCATGCCACCAGCTCAGGGGCTCGGAGGAGAAGGCCATCGTGATCCAAACGACCAGAGCCAACGCGATGGACAGGGCGCTGCCCCAGTACCACTTCTTGTTCGACGGATGGACCTTCGGCTTGCCTCCGGACAGCAGCAAGACGGTGAGTCCGGCGCCGAGGATCGCCGCAAGCAGCACGCCACCGCTGCACAACCAACCCCAGAGCGAGAACGTCGGTTGCTCGTCCATGCGGACCGGCCGGATCGTGCCGATCTCGAATACCGAGCCGGGCATGGGCATGCGCCTACTCGAAAGAACCTGCCAGGTCTCCGAAATGGGCAAACCCATCAGCAGCGGACAACGAATGACCACGGGCAGGCTCAGTGCCATGAGGCAGTCCTGGAGCCGGAACTTCGTGCCGTCGAACTTCGATGTTGCTTGCTTGGCCCCGAGCGCGGCGCAGAACGCCAAGTACGCGCTGGACTGGTAGCTGTCGCGGAACGGCGGTGTGAGGATGCGGCCGCTGAGTCCGGGATTGTCGACCGTGTGGGGAATCAGGTCGTGCCCGGCCGCGACGAGTAGATTCCGCGTGTGTCGCAGTTCTTGGGGATGCGTGAAGTAGGCGTCGAGATCGCTCGTGAAGTAGATCGCGTCCGGCAGGATCGGCTTGAGTGCCTGCAGGATCAGCAGTTTGTCGTGCACGTCGATGCCGAAGATCCCGACGGCTCGGATGTCCCGGAGTTGCGGTTCCAGGGACAGCTTCTTGCGCAGTCGCCGCAGATAGTCGAGCGACGCGGCGCCCTCCGGCCGCTCCAGGTCTCGCGATTCTCTTCGGATTGCGAGCTTCCCGGTACGGTCTTGCACTGCCGTGGCTGGAGGCCAATCGCCATCGATCCAGCGGCTGTAGTAGACCGTGGGAAATTGCGGTGATTCCTGGTCGGACGCTTCCGCGCCGTTGTTGTCGTTGAGCCCCCACGCGTCCGCACAGTGCCGCAGCCAGCTGCTCGCGTATCGATTGTCGCGCTCGAGCACGAGGAGGGTTTGGTCGGGGCGGCTGGCACCCCGGAGACTCAGCTCTTCGTGGAGACGCTCGGCGAGTTCCTTGTCGCTGCACGTGAGGCGAACGAAGGAACTCGGCAGCTCTTCGATCTCGGTGACCCAAGGCGAATACACCCTGACGTATTCGGGGATGTCCAGCGACTCATAGCAAGCGGTCGAGGAGGGACCGATCACAGTGACTCGAGGCGAGAACTCTCGGACGCGGTTGCAGAGCTCTATCAGTCGATCGGAAGCGTCACTTGCCGCTTCCGGCATCCAGACGACCAGCACGTTCTCTTCGCCGTTCTCGAGGCAGTCGGCGTTGAGCATCGGAGTCGTTGGAGTCGATCGTGACGAACTCTCGCTCGGGTCGGCGGTTTCGTCCTTGTCGTGAGGGCCTTCCTCGGCGGTGCTGTCCGCTCTCAGGGCCATCAGCTGTGGACTCGGCAGGGGGATCCGTCGCTGGCGATGTACCGGGCACGGTGTGTAACCTCGAACCGACGCAGCTACGTGCAAAGCGTGGCGAACGCGTCGACGGCGTTCTCGTGTCCCGGGGGAATCGCCCTTCGGCACAGTCACGACGAAGCAATGGTCAATGTCACCGGGAATCGCCGTGGGAGTGTTGTCCGGAAGCGCCGTCAGCGGGTCCCGAGACAGATGTGACTCGACCGTCGGCGCGACCCTCACGTCCGTGGGCCGCGAATGACGAAACGGGACCTCGCGACTGAAATAGACCGCGGCAGCCAGCGACATCACGGCGACTGCCGGCCAAGCCAGCCCGGATGACGGCTGGCTCGATTCATACGGATCCATACTCGACTCTCCTTCCAGAGAGCGAGGATAGCAATCAACGGGATTGCTGCCAATCCCGGAGCGGCGTGGCGGCGGCTATGCGCCCTGGATCGTCCACGCGATACCGTTGCTCAGGACGAGCCCCAGCGGGTTCGCGCCGGGAGCGATCGCGTATCCCTGCTGGTAGATCGTCAGATCGATCAGCGACGAGTCGCTCGGCAGGGTGAGCGAGTGTCGCAACGTGTTGATCGCGCACGCGGTGTCGAGCGGGTCGAAGGTTCCGGTGAGAGCCCCGGTCACGGCGACTCACACGGGAGACCTCGTCGAGCCGCGAACGACCTCGACGAACCGCAGCCGAGCGGACGCTCGACGCGGCGGGGGGCACGCCCGTCGATCGTGTCCGAGCCCTCTCCCCGACTCGGAGGCCCGTTGCGGGGGCTTTCCAGCCGGGTAAGGATTCGGTTACGGGCGGTCAACCAGGTGACGTCTGCGAGGGCGACTTCGGGGTGTGGGTGGCTCATGTCCATGGGCGAGAGCCCGCGCTCGTTCGGCGCGAAAACGCGAACTCGAAAAATCCGACAGCCTTCTCGCCGGGTTCGGCGCAGCCCATGGAGAAATGCGTCGGAGAAGGGCGGCGACGGAACTCTAGGCTACCGTCGGCCGATCCGTCTCGGGCGGCACGGCCAGGAGCTGCGCGATGAGACACGGAATCCTGTGGAGCGCGTGCCTGCTGGGCGCGTGTGGAGCGATGCACGACACCGACGGTGATTGGCCGCACTTCCGCGGCGGACCGACGCATCCCGGAGTCGGTTCGGACGCGACGACGATCGTCGATCCCGAGCTGGTGTGGGAGTTCGACACCGGAGGCGCGGTCGAGTCGTCACCGACGGTGGTCGACGGCGTGCTGTACTGCGGCACCTTCGCGAATCGGCTGTGGGCTCTCGATACCGTGACCGGTGAGGAGCTGTGGTCGTTCGAGGTCGACGGGTTGGTGCGCGCGTCCCCGTCGGTCGTCAATGGCGTAGTCTACTTCGGCGCGGACGACAACCGTTTCTACGCGCTCGATGCGAAGAGTGGGGGGAAGCTCTGGTCCGTCGAGCTCGGTGGTGGTGGTGAGCAGTCCTCGCCTGCGATCGCGGGAGGGACGTGTTGGTTTGGCGCGTTCGATCATCACGTCTACGCTGTGGACACGGCGACGGGCGAAGTGCAGTGGAAGACACCGACCGGAGGAGAGATCCTGTCATCGCCGGCGCTCGCGAACGGCCTGGTCGCGATCGGTTCGCGAGACGGGTTCGTCTACGGTCTCGAGGCGGACAGCGGGGACGTGCGCTGGCGATTCGAGACCGGCGCGACCGTGTGGTGTTCGCCGGCGATTCATGACGGCGTCGTGTTCTGCGGCTCCGACGACGGACACGTCTACGCGATCGATGCCGCGACCGGCATCGAGCGCTGGCGGTTCGAGACCGGCGGCAAGGTGTTCTCGTCACCTGCGTTGGACGTCGAGCGGGGAGTGCTGTTCGTCGGATCGGACGATCATCACGTCTACGCGTTGCGACTGGCGGACGGTGGCGAGGTGTGGCGCGTCGACATCGGGGGACGCGTGCTCGGCACGCCGGCGATCGCCGGCGCGCACGTCTACGTCGGTGGCGGCGGCGCGGGCGGCGAAGAGCCCGGCGCGCTGTTCGCGATCGAACGCGAGAATGGCGCGGTCGCGTGGCGCTTCGAGGTCGGCGCGACGGTGTGGAGTTCGCCGGCCGTGCATGGGCAAGACCTGTGGTTCGGCGCGCACGACGGACGGATCCGGCGGCTGCGCGGCCGGTGATTCAGTTCGCGAGGGACCAGGCCACGTCGCTGCCCGCGCGCAGCGGCACGACGGTCTCGTCGCCGAACGCGAGTTCGGCCGGAACCGCCGCGGGGTCCCGCCGCAACGTCACCGTGTCTTCGTTTCGCGGCAGCCCGTAGAAGTCGGCACCCCGATCACTCGCGAACGCCTCGAGTCGATCGAGCTTGTCCGCCGCGTCGAATACTTCGGCGTAGAACCCGAGCGCGTCGCGCGCCGTGTAGACGCCGGCGCAGCCACACGGCGCCTCCTTCGTGTGCTTCGCGTGCGGCGCGCTGTCCGTGCCGAGGAAGAAGCGGGGATCGTCGCCCGTTGCGGCCGCGACCAACGCGTCGCGATCCTCGCGCCGCTTGAGGATCGGCAGGCAGTAGTAGTGCGGGCGGATGCCGCCGACGAGCATGTCGTTCCGTTCGAGCAGCAGGTGGTGCGCCGTGATCGTCGCGGCCACGTTCGGAGGGGCCGACGCGACGAACTGGACGGCATCGCGCGTCGTGATGTGTTCGAACACGACGCGCAGGTTCGGCACGCGGCCGACGATCTGGGTGAGCTTCTCGTCGATGAACGCGCGTTCGCGATCGAAGATGTCGACTTCTCGGACCGTGACCTCGCCGTGCACGCAGAGCACGAGGCCGTGCTCGGCCATCGCCTCGAGCGCGCCCCAGACGTGTTCGAGCTCGGTGACGCCGGAGTCGCTGTTGGTCGTCGCGCCGGCCGGGTAGAGCTTGACCGCGGGGACGAATCCACTCGCCGCGGCGCGTTCGATCTCGTCGGCTGCGGTGTTGTCCGTCAGGTAGAGCGTCAACAGCGGCTCGAAGTCCGAGCCCTTTGGCCGCGCTGCGAGGATGCGATCGCGGTAGGCCTCGGCGTCCGCGGTCGTCACGACCGGCGGCACGAGGTTCGGCATCACGATCGCGCGATGGAAGTTGCGCGCGCAGTCGGCCACGGTATGCCGCAGGACGGCACCGTCGCGCAGGTGCACGTGCCAGTCGTCGGGACGTCGGATGGTCAGCTCCACGAGGGTCACGATAGCGGTGTTCGGGACACGGTCCCATGGTCTTGATCGAGCGCGTGGGGAGGCTGTGGCCTCGGTGCGAACCTCCCAATTCCCCTCAGATCCCATCCGACGAATCCGAAATCTCGGACCCCCACGCACGAACCCTTCGCGATGAATCGCATGCACGTCGTGTTGCCGTTGGCCCTGATCGCCGCTCTCCAGGCCTGCAGCGGCGGGCCGCAGCGGCGCTTCACGTTCTCCAATGAGTGCGCTGTCACCCTCCAGGCGGACTCCGATCGGACGGTCTCCGCCGAGGAGGCCGAGGCCGTCGAGGCGGCTTGGCGCGGCCTGACCGAGGCCATGGCGACCGATCCCGGGACGCGTGAGTTCCTGCGCCAGAAGCTGGTCGGGTCCGGTGGCCTCGACGTCGTGTACTCCCACGACATCGGCGGGATCGAGGCGCGCGAGAACGGGCTGACCGTCGCGTTTGCCGACGTTGCCGGCGAGGGAGGCTCCGACGCGGTCGCGTGCGTTCGCAGCGAGGACGGGAGGCGGTTGGCGTGCCGCCGTACCGTCGCGGTCGGCTGGGTCGGCGGCGGAATCGCGGAGGCGATGGGTGATGCGGATCCGGGCGACGTGTTCGACGCCGCGGCGACCCGGTACCTGAAACAGCGACTGCCGCGCTGGGTCGTGGTCGACGATCGTTCGGGTCGCTGAGCGGCACCCGGCGGTTACGATGCGCGCATGACAGACCCGCTCGCGCCGGGGCCGAAGGGATTCCACACGACCCACTGGAGCCTGGTGGCGGCGGCCAAGACCGAAGCAGACCACGCTCGTGCTCGCGAAGCGCTCGAGGAGCTCTGTCGTCTCTACTGGTATCCGCTCTACGCGTTCGTGCGGGACCGCGGTCATCCGTCGCACGAGGCGCAGGACCTGACGCAGGCCTTCTTCGTCCGCGTTTTCGAGACGTACGGGCTCGCGACCGCGGACCCTGCGCGCGGGCGGTTCCGGTCCTACCTCCTCGGCGCTATGAAGCACTTCTTGGCCAACGAATCCCGTCGCGCCCGGACTCGCAAGCGCGGCGGCGGTGAGCCTGTCCTCGAACTGGACGCCCTCGATCCGGAGAAGCGATACGCGCTCGAACCGGCGCACTCCGAAGATCCGGACGCGGGTTTCGACAGGGAGTGGGCGCTCGAGTCGACGGCGCGCGCGATGGAGGCCCTGCGCGCCGAGTCGGAAGCGAACGGGAAGTCCGAGACGTTCGAGGGGTTGAAGGGGAGTCTCACCGGCGTCGAGCTCGCGCGCGGCGAAACAGCGGAGACGCTCGGCATGACCGAAGGCGCTTTGAAGGTCGCGGTGCACCGGCTCCGGCAGCGCTACCGTGAACTGCTTCGCGCCGAGATCGCAAAGACCGTTGCGGATCCCTCCGACGTGGACGACGAGCTGCGCTACCTGGTGACCGCGCTCAGGGGAGTCGGTTCCTGAACGCGACCGAGGTCCGATCCGCGCCGACCCCATGAGTCGTTCGAGTTCGAACTCCTGCCCTCACTGTGGCGCGTCGATTCCGGCACGCGCGTCGGATCGGCTCTGCCCCGCGTGTTTGCTGGAAGGTGCGCTCGAGGATTCGCCTGAGGAGGATTTGCCTGAGGAGGATTTGGCGGAATCGGAGGAGTTGCCCCGCGAGTTCGGTGGCTACCGATTGCTGTCGGTTCTCGGCAGCGGCGGCATGGGAGTCGTCTACGAGGCGGAGCAGATCGCGACGGCGCGCCGCGTGGCGTTGAAGGTGCTCGGACACGAGCTCGATTCGCCCGACACGCGCCAGCGCTTCTTGCGCGAGGGGCGGCTCGCCGCGGGTGTGAATCACCCGAACAGCCTGTACGTCTACGGAACGGAGGAAGTCGATGGGCGTCCCGTCATCACGATGGAGATCGCGGCGCGGGGGACGCTTCAGGACAAGCTCGCGACGCGAGGCCCGCTCCCCGTGCCCGAGGCGGTCGACGCGATGCTCGACGTGATCCATGGTCTGGAAGCGGTGTTCGCTACCGGGGTGTTGCACCGTGATATCAAGCCGTCCAACTGCTTCGTCAGCTCGGACGGTTCCGTGAAGATCGGGGACTTCGGTCTGTCCGTTTCCACGCTGGTGAAGGACGACTCCTACCTCACCGGCACCGGCGTGATCATGGGCACTCCGGCGTTCGCGTCGCCCGAGCAGCTGCGCGGTCGGGATGTGGACGTGCGGTCCGACATCTACTCGGTTGGCGCCACTCTGTTTGCGTTGCTCACTGGCAAGCCGCCGCTCGAGGGGCGCCACCCGGTGGAAGTCGTGGCCGCGGTTCTCGAAGAGACGCCGGGCTCCCTGACCGAACTGCGCGTCGACGTCCCGGCGAACCTCGCGCAGGTCGTGGCGCGGTGTCTCGCCAAGCGGCCGGATCAGCGTTACCCCGACTACGCCGCGCTGCGCAGCGCCCTGCTGCCGTTCGGCTCGACTCGACCGGCGCCGGCGCCAATGGGGCACCGCGTGTTCGCCGGCTTCCTCGACATCGCGATCTGCGGGCTCTTGCCGGCGGTGTCGGTGCACGCGTTCTTCGGCATCGACATCGACGATGACAGGTTGTTCACCGAGAGATCGGCGACTCAGGTGGTGGCGTGGATCGGTCTGTCGACGTGGTTCGTCGTCTACTTCACCGTGTTCGAAGGCATCCCGAGCTGGTCGAACGCGACGGTGCACTGCCTTGGGAAGGTCTGCGTCACTGGCTCCACGATCTCGCGTCCGAGATCGCCGCTGCCGCCGGGGATGGTACTCTGCCGTCCTGTCTCGGGCCCGACCACGTCTGGATCACTGCGGATGGGCGCGCCGTGCTACTCGACGAACCGTGGCCCGAGGTCGCTCGAGCTGCGGAGATCGTCTCGGTCGAGGGCCTCGTGGGTCAACAGCGATTCCTGCACGAGATCGCGGCGCGGGTCGATCCGGTCACGGTTCCGCTTCACGCCCGTGCGACTCTGCAGAGCCTTGCGGAGTGCTCCTTCGAGCGACTCACGTTCCTCGTCGGGAGTCTGCGTTCGCTCCTGGATAAACCCGCGCGGCTCGATCGACCGTTCCGTGCGTCCTCCCTCTTTGCCGTGCCGAGTCTGATCGTCGTCGTCGTCTCGTTGATCGTCGTCGGCGACCAGGCCGCGGGACGGTCGATTGCTTTCGAGCACGGCCTCCCCGAAATCTGGGTGATCCCGGTGCTGTCCCTCTTCTTGCTCGGGGCTTGCTCTGCCGTGCCGCAACTCGTGTCCGTCCTCGCGTTGCGGACCACACCGGGTCAGTTCGTCTTCGGGTTCTGTGTGGTCGATGCGAACGGGATGCCGGCCGGTCGAGTCCGCCTGCTCGTTCGCTGGCTGATCGGATGGGCGATCCCGATCGCGGTGTTCTTCCACTGCATCGCGGCCGCCGGCGCCGGCGCTCGGAGTTCGGAGTGGATCCCGATGATCGTCCTGCTGGCGTGGTTGCTCGGGTTGGTCGCCGCCGTTCTCGGGCCTACGCGGGGTCCGCACGACCGGTGGACCGGATGCTCGCTCGTACGACGTTGAGTCGCCCGCGGGGCGCCGTTCGCGGAAAACCGACGAGTTCTCTGTAACCGCCGTCTTTCGCTGGGTCAGGAAGCCTCGCAGCAGCGGGTCGAGTCACGTGACGAGGTCGCGCTGCGCTGACTCCGAGCGAAAGAGAGTGAATTCATGAGCGAGAGACGACATGTGGCGCGATGGCTCCTCCGGCGAGCGGCCGGGCTGGGGCTGGCGCTGTTTCCCCTATTCGGTTCCGGGTGCCTGTATCTCGGCGAGTCCCGCCAGACCGATTTCGATGAGTCGAAGCGAACCGCCGTTCGGTTCGCGACCGCGCGGGCTGCGCGGCAGTTTCACGACGGGTTTCGGAGCTCGGATCGCGAGGCGCACACGGATCACGACGCGTTCGTGATGCCGTTTCTCGTGGCCCAGGGAGAGTGGGTCTACCACGAGACCGCGCACTACAACGCGGAGGTGCGACTGGCGGACGTCGACCGCGACGGCAGCATCACCGAAGAAGAAGCGCATGCCTACCTCGAGCACGTGAAGCGTGCAGCCGCCGGCGGCGATTGAGTTTCCGCATGGCGCGACAAACACGGTCTCGAGCGCGTTTCGTCCCGGGCTGGCGTTACACGCTGTTTTGTTTCGTGCCGATCGGCTTCCTCGTCTGGGTCTGGTCCGTGGATGCGTTTGGCGACCGCGGTGTGAAGAACGTCGTGAGCGCGTTCGGAGTCACGCTGTCTGGCCTCGCGTGGTTCGGGTGGTTCGTCCTGCGCAGCCGCTGGCCCGCTCGCGTGCGATACGGAGCGCTCGTCGCCGGGATCCTGCTCGTCGTGGGCTTCTTCTGTGTCGCTCGCTTCGAGGGCGTGACGGGTTCGATGGTGCCGAGCTTCTCGTGGCGATGGCTGCCGGAGGCCATACCTGACTTGGCGGTCCCGGAGAGCGCGGAAGAATCGCTGGTCGATCTCCACGTGACGTCGCCGACGGACTTCCCGGGTTTCCTGGGTGCGCGTCGCGACCTCACGGTTCGCGGCGTGCGGCTCGATCGCGACTGGGTCGCGCATCCGCCGGAGCTGATCTGGAAGCAGCCGATCGGCCAGGGCTGGTCCGCGTTCGCGATCGTGAACGGTGTCGCCGTCACGCAGGAGCAGCGCGGCGCGAAGGAGCTCGTCAGCGCGTACGAGCTCGAGACGGGTGAGCTGCTGTGGATGCACGCGGAGGGTGCCCGCAAGGATCATCCGGCTGGAGGTGTCGGTCCGCGCAGCACGCCGCTGATCGACGAAGGTCGTGTCTTCGCTCTCGGAGCGACGGGGATTCTCGTGTGTCTGGACGGATCGGACGGGTCGCTGATCTGGCGCAAGGAGCTCACGACGGAGTTCGGGATCACGCCCGAACTCGAGGCGGAGCTCTGCGACTACGGCCGAAGCAATTCACCACTCGTGGTCGGGAACGACGTGATCGTGCCGGTGGGCGGTGGGGTTCCGGAGCGAATGGCCGGTCTCGTGGCGTACGACAAGGCCGGCGGCACTCCGCGCTGGAAGGGGCCCCCGCGACGACTGAGCCAGGCTTCGCCCGGCTTCGCGCGACTCGCTGAGACCGATCAAGTCCTGATCGTCAACGAGGACAGCGTGAGCGGACACGACCCCGACTACGGCACGCTCCTCTGGGAGCACGCGTGGCCCGGGCGCACCTCGAGCGACGCCAACTGTTCCCAGGCGCGTGCGATTCCGCCGGATCGGGTCCTGGTTTCGAAGGGCTTCGGGCGAGGCGCGGCGCTGTTGCGCCTCTCGCCGGTCGTGGAGGACCCGAACGGAGCACTCGGGGTCGACGTTCTCTGGGCCACCCGCCGCTCGCTGCGCACGAAGTTCACGAACGTCGTCGTGTCGGCTGGGTACGTCTACGCACTCTCGGACGGCATCCTCGAGTGCGTCGAACTCGAGACCGGTCGTCGGGTTTGGAAGGCGGGGCGCTACGGCCATGGCCAGCTGTTGCTCGTCGAAGACCTCCTGTTGCTCATCACCGAGGAGGGTGAGCTCCTCTTGATCGAGGCGAGTCCCGATCGACGGAATCACGTGCTCGGTCGGATCGCGGCGCTCGAGGGCAAGACGTGGAACAACCTCGCGCTGTCGGGCGACCTTCTGGCCGTGCGCAACGCGAGCGAAGCCGCGGTGTATCGTTTGAAGACTCGCTGAGGAACGAGACCTGCTCATGAAGGCCGTGATTCTCACCCGCTACGGCGACCCGGAGGGCCTCGAAGTGCGCGAAGTATCCGAGCCGGTACCCGGGTTCGATGAGGTCCTGGTCCAAGTGCGCGCTGCGGCCGTCAACGATTGGGACTGGTGCTTGGTCCGTGGGAAGCCCTTCCTTACCCGGTTGTCGTGCGGTCTTTGGAGACCCCGCGTGAAGGTGCCGGGCGTCGACGTCGCCGGAGTCGTCGTCGCGGTCGGGAGCGACGTCGACGACGTGCATCCGGGCGACCGAGTATGCTCGCCGCCGGCTACGACGAGGTCCTCGACTACCGAGACGTGGATTTCACGCGAACGGGCGAGCGCTTCGACGTCGTTCTCGACGCGAGGACCGATCGATCGATGTTGGCGTACGCGCGCTCGCTCCGAACCGACGGGCGATATGTCACCCTGGGCGGGCAGATCGGCAGGCTGCTTTGGATCGCGCTGTTCGGTGCACTCGCGAGGTGGCTCCTCGGGCGCCGCTTCCGCGTGCTACCGCTGAAGCCGAACCGCGGTTTGAACGCGATCCGTGAGCTCTGTGACGCGGGGAAGCTGCGGGTCGTCCTGGACCGGACGTTTCCGCTCGCGGACACCCCTCGCGCGATCCGTCGCTTCGGAGACGCCCGGCACACCGGAAAGGTCGTGGTCAGCGTGCGGGACGAATGAGGTAGGCCATCGCCTCGTCGATTGCGCGTTCGAAGTCGTGCGACGTCTCGACGTACTTCATCTCGTGCTTCCGGCAGGCCGACTCGATGAGCTTGCTGTGTGCAACCATGTTGTTCACGTGATCGATGACGTACGCATCCGACTTGTCCGCGAGCCAGTCGGTGTCGCCGGTGCTGTGCTTCTTGATGGCCTCGAACTTCTCCCGAGCGGAGATCTCGGTGTAGCCGAGAAAGCACACCTTCACGGCGTCGGGATGCTCGTCGACGAACTCGGCGATGAGTTCGGGCAGGATGGCCTCGCCCTCGACGACGCAGTCTTCTTCACCGAAGATCATGCTCTCGAGCATCGCGCGTACGAATCGCCAAATCCCCTTCGCGATCTCGTCCGGCATCTGCAGATCGTGGATCCCGCATTCGGGCATGCCGCCTGTGAACCCCATGACGAGCCAGTCGAGAGAGAGATACGTGAGGCCTTCCGCGGCGAGAAGGCGCTTCGCGATCATGGTCTTCCCCGACCTGGAGCAGCCGCTGACGATGTAGATCATGATTCGCTACGGGTTGCACACCGGGCAGTTGCCGGGATCGATGTCGACGCGGCCGTCGTCCCGTGGGTGTTCTTCGCGAGCGGAGCACCGCGCGCAGCCGTGCACGATGGCGCGCACGAGTCGTGTCGGAGCGCCGCAGAACTGGCAGGGTAGGCCACGCACGACGTCGACGCGGCCGAAGCCTGGCAGCGCGCACCCGGGGCACGGCGTCGCGGCGCGGGTGGCCAACTCGGTTGCAGCTCGGTCGATTGCGCGCATGCGTGTCGGGTTGCGATCGGCGCGCATGTCGCTACTGATGAACCACGGCGTCTCGTGACGCTCCGCTTCCGCGCGCGCCTCGCCGACGGCACGGGTGAGATCGTCGGCGCTCCCGATGCCGCGCCACACGCGCTGCGGTGGATCGCCGGCCGTTAGCACGAGCGCGTGCTCGGGGAAGCCGATGCGATCCGCGAACTCGCGTGCCGAGTCGAGTGACGCGCATTCGCGCTTTGCGAAGTTCGTCTCGGTCGTGAAGTCCTCGCCCAGGATCTCGAGTTCGCGAGCGCGGTCGACGAGCAGCACGAGTTCGGCGCCCATCGCGGCGAGGAAGACCTCGGGGTGGGGGCCGAAGCTGCCTTCGCTCGCGACCGCGAGGTCCGTGTCGGCGACGTCCATCGCGGCTCCGGCCTTGCGACGTGCGACTTCGTGCGGCGTTCCGTTCCGCGGCACGTCGCCGCTGAACGTACCGAACCGGTCGCTGTCGAACGAGTCGTCGGGCGGAAGGACGCAGCGCACGCCGAGCCGTGCTTCGAGACGTGGCGCGATGACGCGCTCCTTGCCGTGCATCGTCGCGATGCACAGAGTACGCCCCGCGAAGCCGTGCGTCACCGCCCGGCTCCCTCGTCGCCCGGCCGCGCGAGTCCGGCGCGCCTCAGGCGGTCGGCGACCGCTTCCCACTCCGCGCCCGGCGGGAGTTGCTCGACGAATGCGAGGGTGCACCCGGCGGCGTCGAGGTCGTGCAGCGTGGCGAAGAGCTGGCGGCCAAAGTTGGCGGCGTCGCGAGGCATCGGCCGGTGCATCGCGGGTTCGCTCGCCGTGACTCCGGACGCGTCGTCGCGGTCGAACGAGATCAGTGCCCAGGTCTCGTTCGCGAACGAGTCAGTCGGAAGTCGCAGGTTGCCATTTGGATCACGCGCCACCTCGACGAGTCGCGCGGTCGGTGCGTAGTGGCGTTCGCTCGTCCCTGGCGAGGGCTGCGGTGCGTGGGGATCCGCGGTCGGGGTTGCGCGTGCGACGGGGCCGACAACAGCTTCGAGGTCGGCGATCGTGATGCTGCCCGGTCGCAGGAGCACCGGCCGTTCGCCGCACACGTTGACGACCGTCGACTCGATCCCGACGTCCGTCGGCCCGCCGTCGAGCACGGCATCGACGCGGTCACCGAGCTGTGCCCGGACGTGCTCGGCTGTCGTCGGAGAAATACGCGTGAACGGATTCGCGCTCGGTGCGGCGACGGGCACTCCCGCCGCGGTGAGTAGCTCGTGTGCGAGCGGATGCGCGGGGACGCGGACGCCGATGGTGTCGAGTCCCGCCGTGACCGCGTCCGGAATGGTGGGGGCGCGCGGCAGCACGAGCGTCAGCGGCCCGGGCCAGAACTCGGCGGCGAGCTGCATGGCGAGTTCTGGCTGTCTCGCTGTCACGGTGGACAGCTGATCGATGTCCGCGATGTGCACGATCAGCGGGATGTTGGCCGGCCGTCCCTTCGCCTCGAAGATCCGCAGTACGGCGTCCGCGTCGAGCGCGTTGGCGCCGAGGCCGTAGACGGTCTCGGTCGGGAACGCGACGAGGCGTCCCGCGCGCAGCAGCTCCGCGAGTTCTGCGACGTTCTGGGGCCGGGGCGTATCGGGCTTGTCGGAACGTTCGGCCATGGCGTGGGGCGGAGCACCATACCGGGCCGAACGATCAAGCGCGCTCTCCGTTCGTCCGCGGTGAGTCTCGAGGGCTAATTCGCGGCCGCACGGACTTCGAACTCGCCGTCCGTGCGAATGTAGAGCACGGCTTCGCTGGCGCTCGTTGTTACGTGGTGCGTCGACGCTCCGTCGGCTCCGACGTAGCTGCCCTGCTGCAGCATCTGCGTCGACGTGCCGTTCGCGCGGTGCCGGAGTTCGCCGTGGATCACGACCGCGCGGAAACTGCCGGCGTGGCTCGTGATCGTGCCCGCGAAGTCCCTTGGCAGCCGGATCATCGCTCCGCGAAGCCGGTCGTCTTCGAGCTCGCCCCAGAGGTAGGACACCCTTGCGCCGTCGCGGACCGCCGGGGCGTCCATCCAGACGATGTTGGACGGATCCACGTTCACGGGGCGTTCGCCGCTGTCGAACGCACGCGCCGTCGGCCACACGAGATAGGGGCCACTGTCGATCTCGATGTAGGCCAAGTTGTTCTCCCCCTTGGCCGCGGTGACATGGACCTCGCCTTTCGGCTGCGTCCAGAACGAGCCGGACGGCATCCACATCGGGGCGGCGTCCGGATCGTCGTTGTGCACCAGGCCGCGGATGACGACGCCGCGATACGACACGTTGTGAATGTGCGGTGGAGAACGGAAGCCGTCTTCGAAACGGATGAGATACCCCGTGGCGACGACTCCCTTGCGGTCGCCCCAAAGCGTGCCGGCCTTCGGGCTCTTGTCGCCACGCGCCGGGTTGAGTTGTTCCCAGTCGACCTCCGAGGCGAGAACGACCTCGACGAATGAGCTCGACGCGTCGCGATCGAGCGCGGGGGGAACGCTGCCGCAGGCGGCTCCGAGCAGGACGAGAGGGGCGAGTCGTGACGTCTTCATGCAGTTCTGCCGTTTCGTCGGGCGGGGATTGCCGGCAGCATATGCGCATGACGGACGTACCTGAATCGACCGCCCCGGGGGGGATGATGGTGCTGCGCACCGTGGCCATGCCCAAAGACACCAATCCCAACGGCGATATCTTCGGCGGCTGGATCATGTCGCAGATGGACCTCGGCGGCGGCGTGCTCGCGAAGGAGGTCGCGCACGGTCGCGTCGTGACCGTGACGGCCGACAAGCTGACGTTCGTCCGGCCCGTGCAGGTGGGCGACACCGTGTGCGTGTACGGCGAGGTCACGCGCGTCGGCCGAACGTCGACGGACATCCGGCTCGAGACCTGGGCGCGCGCGATGGTGTCGGACTTCGCGCGGCCGCGGCATCTCGTGACGACGGGAACGTTCCGCTACGTCGCGATCGACGAGGACGGCCGACCGCGGGTGATCCCGCACGACGAGAGGTTCGAGCACCTGCGGACGTGAGCGCAGGCCGCGACTGGAGTCAGCTTTCGCCGCCCGCGGCGCCGCCGCCACCGCCGCCGCGCCGCCGGCGCCGACGTCGTCGTTTCTTGCCGGTCCCGCTGGCTGCGGCCTGAGTGCGATTCGCGTCGCCGCCGCCCGGTCCCGGGTTGCCGTTGCGGTTCGCGCCGCCGCGCCGCCGGCGCCGACGTCGCTTCTTTCCGGACGAGCCCGGCGTGCCGCCTTCGCCGCCGGCCTGTGCACCGGGACGCGCGCCGCCGCCCTGCCGGCCACGTCGGCGGCGTCCGCCTCGGCGGCGGCGTCGTCCGCGCCGGCGGGATCCGGAGTCGCTCGAAGGCGCGGTCGATTCGACCATCGACTCCGCCATGCGGATGAGCGCCTGTTCGGATTCGGGCTCCGGGAGTCGTGCCGACTCCGGCACTTCCTCCTCGCCGCCCCACGCAGTCTCGAGTGCTTCTTTGCTCGCGGCGCGATACAGCGGGACCATCGCCTGCAGCAGCGCGAGCGGCTGCGGCCAGGCGCGCGGCGCGCCGAGCGCGCGGATCGTGCCGACCGGCACCTCGGCGGCGGCGATGTGGAAGCCGATCGTCGCCAGGTCTTCTCCGGCGACGGTGTAGTCCTCGGGCTGCGGCTGCACCCACGCGTCCTCGTCGGCGAGCGCGTCGCGATTCGCCGGGTCGTTGGACGCGCTCGAGCCGCGGATCTCGCGCAGCTCCGAGAGCACGCCGTCGCGACCACGGCCGCGCAGCTCGAACAGCAAGAACGGGTCGCGGTCGAATGCCTCGGCGAGGACGAACTGCACGGCAGCGACGTGGGAACACGGCGCGTACTCCTCGTCACACGAGCATTCGAACTCGATCTCGTGGCGTCGCCGGGGGAAGAGCGAGGCCCGGCACTGCGCGAACACCCGTTCGATGTCGCGCGGCATCTCGCCGGACAGGAGCTTCGCTGCGTAGAGCGCCTTGCTCGCGAGGCGACGCAGGATTCGGCGCCAGTTGCGATCGTCCAGCGTGCGAATGCGCAGCTGCAGCTTGTACTCCGCGCCGTCTTCGCCCGGCACGACCGCTTCGATGAATCCGGGCTTGATCGTCAGGTCGTGAATGCCCTCGGTCGACCCGCGCGCCTTCGACAGGCCGATCGACCAGCTGCGCCCGAATCGCCGCAGCGACTGGACCCAGCGCGAGCCCCACCAGGTCTGGGAGAGGGTCGGTCCGCGTGCGTTGCTCATGCTTCCTCCTCCTCGACCGCGTTGTCGGACAGCGAGATGAGCTTCTCGAGCTCGTCGTCGTCGAGCTCGGACAGCCAGGCTTCGCCGTCGCCGTAGGCCAGGTTGGCCAGCTCCTTCTTCTGCTCGAGCATGAGCGCGATCTTCTCTTCGAGCGTCCCGAGCGACACGAGGCGGTGAACGTGGACGGTGCGGGTCTGGCCGATGCGGTGCGCACGGTCGGTTGCCTGCGATTCGACCGCGGGGTTCCACCAGTGGTCGTAGTGGAAGACGTGCGACGCGCGCGTCAGCGTGAGGCCGGTGCCGCCCGCTTTGAGCGAAAGTAGGAAGACCGGCGGCGCGTCGGCGTCCTCTTGGAAGCGTTGCACCATCGCGTCGCGGTTCTTCGCCGGAACTCCGCCGTGCAAGAACGGGACTTCGAACCCGAACGTCGACTGCAGGTGCTTCACGAGCAGTTTGCCCATCTCGACGTACTGCGTGAAGATCAGCACGCGGTCGCCCTGCTCGATGACCTCCTCGAGCATCTCGCCGAGCCGCGCGAGTTTGCCCGACTGTGCGGCGTTGGCCGAGGCTTTCTTCTGGAAGTGTGACGGGTGGTTGCAGATCTGCTTGAGCGAGGTCAGGAGAGCCAGCACCTTGCCGGCACGCTCGATGCCCGACTGGCTGCAGATGTCCTTCCAGGTGTCCTTGATCGCCTTGCGGTAGAGCTTGATCTGCGTGCTCGACAAACTGCACGCGACGGTCGCCTCGACCTTGTCCGGCAGGTCCGGTGCGACTTCGGCGTCGGTCTTCAGGCGACGCAGGACGAACGGCTCGACGAGTCGGCGCAGGCGTGCGGCGACGTGCGGATCACGGAATCGCTCGATCGGACGCGCGACCGTGCGTCGAAACTCCGCGAGCGGCCCGAGCAGACCGTGGTTGCACCAGTCGAGGATCGACCAGAGGTCGGCGAGGCGGTTTTCGACCGGCGTGCCGGTCAGCGCGAGTCGTCGCGGCGCCTTGATCCTGCGTAGCGCGCGAGTCTGCGCGGCGCCGGGGTTCTTGATGTTCTGGGCTTCATCGATGACGACGCCGGCCCATTCGAGCTCGGCGAGCAGGTCCGCATCCAGGCGGGCCGTGGCGTACGTCGTGATGATCAGCGCGCTCGCCGGGCAGTTCTCTTCGAGCTCTTCGACGCTGCGCGCGCGATCGGCGCCGTGGTGCCGATGGATCGGCAGGTCCGGGGTGAACTTCGCGGCTTCGCGTTCCCAGTTGCCGAGCACGGAGGTCGGGCAGACGAGCAGCGTCGGTCGCCATTCCTCCGGATGGTCGCGGCGCAGGCGCTCGAGCAACGCGAGAGTCATCGGCGTCTTGCCGAGCCCCATCTCGTCGGCCAGGATCGCACCGACGCCCTGCTTCTGCATGTGGAGCAGCCAGCCGAGGCCGACGCGCTGGTAGCCACGCAGTTCTCCCGTGAAGCTCTCGGGCTCCGGGGTCGGCTTGCCGCGTTCGTGCAGCGCTTCGACGAGTTCGTTCAGTTCGCCGACGGCGACGACGGGTACTTCGGGCGCGTCGGGTGCGATCGGCGCGCTCCCGCGCAGCGCAAATGCGACCGCTTCGGCGAGCGAGCCTCGCCCGTCGGGGATCCCGTGCACGATCCGCGCCATCGTCGCGAGGTCGGTCGGATCGAGACAAACCCAGCGGCCTTTCCATCGGCGGACGGCGCCTTTCGAGCGCATCAGAGCCTGGAACTCCGGCCCGGAGAGCACCCGGTTGTTGAGGACGATCTGGAACTTGAACTGCGCGGGTGCATCCCACGGGATCGCTGGAGAGTCCGCGTCCCCGCCGTGTACGTCCCCGGCGACTTCGAGCCGCGCGTGCAGGCGTCGTGCGCCGCCGATGTCGAGTTCGACGGGGATCTTCACCCCATACCCCATCAGCTGCAGCAGCGATGCGGACCCGGAGAGGAAGTCCCATACGGCGTCCGCGACGAGCTTCACCTGGATCGGGCGAGGCTGCGCGAGGCTGCGCTCGATCGGGGCAAACGAACGGGCTGCCTCACCGAGCGAGCGCAGAACCATGTCGTGGGGATCCCGGACCGTGCGGTTGAAGAGGCGCGTTGTCGACTCGGTGATCGCCCAAACCGACTGCATCGGGAGCACCTGTTCGGGATCGTGGGTCGACTGCAGTCGGTAGCGAAGCCGCCAGGGCTCCCGGTCGGACGATTCCTTCGCGGGCCACTCGAGGTCGAACAGCATGCGCGTGGGTTGCGCGCCGGCGCCGAGCGCGTGCCGCGACCACGCCCAGAGTTCGTCGGGCAGGTGGCGCTCGGGCAGGCCCTGGGGCGCGAACGTCGGGTCCGAGCCCGTGAGCGCGCCGAGCCACCGCGGCACCCAGGCCGGCGCGTCGGCGGGCATCGTCGGCGATTCGAGTCTGCTCGCGGACTGCCGGATCATCGTGTCGGCGCAGACGTCGAGGAACTCGCGCAGCACGTCGGCAGACGAGGTGAAGCGTGGCTCGTCGGGAGCGGCGTCTTCGTCGTCGTCGTCTTCTTCCTCCTGTTCCTCGTCTTCGTCGGTCTCGTCCTCGTCGTCCGAGTCTTCCTCTGCATCGAGGTCTTCATCCTCGAGTTCGTCCGCCTCGAGCTCCTCGTCTTCGTCGGCGTCTTCGTCGTCCTCGTCCCAGCGCTCCTCTTCGAACGGCCAAGCGTGCGCGCAGGGCGGCATGGCGCGTGCGAGCTGGCGGAAGCGATCCCGGTCTTCGTCCCGCGCCAGGACGACGCCCCAGGTCGCGGCCCAGAGCTCGGGGTCATCCGACTCCTCGAGCGTCGGCAGGAAGCGACCGGCGGCGAGCAGCTCGAGAGCGAACTTCGTCGCGTGGCTCCACGCGGCGATCGCGTCGCTCGGCGGAACGGCGCCGGTCGCGCGGCCCGTTTCGACGCGAGACAGCAGCAGGAGTCCGACCTGCAGCGGCAGGGTCTTCACCTGCTTGGTCGCCAGCGTCCACAGCGGATCCCCGTCTTCGGGATCCTCGGTGGGCACGATCAGCTCGACGCGTCGCGTGCCGAGCTTCGGCAGTCCGTCGCCGATCCAGGCGCGCAGCGCGTCTTCGGCGTTTCCGTCGGGACTCCAGAACACCCACTCGCCGACACCGTGGTGTTCGGGGTCGGGGCGGAACAGGCAGCGCACCGAGCGGATGCTCGGCGGCTTCTTGGTCTTCGTCGTTTTCTTGGCTGCCAAGACGATTCAGAGAGGGGGGATGCGAGACAGGTGCGGGCCCTCGGTGTGACCTCTGACGGTTCCACCGGCGACGTCGCGAGCGCGGGAACAACAGGTCCGCGATTGCCTTGCCGGCGCCCGCGGTGTCCTCGTCGACTGGCCTGGCCATGGTCGCGGGCCTCGTGGCCCCGTCATGGGCAGATTGCGCGAGCGATCAGGCTCGCGTGTCGACGTCTCGACGAGGATCCGTCGACGCGCCAAACCTTACCAGGATCGGCGACAAACGGGAGCCCGTTCTCGACGAGTTCACGGGGTGCGCAACCGATTCACCGTGTACCAGGCCGTTCGGTTCGCGAGTCCCGGTAGTTCGGCCTGGATCGCGTACACGTATCCGGCGTCGAATTCGGTGTGCAACAGCACGCGACGACCGTCCGAGGACACGTCGATCTTCTCCACGGCGAGCGTCTTGCGGTCGTCCTTCGGGGACCCGTACTGCGGGCGGTAGCGATACCGCCAGCGCTCGATTCTCCACGACCCCGGCTTTCCCGCTGTCTCGGCTTCGACCGGGCTCGTGAGGCGCACTGCGAAACCCTGCCTCCGCAACGACACGGATTCCAACGCGAGTGGCACGGTCCGACCGTCCCAGACGATCCGCTGCAGGCCGAACTTCTTCGGTCCTCGCGATCCCCAGCCGCGTCCGGTCTGGCCCGCATAGAGGCTGCCGTCCGGGCCGAACCGGCAACGCACGACGCCGCACTGCAGATGGTCGACGAAGTTGATCGCGCACCCCTGATACTCGCCGCCGACCTTCTCGAGGATGACGCGGAACACGTTGGATCTCGTCTGGTCGCCGCAGAAGAGCTGCCCCGCGAACGGCCCGAACCTCCCGCTCGTCGTGTCGAGCACCGGTTCGCCGGGTGAGTTCGCGAGATCACCGTGCGGCAGGAAGACGGCCGGCGGCGTGCGCATGCGTTCGTAGTCCGCGATCGGGATCGCGTTGAGATCCTTCCCCTCGAAGTCGGGGTGGTCCATGAGCGACGACGGGTGGCCGTGGAAGCGTCCCTTGCGGATGTGGTGCAGCGTCGACGTCTCGTTCCAGTCGCCTTGGTTGTCGGTGTAGAAGATCTCGCTGTCGGGACCGACCCCGAGGCCGGCCGGGGACCGTAGTCCCGACGACCACGGCTCGAACGTCCCGTCCGGCGTCACGCGGAACGACCAGCCGCGGTAGCGCGTCGCCCGGCCCATCTTGCCGTCGTGGACCCGCCCGATGTCCCACTTGTCGCTGCCGGCCCAGCCCTTGAAGCTCAGCGTCGTGTTGAGCGTGCCGTAGAAGTTGCCCGCGGCGTCGCGGACGAGGCCGAACGCGTACTCGTGGTAGTTGTCGGTCAGGCCCCAGTCCGCGCACACGGTCCTGTAGAAGTCGGCGTCGCCGTCACGATCCTCGTCGACGAGTTCGGTGAGCTCCGCACGCTGCATGACGAAGACGCGACGCTCGTCCGTGACCAGGATGCCGAGCGGTTCGTGGAGGCCTTCGGCGAACAGCCGCCAGTCGCTCGTGCCCGTCAGGGTCCAGACCTGGCCTTCGCGCGTCGCGCAGAACAGCGTGCCGTCCTTCGCGAACGATAGGCCACCGACGCCGAACGCGACGTCTTGCGGAGTCGCGATGGTCTCGACGCGGTAGCCGGCAGGGATGAACTTCGGCGCTTGCGCGACGAGAGATGTGCCCAGTGCCAGGGCCGTGCAGAGGGTCTTCACTTCGGCGCTCCGTTCTTCGGCCGAACGACGACTTCGAATTTCGACGCCGATGCGCCCGGAATCGTCAGGACACCGTTCTCCACGGGCCCGGCCTCGGACTCCATGAGGGCGTCCGGACCGAGGACGAAACGCAGCGGTTCCCGGCGGTTCGGAACCTCGAAGCGGTAGCGCAGGCCGATGCCGCCCCCGGCGGCGCCGATCGACCAATGCACGGTGTCGTCACCCCACTCGATCTGGAAGCGCGGTTCCGTTCCGATGCGGTAGCCGCCGAACTTCGCGGGGACGCGTTGACCGCTCGCGGTCCGCAACGGAAAGCCGTTCGCTCCGGTCTCGAAGCGCTCGCCGAGGATCTTGCACGGCTGGCCACCGCGGCCCGTGCGGTCGGGGCCGACGTCGAGGTAGGCGCCCGCCCAGCCGAACCGAACTTCGCACGCCTCGGCATCGAAGCAGTAGTTCATCCCATGGGGGAGGCCCACCGCGATGCTGCGCCCCGTGCCGCCTTCGATGTGCACACGCGACACGACGGGCTCGTGCATGACCATGAGCGGGATCGCCTTGCTGCCGCGTGGCTTCGGCTTCTTCGCAAGCTCGACGCGTGGCGAGTGCGTGCCTTGGTACGCCACCTGCAGCCCGAGGCCGCCGCGCCCTTGGAAGTATTCGACGCGAATGTCGTGCATCCCCGGCTCGAGCTCGACCTCACCTTTTCGGTCGCCGGCCATGCCGTGCAGGCCGTCGTACTCCGCGACCTGCTTGCCGCCTACGAAGAGTCGCGAGCCGTCGTCACTGTTGAGGAAGAACGTGTAGCGACCGGCCGTGTCGATCTTGAGCTTGCCGAAGAACTCCGCGCCGAAGTCGTCTTCGACGTTCAGCGGGGCGAGGTCGAACAGGCCGCCGGGCAGTTTGCCGACGCGCGCGGGCTTCAGGTCGGCGAAGACCGGCAGCTTCTTCCACCGACCTTCGTAGAGGCGGAACCCTACGTTCGCGAGCACGGGCGCCGCGGCAGGCGGCGGGTCCCCGACGTGCATGACCCCGCGCATCGTGAACATGTGGCCCGGCAGAGTGCAGAGGTAGGGGTAGGCTCCTTTTCGAGTCGGCGCGGTGAACCAGATCGTGTCGGTCTGTCCCGGCAGGACGGCCTTGGTGTGGAACAGGACATCGGGCGTGTCCGGAACGAAGTGTGCGTCCGCGGCCTTCTCGCCCATTTGTAAAGCGAGCATGCCGACTTTCTTCGAGACGTCGTCCCCCGGCCGCAGGATCAGCAGGTTGTGCTGCATGGCGTCCGTGTTGGTCAGCGTGAGGGCGACCTTGGCGCCGGGACGCACGACGAACTCCTCGATGTCGAAACGCAGCTGGGCGTGGCGCGTGCCGATGCGAACTTCGTGGTCGACGGATTCGAAGCCGGCCGGGGGCGCTTGCGCGACGAGGGAGGAGAGGGCGGCGAGGTACGCCAGGGTCGAGCGGTAGAGCACGCGCGGGATCGTAGGCGACGGCCGAGATCTTCGCGATCGGGGCGGGCCGGCTTGAGCCGCGTGTCGGCGTCACATATCATGGCCAAGCAGCGCGTCTTGGGCGCAGCTCGGAAGGAGATCCAATGCGCAAACAGCTACGTGAGAACTCTGGCTCGAAATCGCGGGATCGCGATGTAGCCAAGTCCGGGGCGTCGCGGGATCCCGGATCCCGTGCTCGGTTGCAGCGGGCACTCGGGAATCGAGCGATGCAACGATGGGTCGAACAGGCCGGCGTCGGACCGCATCGAGACGGCGTGCGGGCGAAGCTCGCGGTCAGCGACCCGGGCGATGCCTACGAAGTGGAGGCGGATCGGGTCGCCGACGATGTCATGCGACAGTCCGACGCCGACGTGGCGGAGCGATCGCGCGACGTCGAAGTGCGTCGAAACGTCGAGGAAGACGAAGTCCAGGCCAAGCATCCCGACGGGGAGCGAGGCGGCGAAGTTTCCGGTGCGATCGAATCCGCCGTTCGGACGAGCACGGGTTCCGGTGGTCGAGCGCTGACGCAGGCCGAACGCGGCTTCTTCGAGCCTCGCATCGGCGCCGACTTCAGCGCCGTGCGAGTCCACACGGGGCAGACAGCGGCGCGGGCCGCGATGTCGATCGGGGCAAGGGCGTTCACGGTTGGCAATCACATCGCGATGGGGGCATCGCAGTACGACTTCGGTAGTGCGGCGGGGAAGCGACTGATGGCTCACGAGTTGACGCACGTCGTTCAGAACGGCGAGGCAGATCGAGTCCGGACCAAGCTACCCGCGAGGGTGGACGCGTCGGAGTAGCTCGCCGTCGTGGGGTTCGGTCTCAGACCAAACGCACTCGATACGCCGAAGTCAGCGCTTCTTGCCAGTCCAGCGTCGGCGCCGCTTCGCGACGTTGGCCCTGAGTCGCCCCGTACGCCCGGCCCTTGGTGTCGAGATAGAAATACGCGTTCTCCCCATCCCGGCCACGCACGCGGGGCAGCGACACCGTGACGTCGATCGGGGTGCCGTGGCGAGCCGTGCCGACGAGACGTACCTCTTGTGGTTCGTACTCGATCTCTTCCTTCGCGTTGAAGAACAGCATGATCCCGATCGCGTTGTCCTTCCGATAGTCCGGCAGGTCGTCGAGGTCGTTCACGTGTTCGGTGACGATGGTCGACTTCTCTTCGGCGTCGATCCACGCGACGGTTGCGCCCGCGTCGCGGGCCTGCATACCGACTTGGAGGTAGATGCCCGCAGCGTTCGGCACGTCGGGCACGTCACCCTTCGTGTCGAACACCTCGAACTTGCGCATCAGAAGCGGTTTCGGCTTCCACGGTTTCCAGATGAGCAGAACGGCGACCACGATCGCCGCGACGATTAACAACCACATCCACCAGTCCAACATCGGTTCTCTCCTCGGGGATCAGGGTTCGGTTCAGTACGCGGGCTTGATTCGGATCGTGACGCGATCGGGTTCGCTCTCCTGCGTCTCGTCGTCGACGACGACGAGCTCGAAGACGTGCTCGCCGGGCTGGAGTTGGTACGGGACCTCGACCTGTGCGTCGCCCGACTCGAACGAGTGTCCGCCCCTGTGATCCTTCGATTCGACCTCGGTCCACTTGTAATTGACGATCTGGCCGCCGTCGCGATCGATCGACTTGACGCCGAACAGGTAGACCTTGGCGCCCTCGCGGTACGATCGGTTCTCGCCGGCATTGGCGACGGGTTTCTCGCCCTTGACGAAGATCTCGCTGTTCGAAGACCGCTCCATACCCTCGCTGTCCTTGACCGTCAGAACTCGCACGTAGCGACCCGGATCGAGGCGGTCGACGGTCTGTTTGACGTGAGGTTGCTCGCCGGACGTAGCGGTTGACCAAGCCGGCTTCGGCAGTGGCGTGCCCTGGAGGCGATGTCGTTCCCAGTCCTCGTAGCGATGAATCTCCCACAAGTAGCTGTCGATCTTCCGGTCCGGAGCCGGCGTCGACTCGTCGGCGATCAGCTCGAAACGGGTGCGTGGCGCGACGGTCATGTCCTGGCCGGAGACTGCGTGCGTCTCGCCCGAGAGGTTTGCCACTCGATCGGCGACCGCGCTGAGAGCGTTGCAGATCAGTCGGATCGGATCAGGGGTCTCGTGGGTCAGATGGTCGGCGTCGTCGAGCGCGTCCTTCAGGTCGAGCACGAGCTGATCGATCGGGTCGACGTAATCTTCTCTGAGGTCACGCGCGGCACACTTCGGCCGGATGTCCTTGGTCGTCTGCTGTGCGAGATCTCGAATCACGTCGAGCATCGGAACGAGCGTGCGGTAGTAGAGATCATCGCCGGCAAGAGACATGCGCGCGTTCAGTGCGCAGTGGCGGACATCTCCGGCCAGCAGACAGTCCTCGAATTTCTGCTGCAGCAGCCGGAACGCTCGTTCGGTCTTGCCAAGTGCGGCATCGACCCAATCGCGCTCGGGCTCTTCGAGGCTCCGCTTGCGCGATACGCCGATCGAGCCTGCCGCGGCGCGGTGGCGCATGTCGATGTCGCTGGCTCGCAGTCGTTCGTTGCCCTTGTCGAGATCGATGCGCGCGATCTCGATGCGATCTCCGATCTCGCTCTCGATCTCGATCACGTCGATGTCGACGGACTCTGCCATGCGCTGCCACTCCCCCGGGTTGTCGCCGTCCGGCTCCTGCGGTGAGTCGACGTGCTTGATACAGAGAATGACGCGTCGGCTGCCACTCGGCGGGAGTTCGGACGCGAGGTCCCGAAACATCGGGCGATCGACGATCAGGTCTTCGCCGTTCCGATCGACGGCCGAGCCCACCTCGATGAGCACTCCGAACGGCTTCGACACGTTCGGCTCGTCGGGATCGTCGTCCGTGGCGTGGACCTCGAGCCCACGCGCGACGCCGGGCGTGTGGAAGTGACGAAGGTGGTGCTTCCGGCGCTGGCGGTGGTAGTCCTGCTCCTCTTGCCAGTCCTTGGCGTAGGTGAAGAACCCATCGTAGAACTTCAAGCGTCTGGCTTGCTGCATTGTCATCTCCTTCGAATTCCCATTGTGCGCGCTCTCAGGCGAGCACCGAGTCCAGTCCGATCGTCGAACCACAGCCCAGCTGCATGCTCGTGACGCGGATCCGCGTCAGCGACAACGTGTGCGCCGGTCGTTCGCGGCGCAGGATTTGATGGACGCGGCGCGCGAGCACGCGACGGAATTCGCCCGTCGTCGTGGCGCGTCCCGCCTCGGAGTCGCAGTAGCGGCGAATGCGGTCCCATCGCAGCGAAACGTGCACGAGGAAGCAGTGCGCGCGCGGCTTGGTACCTCGATCACTCAGCAGAGAGTCACGGCCGATCGTGCTCGCGCGTCCGATCTGCATGTTCGTTGGCCACCGGTTTTCCTCGATCCGGACTTCGTCCGCGTACGCAACCAGCTGCAGGTAGCGGCGGATGCCCTCCGCCGTGCCTCGCAACGGGAACAGCTCGCCGACAGCCTGGGCCAGCAGCCGGCGGAGCTCCGGCTCCTCGAGATCGTCGTACCACTCCAGCCCGAGCTCGGAGAAGATCCAGGCGAGGAAGTCGGCACGTGGTTCTTGGGGCCGATGCGGGGTCGTGCGCGGATCGAAGAACCGAGGCAGCCGGTCGATGAGCTGCTCGATCCCGGCCACGGTTTCACCGATGGCGTCGGAATCGCTTCGCCTGGCTCTGCCGCGGTGATCACGGCGGTAGCCGTGCGTGAGAACGTCTTCGAAGGCGAGCAGGAAGCGGCCGAGGACTCCCTGGGCCTCGTCGTCTCGCGCATACACGCTCGGTAGCAAGCCGAGCAGCTCGCTGCGTCGCGTCGTTTTCATGAGCGCGTCTCCCGGCGCACTTCGACGTGGACGTCCGTGAGCTGCAGGAGCTCGTCGTCCGCGAGAGCGATCGTGTTGTAGACCGTCGGAAGTTCCTCACCACGCTCGCCGAGGAATCGGATCTCTTCGACGTAGTCCACGCCCTCGACGCGTTCGACCGCCGCGTAGACCTCGGAGATCGCGAGAGGCCTTCCGAACGGCCAGCCTTCGCCATTCGGTCCGCCCAACGTCGGGTGGAGCATGCGGAACAGGCTGTCCTCGATGGCCGCAATCGTCAGCGCCTCGCGCGGATACGGACGGATCCTCGGCTGCACGACGAGCTTGATCTCTCGGAACTTGGGACCGGTGACGCGGACCCGAGTCGTGACCAGCCGCGCGGGCTCGATGAATCGCTGCACGGTCTCGAGCAGCGCAGGAGTTGCGACGAGCGGCGCTCGGTAGTCGGGTTCGGAGTCATTGTGCCGGATGGCCGCCGGAATCACGCGCACCAAGACTTCGCCGGGGTGGTGGGGGACGGCGATTGCACACGCCCTCGCGACACCTCGAGTCGCCGACCGAGCGAGATGCTCGAAGTCGTCGAGCGAGACGGCGCGATGCCGATGCCTCAGGGATTCGCGCCCGCGGACTCGTGCGGACTCGACAGCCTCTGCACTCGAGCCGCCGCCGGCGGGCTCGTAGTTGGTGACGCCTTTGACGTGCGGGAAGCTCCCGACCAGGACTTGGATCGAGTCGGTTCCGAGGTCGCCGTCGGCGCCGCAGTGCCAGCCGTAGCTGGCGACGATGTTGTCGCGGCCTTCGATCGGGATCTTGCCGCGGCGACCATCTCCGAAACGGACTTCGCCGTTGTCGTCGTCGAACGTGTAGTGTTCGTCGCTGGAGCTCGAGTCGAGCAGATCCGTGACGCGTTGCCAGACCTTGCGTCGGGTGCCTCCGCTGTCGGGATCTGGCTCCTCGATCGCGACCTGAGGATCGCCGTCGATCGGCGTATGACTGATGAAGAACCGCTGATCAGGCGTGCCGTCGCTCGAGCCGAGAGTCTCCGCCGGCATCGGATACTCGTTCCGGGCGGAGACGGTGTTCATCCGGATCATCCGGATTCGCGGCACGACGGTGACCGACCCATCGACGAGCACGGCGCGGATCCAGTAGAGCTTCTGCAGAGAGCGCAACGGTTCGAGTCGCTCGATGTCTTCGAACACCTCGCCGAGCTTGCGACGCGCGTCGGCCTGCTCGTCCAAGGTGACGGCGTCTTCCTCCATCGCTTCCAGTCGTTCTCGTGCGGCCGCGAGATCGGCCAGTTGAGACTCGACGTCGAGCAGATGATCCCTCTCGGAATGATCGTCCGGTGCGACGAACTGAACGAACCCGCTCCGGGAGAAGCCGCGCGTGTGGTCCTCGAGATCGTCGAACTCTCGCCAGCGACTCCCGTTCCAGTACTCGAATCGCACGGTGGCAGTGCCTCCGTCGTGTCCATTTGCATCGCCGTCGACGATCGAGACGTGGACTCCGAACGCGCGCTTCGCGGGAAACGGACGGTCGAACCCCAGATACAGGGCTGGACACTTCTCCTTGCCCGTGAACGGTCGGAACGGCTCCTCTCGCTGGTTCTCGCGCGTGTGGCACGAGAACTCGAAATCACTCTGTCCGACGACGTGTGCGGGTGCGCCGTCGAGACGGCCGCGGAACTTGTAGCGGACGAGTTTCAGATCTCGAATTCGCGGGCCGTAGGTCTTGGGCTTCTTCGGATCGATCATTGGCGCGGGAGGTCCCTCGTCCATCGTCACTCGAATCCATCGCCGGCTTTGGCCGAGTGCGTCGGTCGGGTGCACACCACGGGGCAGTCGAACCAACAACTGCCCTGACTTCTCGAAGCCGTCGGTTTCATCGACGATGCGTTGGCGATCGGCTGCGCTCGCGCGCACGCCGGTCCTGCCGAGCTCGCGCCATCGACCGTTGTAGAAGTACTCCCAGAGGAACGACGTGGCCTGCGGCGACTTGCTCTCCTTCTCGATCTCCACGTCGAGACGCAGCCTTCCGCCATAGTACATCGGTCGATCGAACGAGAAGCAGAACCAGTCTCCGCGCGACGGCCACTTGCCGAAGGGATAGAACGTGGTCGGTATCGCGCTCGGCTCGCCGCCGGCCGAACTCAGCGCGACCGCGTCGAGGAACATCGCGCCTCGATCGTGTTGAAGGTCGCGCAGTGCGAGTTCGTGGTCGAGGCGGTAGCGGATCGATTCCAGACTCGGCAGAGCGGCAGTGTCGGGGAACGAGTCTTCGGCGCCCGGCTTCGGGAAGAGACCGATGCGGAGCCACCGGCATCGCGTCGAGTAGATGCTTCGCGTCGCGGACTCCGGCATCCGCGCGATCTCCAGGATACCGTCCCGCGTCAGTGCTCCGGTCTCGTCGACGAAGCTCGGGCCGTATGCCGGATGCTCTGCTCTCGGCGGGATGCGCTGCCAAAGGTCGCCGTCCCAATACTCGATCCGGAGCTCCCAGTTGGCTTCCGTGGAGGGCGCGCTCGAATCGATGCGGACTTCGAGCTCGAGTGTCGAACCCGACCAGTACTCCGCGAACGCCGCTTCGCTTCCGATGTACATCCATCTCTCGATCGACGACGTCCCCTGGAACGCATCGAAGCTCAGGTCGTTCTGGGGTGAAGCGCGATCGGTATTGACTCGGAATTCACGTGCCCAAGTGAGGACCTGTTCGAGCCGCGTGGCGCTGAGGTTGATCCCGGACTCCGTCGTGAAGCGGATCGGGTCGCCGGTCGAGCTCGTCGCTGCCGCATCGACGAACGTGCCCTGCGGGAGCGCGACGCTGCCGCCGTCGAGCTTCTCTGGATCGACCTCGAAAGTGAGGAGTGCTCGCGACGGAGTCGGAGGCTTGCGCTCGACACCCATCAAGTTGAGCAGCGTCAGAGCCATCTTCTCCGGCACGCGGTTGAGCCGGTAGATGATCATCTCCGTCATCCACGCGAACAGCTCCACGAGAGTGACGCCGGGATCGCTCGGATTGAGGTCTGTCCACTCGGGGAGGTACTCACGGATCAGCGCCTTGGCGTCGCGCACGATGTCGTCGTGCGTGCGGTCGTCGAGTTGTGGAACGGGTAGCTTCACGACTCTGATCCCCCGGCGAGGTAGAACGGAAAGACCAGGTTGAACTGGTTGTTCGTGGTGCGAATGACGTACGCCACGTCGATGTTCATCACGTGCGGAAGCGACGGCGGAACGGATGCGCTGACTTCGAGAACATCGATGCGCGGTTCGAACCGTCGCAGTGCGTCACGGCAGTGGTTCTCGGCCAGCGACCGCACCGCCTCCGCGTTGGGCGCGTGCACGAGTTCGTGTACGCGGCATCCGAACTCGGGGCGCATCACGCGTTCGCCGGGTGCCGTGCTCAAGATGAGCCGCACTGACTCCTCGATTCTGGCTTCGGCCGAAGACTTGGCCAGCGATCGACTCCGATCGAGCGTGATCGGAAACTGCCAACCGACTCCGAGGAATTCGTCTGCCATGGATCTGCTCCTAATTGATGAGCACGGTGGGGCATCCCATCGCAATCGAGTTCGGCGGCCCCGCTTCGACGATCTGATCTCCCTGCCGAGCGGCCGGCATGCTGTTGATCTGCACGGTCGTGCTCCCCATCGATACGACTCCGCTCACGTGTGGAACGACTCCGGTCACGAGTGGGCAGGCATGCACGTCGGCTCCGACGCGCCATGCCGGCAATCCACCGATGAACACATTGACGCTGCCCGGACCGGGCGCGAGTGGCGTCCCGTGCGCTGTCATGTCTCCGAGTCTGGCTGCGGGTGGCATGGGGTTCTCCTTCAGTTGATCTGCACGAGCGCGCCCTTGATCGCCAACGTGCCGCTGGACTGGATATTCATGCTGGCGCTGGCCTTGATGTCGATCTGGGTCGACTCGATCGACAGCTTGACCCCGCTCTTGATCGCGATCGCGTTCTGCACGGAGTCGATCTCGATCTGGTTGCTTCCGGACTTGTCGGCGACGGTTACCTTCTCGCCGCCCGGCGCGTCGTCGAGCGTGATCGTGTGACCCGCGCTGGACGTCATCTCGACCTTGGGGGCACCGCTCTTGTCGGAGAACACGAGCTGATGGCCACCGATCGTCTGTAGCGTCACGTTCTCCTCGCCGTCGGTCTCGTCGAACACCAGCGTGTGGCCGGCCGAGGACGTGACCTCGATCTTGCTCGTCTTGTCCTCGAGGTTGTCGTCGAACCGAATCACGTGACCGCTTCGCGACTTGATCGTGCGCAGGTGGTTCTTCCCGTCACCGTCCATCTGTTCGGGAGGCATCGCACCCTTGTGCCACAACGTTCCGATGATGTAGGGCCGCTGCGGGTCTCCGTGGTGGAACGCGAGGAGCACCTCGTCTTCGATCTCCGGGATGAACCAGGTCCCGCGGTCGTCACCCGCGTTGAGCGTGGCCATGCGAGCCCACGTGCTGTCGACGTTGTCGCCTTCTTCGCTGCCCTCGCCGACGTGCTGCGTGGTTTCGTCCACGCGCCAGGGGTAGGAGACTCGGATGCGTCCCTGGTTCTCCGGGTCCTGGATGTCCTTCACGATGCCGACGACCACGCCGTAGATCCGGTCGCGTCGACTCGCCGTTCGGCCTCGAAGTAGGTCTGATACGTGCATGCTCTCTCCTTCCTCGCGCGTCAGCTCCCGAGCCCCGACCGCTTGACTTCGAATCGGGTCTGATAGCCGGAGCTGTCGATCCGGTGCGTGGCGCGGGTCACGTAGTACTTCCCGTTGAAGAGTCTGCCGAGGCCGTCCAGCTCGACGACTTCGCCACCCCGAATGCGGATGTCACCGACGCTCGTGACTTGTCCGGTCAAGAACTCGAGCGCGTTGCGGTTGAAGCGGAGCTTGGCGATCTTCTCGGCCTCCTCGCGGCTCCGAACTTCGAAGCTTTCGACCTGGTCGTCCGCGTCCTCGCCCTCGAGCATGCGCTTGAGGTACTCGGTCCCGAGCTCCTTCCCCATCTCGTGGGCCTTGGTCGGGGGCTTCGTCGCGGTGAACTCGATCTCGTCGGCGGGGTCTCCGCCGTTGTCCGTCGGTTGGCCTCGAACCGCGACGCGGGTGCGCAGGCCATTGACGTTGATCGTCGGCTTGAACGAGACGAGGTCGCGACCCCAATGCAATTTGGTCACCGGCGATCGGTCGTTCCCGATCGGGCGGAAGAGCAGCTGCTTCTGCGTGACGAAGACTTCGCAGCCGTACTCTTCGGCGAGACGAGACAAGAAGTCGGCGTCGCTCTCTCCGGACGAGCTCTCGCCCTGCTGGACGTAGTCGAAGCTCACCGTGTCGATCGTCACGTCGGTGCTCAACCCATGATCCTTGGCGATCGCCGCGACGATCTGCTTGTAGTTCATGTTGATGAACTTCTGAGTGCGGGTCTTCTTGTGGAGGCGGTGGAAGAGCGAATGCCCGGAGACCGTGATCTCGACGCCGCCGGAGTCCGGGAAGTTCGCTTCGCTACGAGTGATCTCTCCGAGGATCGCCGCGTCGCGGCCGCCGTCGTCCGCGTCGGCGTAGCCCATCTCGATCTCGACCCGCGAGCCGGGTTGGAGCGTCTCGTCTTCGAGCCATCGCAGAGACGCCTGTGGGAAGTGGCCCTCGGTCTTGTTGCGGTCGCGGATCTTGAACTGGAACTCGTCGGAGCCCTGGCAGAGGTCGTTCACTTCGACGGACAGCACGGCGCTGTTGCGACCGTGTTCGAACGCCTTCTTGCCGTCGATCTTGATGACGTAGAACGGCGCGTAGCGGCTTGCCTTGACGGATGTCATCGTGTCGTTGGGTCAGTCGAGAGCGGGGATGGCCAGCACTTGTCCAGGTCTGAGATCACGTGGGTTGTCGATGCCGTTGTGTTCTGCGATCGGTCTCCAGCGCCGCGGATCTTCCATGACGCGTGCGGCGATGCTCGAGAGCGTGTCGCCAGCGCGCACGACGTAGATGCGATCGAACGTCGTCGAACGATTGGGCGCGCGGCCGTCGTCATCGTTCGCATACTCCTGGAACGTCACGTTGAGCTTGGCGCGTGCCGGCATGCCGTCCGGATGGAACAGCGTGAAGTCCTGCGAGACTTTCGTGAGCACACCGGTGAACGCGAGGCTGCCCCAGATGAACTGGACGATCGGAGGCGCATGCGTCTCCGGATTGACGAGCAGCAAGTCACTGACCTTCTTGGTCAACTTGCGGACGTCGCTCTTGTCTTCGTACGAGTCGAAGAACAGCTCCATCGTGAGGTCCGACGACTCGCCGTTGATGAACTGGAGGATCGGCGAATTCCGACCCGGGATCGCGACCTGAGCGAACTTGCTCGAGTCGCTGATCTTGTACTTCGCCGGGTTGAACTGGACTTTGACAGTCTTGCCGCTGTTGGGGACCAGCTCCTTGATCTGTGCCTTCACGAGTGTCATCGGGGTACCCCCAGTCGATCGCGTTCGTTGCGAAGGTCGGAGACGAGCTTGTCGTAGACGCGGTCGACGAGTTGCTGCTCGGTGCGCTCGTCGATCTCACGAGTGACACGGACGGCGTCGGAGCGTGCGACCTCCCGCTCCGAAGAACGTGGAGCGTCGACGGCTGGTGCGGGGTGGTGGTCCGCACGACCCTGTTCGGAGGCCGGTGCGGAGCGCTGGGCGTCGACGAGGATCAGGGACGAACGTGTCTCGGAGCTCGAATGCGTGCGCCGATCGACGCGTGAGCCGGGGCGGCTCGCCGAGATTGCCCCAACCTCGGTCTCGTGTCTCGGGGTCGAGAATCGGCCGACCGCAGCACGCTCGAAGATGGCCGTGCGAACCGAAGACCGGCCGCTCCGCGACGTTGCGGTGCGGGTTTCGAGTCTCAACGGTGCGAGAGCGCCGGTGTCTGTCCGCGAGGACCCACCCGTCTTGGGGGCGACGGAGGTGGAGTCGTCCCATAGCGACACGGTGTGCTGGGAGCGGAGCGGTAGCGCGTGAGATGCCGAACGTGAGTGCTCGTGAGTCTTGTGGATCGACTCGGCGACGCGGCGCACATGTGTCTCGATCCGGCGATGAGTCGAGATCGACTGCGTACGGTGCACTCGACCGACGGCGCGTCGGCTGCGAGCCGCGGCGAGTCGAGCGTGAGTGTGCGCGATGGGAGCGTGGGTGGTCCGCGTCACGTGGGCTGCGAACCGTGCGAACACCGTCGACGGTGGGAGTGCCCTATCGGCACCTGACGAAAAGAAGTCGGGGCGGGCTGACGCCGTGACGTCGGATCCGCGATGGGTGACATCGCGAACCGTGGACTCCGCGGACGTCGTTCGATCAGCCGGTGCGCCGGCGCGTTGGATCGATTCGGAGCGGCGCGCGGATGCGGTCAGTGGCTGCGTCGAAGTGTGGAGTTGGAGTTGCGTACGGCGTAGCCGGAGCCCGCCCCGGGTCGTCGAGTGAGTGGCGACTCGAGACAGGACGACGTCACGGCCATCGGCAAGCTCCCGAGACTCAGCACCGTAGGACGTCGGTTCGACCACAGCGTCACCGTGTCGCGGCGGCGTCGTGGCGTTCCGAGGCTGGCTCGCCGTCGAGGCTTCGGGCAGCGGCGCGGCGAGACGTGGTGGCGGGGGCGTCGACCCGCCGGTGCGACTCGGAACGAAACGCGACCCGACTCGGGTGCTCCACATGACGAGGTGGCGCATGGAGTGGTCGCGAAACGCGCGCGCTGCGAACGCCGTACGGACCTCTGCTGCCGTGACTCCGTGCGAAGGAGCGACAGGACGCACCCTCGGTGGCAGAGATCGACTCGTGTCGTCGACCTGGACGCGGCGCCGGTCGGTAGTGCGGTCGCTGGTTTGCGTGTGCTGTCGGGAGCGTTCGACTTGACGGTGGGATGTGGACGTGTGCGTCCGGCGCTCTACGGACTCTCTGCCTGGGCGATCCTTCGCAGGAGTTCGGTCGAGAGGCGGTGTTTCGCTCGGTGGTGTCGTGGTCCGGGTGATCGGCACGAGGTGCGTGAGGAGTCGCCGCTCCACCGTGCTTTCCGCGGTAGCGCCCTTTGCGTCAGGAGCGGAACCGGGAGCGACTCGCGGGCCGGGGGCGCTGGTGGGATGAGAGGTGGAGTCCCTCTGCACCGAGAGACGCGTCGAGACCAGGGACCTCAGCAACAGCCGGGGGCGCGAGGTGCCGGGCTCGCAGGACGTGGACTCGGTCGGTCGGGCAGGGAAACGCGACGGCGTGGCGCTCGAGTCGGCGTTTGAGGGACGGGAGACGTAGGAAACTCGGTCGCGAACGACGACCGTTCGTCGATCGACTCGTGGGAAGCGGCGACCCCCGATCGGTAGTCCCAGCAGACAGAAGGCGAGATGACCGCGACGCGTTCGGAGTCGGAGCCAGCCGCGACCGATTCGCCGGGCTGACGCCAGTCGCAGCGCGGAACAACGAAGTCCAGTCCGTGTCTTCGCGTGGTGGCGACGCGCGATGGCGAGCGCCCGCTCCCTGTTGTGTGCTCCGAGAGGTTTCATTTCGTCGCTCGCAGCCCCTCGTGCGCCAGAACGATGCTCTCGAAGGCCACTGCCGACCCGTCCGCCTTCAGGTCCGGTCCCGTCCACTTCACGGGGAGTGGGCGGAAGATCTGCCAGCGCCGCGCCTCCTCACCGGTTTCGTCGAGGAGCACGATCGAGCAGTTGGTCGCGATGTCACGATCCACGTCGTCACCCGGGCGTGAGTTGGAGTTTCCGAACTCGCCGGTGATCACGCCTTGGTGCCAGTCCCACAGCTCATGCGAGTCCGTCAGTCCACGCTTGAGCGTGAGGCGACTCATCTTCGAGGCCTTCGGGAACACGAGCTGTGCACCGTTTCGTCCGCCTTCGAAGATCTGCTCGACCTCTACCTCGGTTTCGAGACCCGTGCACTCCGAGAACCCGGCGATCTCGATGCTGCCGAGTTCGAGGCGGAATCGGAATGATCGGAACGGTTGGTCGATCGAACCCGTCATTGCTCCACCTCTTCGGTGACCGACAGGCTGCCCGCGCGCCGTTGGATCTTGAGAGTGATGAACTCCGCCGGAACGATCAGAGCGAGCCTGACTTCGACCACCAACTCGCCACGGTCGACGACTTCAGGGGGGTTGTTTTCGTCATCGCACTGCACCGAGTAGCTCTCCGACGGGTTTGAGCCCCGCAAGAGCCCCTTCGTGTAGGCGCCGTAGAGGAGGCTCCCCAGAGTCTCTTCGACGCGAGCACGCACTCCGCGACTGTTCGCCTCGAAGGCTACTCGCCGGAGCATCGAGAGCGCGCGCTTGAGGAAGCCGAGAACGAGTCGCCGCGTCGTGAGGTAGCGCCAGGGGCCGCGGTTCTTGACGGTCCTTGCACCCACGACGCGGATTCCCGAGCCCGGCTGCGACTCGAGGCAGTTCACGCCGAGGGAGCTCAGTCGACCGACCTCCGCCTCGCTGATCCGTTGCGCACCGTGTCGGTCGTTGATTCCGGCGACGGTCAGGAGTCGACGCCCCGCGCGAGCCGCTGCGATTCCGTCCTCGATATCGATCGCGCAATGGATGCCGCCGATGTGGCCACTCGGTGGGATCCAGCTCTGGTCGCCCGCGGCGTGCACGACTTTCAGCCATGGGTAGTACAGCGCGGCGTTCTCGCTGCCCTTGCAGTAGTGCAGTCGCTCGGGCCATCCGGCGGCGGTCTCCACCGGCGTGCCGAACGGGAGGTCGAGGATGGCCAGCCGCGTTCCGACTCGCGCGCAGTGCTCGATCATCCACCGATGCGCGCTCTCGTACAGATCGTACGTTTCGTGTGTGCCGACGCGGTGATGGAACTGCGCCGAGAACTCGATGTCCGGCATCGCGATGTAGTCGATCTCTTCGATACGCTCGAAGAGTGCGAGGCCGCATTCGGGAGAGCTCACGTTCTCGCCGGAGGTGCGCGCGATGAACGTCGTTCCACCCTGCTCGTCGGTGCTGTACCCGGTGTACCACTTCAGCGCGAGTCCGCTGGCGCCCGCGCCGTTCGAGAGGTGCCTTCCGATCGTAGGTTCGTCGTCCGGCGACGGCGCGAGAGCCTGATCGGCGCGAAGGAGGTCCTTCTTGTAGAACTCGATCAGTTGCGAACGAGCGTTGACCGTAGACAGGGACTCCTTCGTCATACGGAGACCCGAGAAGAACTCGACGCTGGAATCCGGGCACGAGTCTCCGAGTAGTTCGCACGAGACCTCGAGATCGAAGGTGCGTTCGCGACCGCGAACTCGGGTTCCCTTGGGGAGATCCCCGGACAGCGGCGATTCCAACTGCAGTTCCGTCGTCGAACCCCGCGAGTGCGTCGCGGCGACCCGCAGTCGCTGCCGATACTCCGCGTCCGAGGCTTCCGGCGCCGGGATCGAAAGCTGGCCCGCTCCCGCGGTCACGCTTCCGCGCACGCGCAGCCTGGACGTGTATCGCTCGGTGTGAGACACGACCTGGGCACTGGCGGCTCGGGATTCGGGAGGGGCCTCTTCGCCGGACGTGAGGATCGTGCCTCGGGGGAACGCGCGGGGCAGCCGCGACTTCAACTCGACGATCGTGTAGGCCGCCTTCGCGCCGAGCTCGAGTTCGTGGGTCCGGAGTATCTCGACCGCTTCGCGGACTTCGTCCCCGAACCGCGCGGCGAGAATCACGGACTGTTCCAGGTCCAGCCGCGATGACCCCGGCACCTGAAGCAGGGTTTGACCTGCTTCGACTTCGCCTTCGACGGGGAGTCGAAGCGGTGCGCAGACCGATGCGCCGGCTGGAAGGTCGCTCGGGAGTGGTTGCAGGAGTCGAAAGCGACGCTCGTCTCCCTTCTCGGTCTTGCCGGTCACGGCTGCGACGATTCGCGGTCCTGGCTCGTCCGACAGAGTCACAGTGATGTCGTGACCGACGTCGAAGCCGTCGTGGTCGTCGACTCGGAGCTCGGTTTCGCCCGCCTTGGCGGCGTGCGTGAGCGTGCACGTGACGAACCCGTGGATCGAGACCGTGCCGGTGCGGACCTTGCGCCCGACCGGGTCTGCGAGTTCGAGGAACTCCGTATCCGGGCGCGTGGTGCAGTGCGTGACGACGTTTCGATCGACGACGCGGCGGCCGCGGAAGAACCGAACCGACTGGCCGGGGTCCGGACGGAATCGGCCACGGTACCGCACGCGAGTCGCGCCGGCGCACGCGTCTTCGCACAGCTCTGCGCTCGGATCGAGGACGCGCACGCGTATGTCGTTGCCGGCGTCCCCCGGCAATCGAGCTCGCGCGCGCGGAAGTGGCTCGTCGGACTTCGCGCGACTGCGACCCATCTCGAGGGATGCATGTCGATCTCCGTCCCAGCCGGGGTAGCGGTCGCGCAGCCGGACGGATTCGACGAGCTCGATCGGAGCGCGTTGTCCCGAGGTCGGAAGATGCAAACGGCGCTCCAGCGCGAACCCCGCAGCGTGGCGCGAGTCGTGCCGAAGCGGCGGATGCGTGACGACTCGGATCAGGTTGGAGTGTAGCCCCTCTTGACGTCCGTCCGAGTCGATCGCGGTGCGTTCCAGATGCAGATGATCGACCCGCTGCACGAACGCCCGGTGGATCTTCTCGGGATCCGTCAGCTCCTCGCCATCGCGTTCGTAGCAGCGCTTCCACGTCTGGGCGCTGTCGACGGAGCCGTTGACCCGGAGCTCGACGAAGTTGTGATGTGCTCGATTGAGCGAGAGCTGGTCGAAGTCCTCGTCTCGGTCGCCGTGACGCGCGAGGATCCGGAGCCCGTGCCCGAGGACGCGGCTACCGGCCCCCATCTTCCGAGTGAGGGGACTCCTCAGGTGGACGACACCGGTGTCCAGTTCGATCGAGTCGATCGTGACTTCGGCGGAGTCGCCAGCGCGCGTGACCAGCCTGCACTCGTCGCCGACAGCCAGGTCGTCGGTCGCCGCCACGGAGATCGACATGGCGTCGGCGTCGGCCTCCTCGACCAGGTAGGTCAGGCGGAATCGCTTGGTCGAGCGCATCACGGTCACCCGGATGTCCCCGCTCCACGCCCCTTCGGTGGCGCCGCGGATCCTCGCCCGTCGGCGTCCGTGCGGATCGACGAGATAGGTGTAGGCGGCAAACACCGTACGGGACGGCTCCCAGTAGGCCACGCGCACGACCCAGCAGCGGCGACCTCCGTTCGCAAAGAAGCCGTGCACGGCATCGGACAGGTTGCTGAACTCTCGGCTCTTGCCGAACACCTGTTCGAACTCACCGAAACTCTCGATGAGTCGTGGCGAGTGAATCGGACCCGACGCGGCCGCTCCCACGAACCCGGCGATGCCGTGGTACACCGGATGGCGTTCACCATCGCGCGCAGACACGACATAGGCGCCGGGTTTGGGGATCGTGGTCATGACTTCGTCACCCTCGCACGTCAGTGCAGGGCCTTCTTCGCTTCTTCATTGCGCCGTTGATTGATGCCCGAGATCTCCCGGACCCAATCGAGGCGTTCCCGATGGTGCATGTCGAGCAGGCGCTCGTAGTCCCAGTGAAAGTGGTACGCGATGTAGGCTATCTCTTCGTGGAGCCCCTCGGAGGGATAGCCCTTCAGGCCAAAAAAGCCGGTTCCTCGATCAGCTCACTCGCGTTCACGCGGACTTCTCGATCGCAGTGCGGACAGTTCGCGCGGTACTCGACCGCGCCGTCTTCGTTGATCTTGTTGTAGAAGTCCTGGAGGTACGCGAGATCCGTGGAGAACAGGTTCTCGATCACTCCCGGGTTCACGTCGGCGAGCTCGCCGAGCTTCGTGATGACGCGGGACAGCACGATCACTGTCAGGTACGCCTCGTTCTTGCGCACTCGCGGATCCTGCAGCGGCAGGATCTCGTCCTTCGCATTCGAAAGGCGCATCGTGCCGGTGCGGTGAAGGTTGCCATCGCCATCGACGTAGCCGCGCGGTAGGCAGAACTCGAATTCGGTCTGTAGCATCGCTTGCACCTCTCACTCAGGACGCACGTTCGTAGTGGTGGGTCACGAACTCGATCTCTTCGATCGCGACATCACTGCTCGTCGCCTTGAAGTCGGGCGGCGTGTACTTGGTCGGCCAGCAGTCGATGAGGTTCCAACGACACTTGTCGTTTCCTTCCTCGTCGATCAGGATGATGCTGACGTTCTTCCTGTGGTTGTTCGCACCGCTCTGCTGGACGTCGTTGTACCAGCCGAAGAGATCGGTGGAATCGGTGATGCCCCACTTCAGCGTGACGTTGCCGTACTTCGTGATGCCGGACAGCTTGCTGACGTAGGTTGGGTCGGTTCCTTCGCGGTACTCCACCGGCTCGATCGATGACTCGCCGAAGGTGCACTCGCTGAAGCCGGCCTGCTCGATCCCGTCGATCTCGACGCGGAATCGGAACTGCCGGTACGGCTCTCGAATGTAGTCTGCCATGACTGGACTCTCCTTGGGTTACTGCGAGGACCGCGTGATCTGCGTGAAGCGGATGATGACGAACTCGGCCGGCTTGACCGGTGCGACTCCGACGTCGATGACGAGGCGGCCCGCGTCGATGCTCTCCGGCGGGTTGTTCTCGTCGTCGACCTTGACGAAGAACGCTTCGTCGGGCGTGCTGCCGAAGAGTGCGCCGCTCCGCCAGGTCAGGAGCAAGAACGCGCGGATGTCGCGCCGCACTCGGCCCCAGAGGTTGCGGTCGTTGGGTTCGAACACGACCCACTGCGTGCCCTCCTCGATCGACTCCTCGATGAACATCATGAGGCGGCGTACGTTTACGTAGCGCCACTCCGGGTCGATCTTGGCGGCGAGCGTGCGCGCTCCCCAGATCACCGGGCCGGTGTCGGGGAAGGTGCGAATCACGTTGATGCCTAGTGGGTTCAGCGAGTCTTGCTCGCCGCGGCCCACGGGTTGCTTGCCGACGGTCCAGGCCTTGGTCACGGTGTTGAACGCGCCGTCGATCACGCCGGCCGGGGCCTTGTGGACGCCGCGCTTGATGTCGGTGGCGGAGTAGATGCCGGCGACCGCTCCCGACGGAGGGACGCGCTTCTCATGACCCGTCAGCGGATCGCGGATCGTCAGCCACGGGTAGTACAGCGCGCCGAAGGCCGATGTGCCACACTGGGACTTGTACTTGATGATGCCGTTGGCGTCGGGTGTCAGGTTCTCATCGGGGTCGGCGATGAAGAAGCAATCCCCGCGGTTCTCGCAGTAACCCGCGGCTTGCTTGGCCAAGTTGCCGGACTGCCAGTCGGGGATCGCGAGGATGTTGACGTCGTCGACGCGATCGAACGCGTGGAGACCGGTCTGTTTGGCTTGGTCGCCGATGTAGTCGGCTTCGGCCGGTTCTTGGCCGTCGTCGCCGTCGGCGAGCGCGCCATCCTCCTTCGCGACCTTGGCCTTCTTCGGCACGTGGACCTCGACGAAGGCCGAGATCTCATCGATGCGCTCTTCGACGAACTCCTTGTGGGACTCGTCGGCGGACAGTCCCTCGAAGACCTCCACGGGCTGCGGGTTGTTGTCGAAGTCGTAGTAGATCCGCACGCTGAACGTGTCGTTCTCCGGCGCCGTGACTTCGACCTTGATCTTGTTGCCCCACGCACCTTCGCTCGCCGCGGTGAACTCCAAGCCGCCGACTGTCGCCTTCGCGATCTTGCTGTTCGCACCGCCCGCGCGGACGCAGAAGCACCGCGTGCCGCCCTCCGCGAAGAACTGCCATACCGCATACGGCAAGCGGTAGTCGGGGTTGAAACTGCCGAACTTCTTCACGAACTGAGCCCAGTTCGTGACGAGTTCCGCTTTGCCGATCTTGCCGCGCTCGGCTCGACCGATGAATCCGCCCGTGGCGGTGCCGACACCCTGGATGGGTTTCTGGCCGGGGATCTCTTCGATGAACACCCCTGGAGACAGGTACTCGGGCATGTCAGGTCCTTCTTCTTCTTCTGGACGGACGGTCAGAAACCGGCCGGGTTAGTTGGATTCTGTGACTCGCACGATGCTCCGGTCCTGCAGGAGCAACTGGACGATCGGGGACTCGAAGTCCGCGGTGGAGATCGCGAGCGAGCCGCGGGCGGGTAGGCGAACGGTTCCGCTGGGCAGAGGGAGTGACTGCACCTGGCGTAGCTTGTTCCGAATGATGATGTCGCCTTCGTCGGCTCCGTCGCCTTCGTTGGCCGGCTGCGGTGCTTCGGGCTGCTCGAGCGGTTCGGGCGACACGGTCTCCGCACTCGTGTCCTCTTCGGCCTCCGGACGGGCCGTCGGCGTCGCAGGCTGCGCGTCGACGTTGGGTGGCGACTCGGGTTCGACGGAGTCCGTCCGCGCGGGTTGTGCAGCCTGGCCCTTGCGACCACGGCCCTGCTTGTTGCCGTGCTTCTTGCTACTCCCCTTCGACGCCGGCGTCGGAGACGGCGCAGCGTCTTTCGGCTTCTCGCCGCCCGCATCGCCGCGGCCATCTCCGTCGTTCGGACGCTTCGGGTCCTTCGGTTCGTTTCCCATCGTCTCCTCCTTGGTTTCCTGCCGCAGCGCTCTCGCTCAGAGAATGAAGTCGTAGTCGGGTGGGACTTGCACGTGCCGTTCACCGCGGGGGGCGCCCGCGGCTTCGGCGACGATCGTGTAGTTGCCTCGTCGCACACCCTCGATGAGGAAGCGACCGTCGGCGTCCGTCTCCGCTCGTAGGTTCGTGCCTTCGATGCGGACGACAGCGCCCTCGATCGGCTTCGGCTCGCCGGCGTCTACCGTTCTTCGCACGTAGCCGCCGATCGTGATGGGGCGTTCCTGCACCGTGACCTCGAGCCGACTCGAGAGTTCGTGGGTCTCGGATTCGCTCATCGCTGCGCTCCTTTGGTTTGCTTCCCTCGAATGACTCCGGTCCGCGTGATCTTGGTCGTGACCTCGGGATGACTCGCGTCATCACGCCAGACACCGAGCGGAACGATCGCCGTGTAGTGCACGGACGGACGCCAGGTCGAACCGAGCGAAGTCCAGATTTGCCCGAGCGTCTCCGGGTTCTGACTCTGCGCCGCGAACGTGGGAATCCGAGCGTCGTGTCGGTCCACGATCTCGCGCAACTCCGGATCCATGTGCTCGCGTGGAAGCGATGAGTGCTGGAACAGCGCCCACAGGACGTCGCTGAGCAGCCGGTGTTCGCTCTCGAGATCCTTGGACTCCTTGTTCGTCCAGGTCGAAACGAGATACCGACATTCGAATCGTGCGACCGGCGTGTTCACGTGGACCATGCCGTCGCCGGAGCGTCTCTCGATGCGGTCGTGGCTGCGATACTCGGTCGCTTCCGCGAGGTCGTAGAGGAAGACGCTGACGGTCTCACCACGATCCTTCCGCCATTCTTCGTCCGGCGTGTTGAACGAAACCTTCAGGCCGACGTGCTGCTGTCGCAGCGCGGCCTCGAGCATGTTCTTGATCGACTTGTTGAGGAGCGTCAGCACGCTACGCGCCTCCCGTCGGAGTCAGCAGGTCGAAGTAGTGCTGGAACTCGGTCTTGCCGCAGCTCTTGCCGATCTTCTGGAACTCCCGTTGCGTGGCGCGCACGAGATCGGCCATCGTGACCGCGTCGCGACGGCTGGCTGCCGAGAACGTCGCGGCCAACGCGACGTTGCGAATGTTGCCGCCCGAGAGCTCGAAGTTTCGTGCCATGAACGCGAGGTCGAGGTCTTTGGCCAAAGGGGTAGCGACAGGCCAGATCTGTCGCCAGATGCGTTCTCGCTCAGCGGCGTCGGGAGGGTTGAACTCGACCGTGATTCGAAGCCGGCGAGTGAACGCTTCGTCCATGCTCCGTCGCAGGTTCGTCGCCAGAATCGTGATCCCGTCGAATGCCTCCATGCGTTGCAGCAGGAACGCGACCTCGACATTGGCGTAGCGATCGTGTGCGTCCTTGACCTCGGATCGCTTGCCGAACAGCGCGTCTGCTTCGTCGAAGAACAGAATCGCGTTGCTCTGCTCGGCTTCCGCGAACACGCGATCGATGTTCTTCTCGGTCTCCCCGATGTACTTGCTGGTCACGGCGGACAGATCGATCGTGTAGAGATCCAGATCGAGCGTGCGGGCGATGACCTCCGCCGCCATCGTCTTGCCGGTGCCGCTCGGTCCGGCGAACAGTGCGGTCAGCCCGCGACCTCCGGCCACCTTGCTGCCGAAACCCCACTCGTGGAACACGAGGTGGTGATCGCGAACTTCGTGGATCATCGACTGCAGTTGTTCGCGGGTGGCCGCCGGCAGGACGATGTCGTCCATCGTGAATCTCGGGTCGACCTTGCGCGCGAGATTCGTGAGCTTCGGTTGCGACTGATTACGACACGCTCGGGTGAGCGTGGGGAGGGCCGCCACCGATGCGTCGTCCGAGTTCGCCATGGCGCGAGCTTCTGCAACGGCGTTGCGGATCTGCTGCCGGGTGAGTCGGAACCGCTCGGCGAGAAAGCGCGGCGTGCCGTCGTCGCTCCCGGAGTCGAGTTCGTCTCGCCAGATCTCGATCCTCTGCGCGACGCTCGGTTCGGGGACGCGAACGATGCAGAGATTCTCCAGCGACAGCACCTCCGTCGGTGGTCGCGTCGCAGCGAGCAGAATCGTCAACCACCCGTGTTCTCGGATTCGGTCGAGGAGCAACTCGAAGGCGGTTCCGTCTGCGGTGTCGACTGCGGTCAGCGAGTCCGTGTGTTCGAGGACTACGGCCGCCGGAAGCATCACTGTCTCGCGGAACGCGAGGAAGAGCCGTTCTGGCAGTGTCTGAGGGTGTTTGACGAGTCTGCGTGCATCGAGAGACACGACGTCGATACCCGAGGATCGCAGCAGCTCGCCGACGAGCTCTTTCTTGCCGATGCCGTCCCTCGTGCTCCAGACGTAGGCCGCCCGACGATGGAGATCCTGCGAGGCGAGGCTCTCACCGATCCAGTCACGCAGCCGATTTCGCGTGGTTTCGTCCGCGACCGTGCGGCTGCTCGAACGTTCTTCGAAGCGCAGCAGCCCTGACAGTCGGGAGTCGACCGCGTTGTGTCCCAGCAGGAACCCGAGTGTGCGCCGGTCGATTCGAATCGGGTGTTGGGGGCCGGGCTCGTGTTCGACGACCTCCAGGAGTCGATTCCGACGCAGCGTTCCTGCCGGGTGAAAGCTTGCCAGGCCCGCGACGCGCGAGTTCAGGTCCGGACAGAGATTGCGCAACACGAGGTCGGCCGTCGGAGCCCGCTGGGTCGCGTCATTGTGGAGGTACGCGAAGATCCGTTCGTAGCGAGCGTCGATCTCCGGCGCGACGCAGAACAGCAGCGTCAGCTCCTCGAACTCGGACAGTCCGAACCGCTCGCTGAGCACGCGCAGCGGGGCTTCCGAAGAGCTCGCTGCGTTCACCAGTTCCGCTCGGGCTCGATTCGCGGCTGATTGGAGCTGTTGGATCGATTCGGCGTCGGAATCGGGGACTTCGTGGCGATCGAAGAGAGTGCTGAACACACCGTCGATCTCCTCGTCGCTGATGAAGAACGTGCGGAAGTCATCGGGTCCGCTGTAGAAGTTCGCGGCTCTCGTGCGCAGCACGTCGATCAGGAGCGTGTGGTTGAGCCAGCGCAGTCCGAGCTCCAAATGACCGCTGGCGTGCAGCGCCAGTTGCACGGCTCTCGAGCGGTATGCAGGCGTGCCGAAATCCACGCCTTCCGCGCTATTGCTGCGGATCGGACTCTCCATTGACTCCTTCCAAGTCGTCGCGTTGGCGACCCGCGCATACAACCACCGTGTGTTGACCTTGTCAATCCCCCTGTTCGTGTTCGCTTGAGGAGCGTCTGGTGCCCGACTACCATCGATCGCCCCGGAGGACAGCGCGGCGCATCCTCGGAAGGCCAAGCCCGCGTCTATCCCGTCGCCGATTGGGGAGTCCGTCAACACTGCAGTGTGTGGAGAGTCCGGAGGTCTGAATGCCCGGTAGTCGAAGAACCGCAGTCGTCGTCGTGCACGGCGTCGGAAAACCGGCGCCAGGAGAAACGGTCGCGACGCTCGTCGACTCGCTCGGAGCTCGGTCCAGTCGGACCGAAGTGTCTCCGGTGCACGAGCAGGTCGCGCTGCCGGACTACAAGGTCAAGGGCAGTGACGCACACGTGCGCCGCACGTTTCCGTGTCATCTGCGGAACGTGCGGCGCGACGAGGACGAGTTCGTCTTCGCGGAGGTGTGGTGGGGCCACTCGCGGGTGTGGTCCGACGGCCTCTTCGGGATGCTCCGATTGTTGCTGTCGGCACTCCACCTCGTCGTCGGGTTGCGAGTCATCCTGCGCGCGGCCAGTCGCGGGGAGCGTCCGCTGCGGGCGAGCCTGCTCGGTTGGCTTGCCTGGTTCTCGTCGTTCATGCTGGTCGGCCCGGTCTACGCGATCAACGTGCTCCTGCTGATCGCACTCGGGATGCTCTTGGTCGGTCGACTCGTCGATCACTTCTGGGAGCTGGACGCGACCCGTTCGTTGCTGGTGATCGGTGGAGTCGTGGCCATCGCGCTCGGTGTCTGGCAGCTTCGCTTGATCGGTGCGCGCATCGGAATCAGCGATGCACGCGGGAGGTTCGGAAAGTACTGGGGTAACCAGGCGTCTCCGTTTCGGCGGGAGTTGTGGGTCTGCCTCGTTCTGGCCGGGCTCGCACTCGCGCTCATGGCTCTCTACCGCGATGAGAGCTGGGGTGGGTACGGTGCGATTCTGGTCGAGTGGCTGACGGTCTGTTTCGGTCTCGCCACTGGCGCGTTGGCCCTGACCGCCGCCGTGTACCTGGCCTTGTTCGCGTTCCGTGACGATGAGTGGTCTGCGCGTTCCGAGTGCATGGCGGTGACGGCTGTCTTGCAGAACGGACTCTGGATCCTGCTCATCCCGAACCTCTGGTTCGCTCTCATCTCCGCGATTCCCACGACCTGGTTCGGAGGCGACAACGGGGCGCTGCCACAGAAGTTATTGGGAGAGACTCTGATCGCTCAGGGCGTGCAGTGGGTGCTCGGTGCTGCCGTCGTTGCCGCCGTGGTCGTCCACGTTCTCGTTCGGGCGCTCGCCAAACCTTCGTTGCGACTCGTCGTGCCCCGCATCCCTTCTCTGGTCTTGATGATCGCGACGATCTCCGGTTCCTCGATGTTCCTGGCGCGCGCGTTCGTGAAGATGGGCACGATCGAAGAGAACCAGTTGCCCTGGATCCTCGGGCTGCCGCAGTGGACGGAAGACAAGGGCATCGGCGGATACAGCGGCGTGTTCTTCGGGCTGCTGCTGCTGTTGTCGGCCCAGGTGCGAACGGTGCTCGGGCTCGTCGATGATGTCCTCAGCTACCTGGAGAAGTACTCCGTGGCGTCGGGCTTGATTCCGAAGCGTCCGATTCGTTCGCGGTTTCGCCGCGTGATCGATCATCTCCGTTCCAAGGGGGAGTTCGATCGTTGGATCGTGGTCTCACACAGCCAGGGTTCGGTCGTGGTGATCGATGAGCTCTCCGCCTCGGAGAATCGGTCGATCTCCGGCTTTCGGCGCGGTGCGTCCGAGAAGCGAATCAAGATCTACGATGAGCTCGCCGGCACGAACGGGTGGAGTCTCGTGACCGGAGGGTCTCCGTTCACGCACCTGTACCAGCACTACTTTCCGGCGCAGTATCCGCCGCTCGAGGACGCGCAATGGGACGGACTGAGGAAGCGCGTCAAGCGATGGACGAACGTCTACCGCGTGGACGACTTCGTCGGCACGCACATCGACGGGGAGGACTTCGGGACCTCGGTCTCCAACGTTGGCATCCAACGCGGCGGACACACGGGGTACTGGTCTGACGATCGCTTCTTGGTCGAGCTGGAGGTTGAGTTGTTTCGGCGCGATTCGGGCTAGCGTCCAAGCCGAACCAACTTCGGCTTCTCCGTGGACGCCTCGATGGCCGCGATCGTCTCACGCACCAGCTTGGCTTTGCCGAGGCTCAGCCGCTTGGGGAAGTTCGGCTCGTCGTTCTCGAAGTAGTCGGCCGCAGACCGCAGCTGCGGGATGACCCGCTTCGCGTGGGTTCCGTACCCCCGCAGCATCTCCATGACCTTGACGATCCGCTTCTCGCTGGCCCACGGGTTCTGGTTGCGCGCGTACTCTACGAGTAGCTCGATCCCTTCGCTGATGTGGTGCTTGGCGAACAGCTCCATGCCGCTCATGCGGATCTGGTTCGCGAACATGATGCCGCTCGGCGCGGGCTCTGCGATCGCATCGCGGATCGCGGGGAGCAGTGGCTTCAGTTCTTCGTACGCGAGATTGCGGTAGACGCTGCCGTAGCTGCCGCGGGCTCGACCGTCTTCGTTGCGCAGGCCTGCGCGGACGGCCTTCAGCAGGAGCTTCCGATCGATGCCGTCGAGCGACCGGCCGATCAGCCCGCCTCGACGGTTGAAGAGTGCGAACGAGAGGTATCGCTGCTCCATGTAGCGCGGGTCGTTCTTCGGATCGCGCTTGGTGAGTCGTGTGAGCATCTCGGGGACCGCCTTCCGGGCCGGCGCGCCGATTCCGGCGAGGGCATCGGCGGCGAGCACGCGAAGCCAGAGGTCGTCGGCGCGGAACGCGTCGAGCAGGGCGGGGACCGCGGTGGCGGCGCGCTTGCGCTGCAGCTTCAGCGCCTGGCATGCGCCGTAGCGGGCGTGCAGGTTCGAAGCGCCCAGCAGTGTGATCAGTCGCTCCGTGTGCGCACCCTTGCGTCGCCCGAGCGCCATCGCCGCGCGCTCGCGCACGACGGGAGACCAGCTGCGGAGCCGCGTGAACAGAGCGTCGTCGTCGAGGCCGTCGAAGAAGCTCTTGCGATCCTTGTTGTTCCAACCGTGCCCGTCGGCGATCAGAGTGCGTGCAGTAGCTTCGTCGAGTTTCGGCAACGCCGTCTTGCCCTTGCCCGTCAGGTAGAGCTTCTCGAGCGGCATCGCGTAGGAGAGCAAGTACGCGCCGGTGCAGTCCCAGCGCGCGTACTTGTCGTTGCGCTTCTCCGGCGGACCCTGGTGTCGGAAGCTTCCGTCGTGGCAGCGCGCCAAATCGAAGTACCAAGCGCCGAACTCCTCCATCCACTCGCCGGTCGCGATGGGGCCGGACCGTGCGACGGACGGCAGCGCCCAGAAGACGTTGAAGAAATTGCCGGTGTGCCCGCAGTCGCGTTCCGCGCCATGTGACGCGAGGCTCATGCGGGAGAAGAACGCGGCGCCGTGGGCCTCCCCCAGGAGATGGAACAGGACGGAAGCCATGCCGCACTTGCCGTTGTCTTCGTGCGTCTCGATCCACGGATGGTGGTCGCCGTACGGAATCGCGCCCTTGCCGATGTAGAAGCGCAGCAGGTCGAGGCTGCGATCGATCGCGCGTTGGATCGTCTTGCCCCTGACGCCTGCTTTGCGCGCGAGCACGAGGGAGATCGTCAGCGGCAGGCCCGGCGCGTTCATCATGCCGTAGCCGGAGAGCCTTCCGTCGGCCTTGACGAACCCGTGGCCCCAGGATCCGACGAGGCTCTGTCCGTTTGCGGCTTCGAGCGCGAGTCGCTGCAGGCCGGGCATGACAGAGTCGTCCCCGGTCGCCATCTTGTATTCCGCGAGAAGTGTGATGACGTACCCGTAGTACCAGGTCTGGAAGCTGTCGGAGGAGAAGTCCGCGGCCCACTGCACTTCTTTGCGGATCAGCGGCAGGTACTGCGGATCGCCGCTCGCGAGCAAAGCGAGCGCGTTGAGCGAGCGTGGGATCGGATTGGCGCGATACTTCGGATTCGCGATCCGTTTCGCGAGCGTCGCGCATCCCAGTTCCAGGATCCGGCGGGACTTCGCGCATTCGTACGGTGCGGTTGTGCTGTAGTCGCCGAGGACGGGAAGGGTCAGCGTGACGTTTCGACGTTCTCCGTCACGCCAACGGATCAGCGAAAGCTCGCCGCGCGCGGCCTCCGACTCGGCGACCGTGAGAGCCTTCCCGAATTCTGTCCGAGGGTCGTAGGAGAACGGCGTGCCGGATACTCCGAGGACGACATCTCCGGCCTCGAGCACGCCGTCGGCGGGCGAACCGTTCGCGACCTCGGTGATCGCGATCTGGCGCGCTTCGGTCGTGACGAGCTTTTCGCCGTACATCCAGCCTCTGGCGCCGGTTGCACCGAGTGTCCAGTCGTGGGGTGCGTCCTTCGGGATCGCGCCGCCGCGCGTGAAGTCGGGATTCGCGTCTTGCGGGGTCGCCACAGAGACGGCGCAACCAAAAGTCAAGATGGAGGAGACGGCGTAGCGGGCGAGGAACGGGATCACGGTCATGCTGGTGCGTCGGAGGAAGCGGCCGGAGGATAGCGGAGATCTCGAGCTGCGGTGCTCTGAACGAGTCTTCCGTTCTTGGCCGGGTCGGCAGAAATCGCGGTAAGAAAACTCCGCGTCGACCGTCTCCTTCCGCAGCGCCTCGGCGCCGCCAGTCGAAACCCGAGGATTTCGGCGCGGAGTTCCCGTAGGCGGCGAGTCTGAAGCGCAGAGGAGGCAGCAGCATGGAACCCGTTCGAATCCGTTCTATTCCGAGTCAAATTCGCACTCCTGGTCGCGAGCGTCACGGGCTCGCGCACCGGGAGCCGGGTCCGTCCCCGATCCACCAGCTCCGTCGCCCGATGCCGCTCGATCGTCCGCGGCGCGGGGCGGTCCACGAGCGCGACGTCACGATGCGAGTCGTGAAGCTGCTGTGCTTCTTGTTCGCGGCCCTGATCTCCGTCGCGTTCGTTCCGGCTTCGATGTTCCCGTGGGCGTGGATCGGCGTCGCTGCGGTGAACGCGATCGTGATTGCGAAGCTGTATCCCGCGGTCCGAACGTTGATCGAGGTCGGGCGCGTCGCGGACTAGCAGCCGGTGGCTCCACGGGCCGCTACGTCGTCACCGTGTAGCTCTGCGTCATGAGCACCGGGAATGAGCTGCTGGCGTTGCAGGGGTGGGCAGCGGCAGCTTGCGTGCCGATCAACCATCCGGCCGGTAGATTGATCGAGATCGTCGCGTTGCCGAAGGCGTCGGCGGGCACGGTGACGGCGAGCATCGAACAGGTCCCGGACAGGATCAGATCGAGCGATTGATTGGTCGCCGTGCCGTCGGAGCTCACGCACGCTGTGTAGGGGATCGGGCACGCGGACGACGTCGCCGGTAAGGGGAAGAAGCACGGCGAGCACGGGCAGTTCGGCGTGAACAAGAACACGACCGGCGCACCAGGAGCCGTGCTGACCTGGAACGTCGTCGGGCCGCCGCCAGCGATGTTGACCGCCGTGCACGACGTCGAGCCGGAGCCGCTTCCGGCGATGGTGTAGTCGTTGAAGCCGGGCACACCCGTGGTTTGTGCGACGGCGGTCGTGGCGAAGGCGCAGAGCGCCAGGAACAGAGTAGCGATCTTCATGAGTGAGTCCTCTCACTGGACTCACTTGCCGTGGCGCGGGTTCGTTACGCCGATTCTCGCGAACCTCGCGGACTCACGATTCCGCGAGGATCCGACGGGCGCGCGCGCGAACCGATGCCGCCGGATCCTCGAGTGCAGCCGCGATCGCGGCGTCCGCGGGGGCGGTGAACTCGTCATGGATGCAGGCGAGGCGATGCAGTCCGTCCACGGCCCACGCGCGCGCGAAGGGTCGTTCGCTGGCGATCCATCGGTGCAGGAAAACCCCGAATCGCCGCGCTGTCTCCGGATCGGAGATCTCGAGCCGGCCGACGCTCTGGCAGATGTGCTGTGCGGTCCAGGGAGCATCGATGTGCTCGAGTTGACGGCTGAGCCGCTGTGCCTGCGCGCCGGTCGTCGGCGAGCCGAGCTCCAGCCAGGCTCGCAAGAGCCAGCTCGCGCCGGTCGCGACGTGGCCTTCGTCGCTCGTGCAAAGGCGGATCGCGTTGTCGAGCGGGGCATCGGCTACCGGGACGCCGTCTCGGATCCGTTCGAGAAGATACGTGCTCTTCCCGTCGTAGGCCGTCAGTTCGTGTGCGAGGTTCATGGGCCTTGGGGATGCGACTAGTGCTCCGCCTTCGAGAACAACTTCACCCCGAGCACTCCCGACGGCGCCCCGAGCGCACCCGCCACGATCGTCAGGATCACCAGCTGCGCCATCCACAGGTACCAGTCGCCGACGCTCTCGCCTTCGAGGCCGAGGTCCGCGAGGAGCGGGGGGAGTAGGTACAGGTTCTCGATGCTCCAGATCTCCAGCTCCTCGGCTCTTCGGGCCAGGTGGTGGAGAGCGATGGCTGCGACGGACCCGTAGAAGGAACTGAGGAATCCGACGCGTGCACCGTCCGAGTAATCGAGCGATTGGCCACGGTGCCAGATCAGGATCCAGGTGCCGACGATCGGTCCGAGGATGTAGGCCGGGGCAACGACTGCTTGGACGTAGGGGCTGATCAGCAACAAGGCGGTGACGGCGGCTCCGACGTGGATCCCGAGTCGAAGCGAGTCTCGTGGTTCGCGAGGGCTCGACGGCATGGCTGCCTCTTCCGATCAGCGCGGGCGGCATTCCCCGCGACTTCGAACATTCGTGAGGTGGAACGAGGGGAGCATGGGATACCGCGCAGCCGCACGCGATAGCGGATCGACGAAAGTAACGACGCGGGGCTACCGGCTCGTGAGCACGAATCCTTGCGGCCGGGTTGACCCGGGGCGGTCGAAGCGGGATAGCTTGCTCGCCATGCGCACCGTGATCACGTCGGCGAGCGGCGACGCCCAGACCGTCGTCGAGCAGTCTGCGTCCTTGTCCGCAGGCGACGCCGCGGCCGACGCGACCATCACGATCGATTCCTCGAGCTCCCGCCAGACGGTGTTCGGCATCGGCAGCTCGCTGACCCAGGCGTCCGCTGCGGCGCTCTCCAGACTGCGACCCGAGCAACGCCAGCGTGTCCTCGAGCTCGCGTTCGGTCCTGAAGGCGCGGGCTTCAGCATGGTGCGCACGCACATCGCGAGCTGCGACTTCAGCACGTCGAGCTACACCTATGCGCCAGCCGAAGATCCTGAACTCGCGGACTTCTCGATCGACGTCGATCGCGACAACGGGCACCTCGATCTGATCCGCGATGCGATTGCGGTGCCGGGCGCCGACTTCCGGATCATCGCATCGCCTTGGACGGCGCCGCCGTGGATGAAGGACAACGGTCGGTTCTTCGAGCCCGAGGCGCGTCGCGGCGGGGCGCTTCTCGAGCATCACTACGAGACGTTCGCGCGCTACATCGCGCGCTACATCGAGGCCTACGCGGATGCTGGCGCCCCGACGTGGGCCGTGACTCCGGTCAACGAACCCCACGGCAATGGTGGCACGTGGGAGTCGATGGAGATGACGCCGGAGCAGCAGCGCGCGTTCGTCCGCACGCTCGGCCCCGTGTTGCGCGAACGTGGACACGACGCGCGCATCCTGATCTTCGATCAGAACCGCAAGGGGATGAAGGAATACGCCGACGTCGTGTTCGGCGATGCCGAGGCCGCGCCCCATGCGTTCGGCACCGCGGTGCACTGGTACGACTCGACGTTCCGTGTCTTCGAGAATGAGCTCGACGAGCTGCACGCGGCTTGGCCCGATCGACCGATCCTGCAGACCGAGGCTTGCATCGACAACGTCTTCGGGAAGGGCAAGGACCGCGGTCCCGATGCGCCGACGCCGTGGTGGCGCAGCGATCGTTGGTTTTGGCGCCAGGAAGCGACCGACTGGGGATGGGACTGGCTGCCTGAACCATTCGTCGATCACCCACCGTACGTCGCCGCGTTCCGCTACGCCCGCGATCTCGTGGGTGGACTGGGGCACTGGCTGTCGGGGTGGGTCGACTGGAACCTCGTGCTCGATCGGCGTGGGGGACCGAATCACGTCGGGAACTTCTGTCTCGCGCCGATCCTCGTCGACGACGAGGACGTCTACGTCACGCCACTGTTCCACATCCTCGCGCAGGTGTCCCGCTACACCCGTCCCGGTGCGACGGTCGTCGAGGCCTCGGTCGACGGCGCGAGCGGACTGTGGGCGGCCGCGCTCCAGGGCCCTGAGGGCGGCCGCGCCGTGCACGTGTTCAACGAGTCCCATACCGAGATGGAGGTCGACCTAGGGTGGGATGGACAGGCGATGCGCGTCGAGAGCCCTCCTGCGTCGCTTCTGACCGTGGTCTTGGAGCCGTAGCCCAACCCTTACCGAGAGCTCGCTGAACTGGACGCGGTCAGGCGCATTCCCGCCGGCGTGGGTATGCAGACTAGTCACCGCGATAGTTGGCTCGGAATCCAGCAGAGCTAAGATTCTCGCTCTCCCATGGGCCAACTCCACGCACAAGGTGCGGAGCTGATGGCGGGCTGGCGGCCTGCCGAAGCTCTGTCGTTCGACGATCTTCCGACCTCCGAGCTGCTGAGCAAGCTGCGTGGGATCCTCGACCTCGGACTGCATGGACTGTGCTTCAGTGCATACACCGACGACCAGGGGCCAGAGAGCAAGACCGTGCTCGGCGACGTCCAGGTGGGTACGCGTCTCGCGCAGATTGCGCCGTGCACGCGTTGGATAAGGACGTTTTCGTGCACCGAAGGCAACGAGCACGCGGCGCGGATCGCGAAGGAGCTCGGTCTGAAGACGCTGGTTGGCGCGTGGATCGGCGACGACGAAGAGCAGAACGCAATCGAGATCGAGAGCGTGATCGAAGTCGCGTGTGCTGGATACGCCGACCTCGTCGCGGTCGGCAACGAAGTCCTGTTGCGCGAGGAGATGTCCGAAGCCGAGCTGCTCGACAAGATCGGAATGGTGAGGGCGGCCGTGCCGGATGTGCCGGTCGCATACGTGGACGCCTACTTCCTGTTCACGCAGCATCCCTCGCTCGTCGAGGCGTGCGACTTCCTGCCGATCAACTGCTATCCGTTCTGGGAAGAGGTGCCGCTCGAGTACTCGATCAGCTACGCCCAAGAGATGGTGCGGCGCGTCCAGGCCGTGTCCGAAGGCAAGCCCATCGTCATCGCCGAGACGGGTTGGCCGTCTGCCGGTCACCCGGTCGGCGGTGCCGTTCCGTCATTACGAAACATGGCTCTCTACGCGCTCAACCTGATCGCGTGGGCCGATGACGAGGAGATTCCACTGTTCTGGTTCTCGTCGTTCGACGAGGCCTGGAAGGTCGGACCCGAGGGTGACTGTGGCGCCTACTGGGGACTCTGGGACGCGCACGGAGGGTCGAAGCTTGTCGAGTGAGTTCGAAGGGATCTGCTACTCCGGCTATCGCGAGGGGCAGAGTCCGGACAGCGGCGTGTACCCGTCCGATGCGGAGATCGAAGAAGACCTTCGGATCCTCGCGCGGCGGTGGCGGAAGTTGCGCCTCTACGACAGCGGCCCTCATGCCGAGCTCGTGCTCGCTGCGATCGAACGGCTCGGCTTGCCCTTCGAAGTGATGCTCGGGGCGTATATCGACGCGGAGGTCAGCAATCCGCGGTGCGCATGGGGTGGCGTCTACAGCGACGAAGAGCTCGAGGCGAACCGCATCAAGAACGGCGCCGAGATCGATCGTGCGATCGATCTCGCGAACCGCTACCCGTCGCTCGTCGCGTCGGTGTCGGCCGGCAACGAAGCGACGGTCGACTGGACGGATCACCTGGTCCCGGTCGAGCGCGTCATCGAGTACGTGCGCCGACTGAAGGCAGCCATTCGCCAGCCCGTGACGTTCTGCGAGAACCACGTGCCGTGGTTCGGCGAACTCGCGCCGCTCGTCGACGAGCTGGATTTCGCGTCGATCCACGTCTACCCGGTGTGGGAGTACTGCTCCGTGGACCAGGCGATTGCGCTCACGGACGCGCAGTGGCGGAAGATCGCCGAGCGCTACCCGGACAAGTCCGTCGTGATCACCGAAGCGGGCTGGACAACGCGCTCCAACGGGCGCGGTATCGATCCCGGCAACGCGAGCGCGGAGCACCAGATTCGGTACTACCACGAGCTGTCACGCTGGGCGGAGGAGCACGAAGTGCTGACCTACGTGTTCGAAGCGTTCGACGAACCGTGGAAGGGTTCGCCCGATCCCGACGAGCCGGAGAAGCACTGGGGAATGTTCACCGTCGACCGCCGGCCGAAGCCGGTGATGCACGATCACTTTCCCGACCTGCGGGCGTGAGGCTGGCGGCTCCGTCGTGACGGAGCCGCCACCGAGGAGACGCGCTCTGAAGCCGGAGACCGTGAAGGTCTCGACGCCCGAGGTGCAGAAGTCGAGCGAGAACGAGGCGCTGCCGGTCGTGATGCCGACGGTGAAGCTCTGCGCGCTCACGTCGGTGTTGACGAGGCCGGAGCCGGGCAGGGTGACCGTCAGGCTGGTCGCGCCGTTCATGCCCGTGAAGCCGACGGGCACCAGGGCGCGGCCTTCTCCTCTCGTCGCAGCGGATCCGCTCGCGCATCCGGACGATCAGACCAACTTCGCGTCGGACATCACCTCGACGAGGGCCGGGCCGTCGTGCGCGAGCGCGCGCGCCAGAGCGTCGTCGAGTTCCTCGGCTCGCGTGACTCGGATGCCGAGCGCACCACAGCTCTCGGCGAAGTCGGCGAAGTTCGGGTTGTGCAGCGAGGTCTGCCACACGTCCCACTGCCCGGCGAGTTGCTCCTTCGAGATCTTGCCGAGCTCCTGGTTGTGCAGCAGGACGTGGGTGATGTTCATGCGGTACTTCACGGCCGTCGTCAGCTCGGCCATGTACTGTCCGAAACCTCCGTCGCCGGATACGGACACGACCTGGCGGCCGCGGAACCGGGGGTCGTCCTCTTGCGTTGCGGCCCATGCACCGAGCGCGGCCGGCAGCGAGAAGCCGATCGAGCCGAGGTAGCCCGACATCAACACTGCCTGCTGCTTGCACTCGAAGTAGCGGCCGAACGAGTAGGTGTTGTTGCCGACGTCGACGGCGAGGATCGCGTCGTCCGGGACTTGGCGCGTCATCGCCGCGAAGATCGCCGCGGAGTTCACGCCGTGACCGTGATCGTCCGCGACTCGCCGCTCCTTTTCGGCTCGCCAGATGCGCCAGCGCTCGGCGACCTCGTCTCGCGTGTCGATCGTGTCCGTCTTGCCGGCGAGTCGCTCGAGCAGGAGCCCCGCGGTCACGCCGATCTCCCCCCATACCGGCACGTCGACCGCGTGGAACTTGCCGAGCATCATCGGGTCGAAGTCGACCTGGATCGTCGGCTTCTTCGGCGTGATCCCGGTGTGGTTGCTGAAGCTCGCGCCGAACACGAGAAGGCAGTCCGACTCGTTCATGAACCAGCTCGCGATCGGAGTGCCGCTGCGGCCGAGCACGCCACAGCCGAGCGGGTGGTCGTCGGCGATCAAGCCCTTGGCCTTGAACGTCGTCAACACGGGCGCGTTGAGCCGTTCCGCGAGCGCGATGACGGCGGGCATCTCGAAGCGCGCGCCGTGACCGACGATGATCGTCGGTCGCTTGCTGCCTTCGAGGAGCGTGACGGCCCTGTCGAGTGACTCAGCTGGCGGTGAGATCTCGCGCGCCGTGACACGTCCGTCCGGGCCTCCGGCCGGCGCGTCTCCGGCGGGCATGGTCTGCACCTCGTCGGGAAACGTGAGGTGGGACACGCCGCGATTCAGGATCGCGCTCTTGCACGCGAGGTTGACGAGCTCGGCGTGCTTGCTGTCTTGCAGCACGATCTGGGACCACTGCGCGACCTTCCCGAACGCGGCTTGCAGGTCGACTTCTTGGAATGCGCCTGGGCCTAGCACCTGGGTGTCGACTTGTCCTGTCAACGCGAGGACGGGCGCGCGATCGACGTTGGCATCCCACAGTCCGGTCAAGAGGTTGGTCGCGCCCGGACCCGCGATCGAAAAGCACGCGGCGGGTCGGCCGGTCAGCTTGCCGTACGCCGACGCGGCGAACGAGGCAGCGCCTTCGTGGCGGATGCCGACGAACGTCAGTGCGCCCTTCTGCTCCTGGATCCGCAGCGCGTCGGCGAGTCCGAGATTCGAGTGTCCGACCATGCCCCAGACGTGCTTCACGCCCCACGCCACGAGAGTCTCCGCCATGACGTCGGTCACCGTGCGCTCGTGCTCGGCCTCGACCGGAAGTCCGACCCAAACGCCGTCGTCTCGTTCCTCGACTACGAACGTCTCGACACCGTCGTCGTAGCCGCCCGGCGGCTTGCCGGTGCACGGGTGGAAGTCCCATCCGTGCCATGGACAGCGGAGCCAACCTCCCTCGATCGAGCCTTCGCCGAGCGGTCCACCCTGGTGCGGGCAGCGATTGTCGAGTGCGCTGATCTTCCCGTCGTGGTGCGTCAAGGCGAGGCTCTTGTGGCCCGCAGTCACGACCTGCACGCGGCCCGGCTGCAGTGCACCGGACTCGAGAACCTTGAACCAACAGAGCTTTCCGTCGTCAGTCACTCCATTTCCTCCGGATCAACGCGAGGTGTCGACACCGCCGTAGGCGATGCCCGCCAGGTTCGCGATGTTGCGATTGAACGTCGTCAGGTCGTCCACCGAGAACTTGCCTAGCGCATCGTGGCCGCACGCGCGCGCGAGTACCTTCATCAGTTCGACGGCCGACTCGAAGAAGCGCTGCAGCCGTGCTGCAGCGAGATCGATCGGGAGTCGAGCGCGCAGGTGGGGCTTCTGCGTCGCGATGCCGACCGGGCAGTTGTTCGTGTGGCACGCGCGCATGCCCAGACAGCCGATCGCCTGGATCGCAGCGTTCGACAGCGCGACACCGTCCGCACCGAGCGCCATCGCCTTGCAGAAGTCGCCGGGCGTGCGGAGGCCGCCGGTGGTGATCAAGGTGATGTCGCGCCGTCCGAGGCGATCGAGGTGGCGCCGCGCGCGCGCCAGCGCCGGAATCGTCGGCACCGAGATGTTGTTGCGGAAGATCAGCGGAGCCGAGCCGGTGCCGCCGCCGCGCCCGTCTAGGATCACGTAGTCGACGCCGATGTCGAGCGCGGCGTCGATGTCCTTCTCGATGTGCTGTGCGGACAGCTTGAAGCCGATCGGGATTCCGCCGGTCGCCTCGCGCACCTCAGCGGCGAACTCGCGGTATTGGTGTGCGCTCGTCCAATCCGGAAAGCGCGGAGGAGAGATCGCCGGCTGGCCGGGCTCGAGTCCGCGCACCTCGGCGATCTTGCCGACGACCTTCTCGCCGGGCAGGTGGCCGCCGGTTCCGGTCTTCGCGCCCTGGCCACCCTTGAAGTGGAACGCCTGGCAGCGCTGCACCTTGTCCATCGAGAAGCCGAATCGGCCCGACGCGAGTTCGTAGAAGTATCGACTGTTCGCGGCTTGCTCCTCCGGCAGCATTCCGCCTTCGCCCGAGCAAATGCCCGTGCCCGCGAGTTCGGCACCGCGGGCGAGCGCGACCTTCGCTTCCTCGCTGAGCGCTCCGAAGCTCATGTCGCTGACGAACAACGGGATCGCGAGACGCATCGGTTTCTTCGCGTTCGGGCCGATCACCAGCTCGGTGTCGACCGGTGCGTCGTCGAGCAGGGGTAGCCGGTGCACCTGCGCGGTGACGACCTGAATATCGTCCCACTTCGGCAGTTCGTCGCGCGGGACGCCCATCGCGTCGGCGGGACCGTGGTGGCCGGTCTTGCGGAGGCCGTCCGTCGCGAGCTGGTGGATCAGCTTGACGTGTGGCTCTTCGATCGCGCCGTGGATGTCCGCGAAGTCACCCTGGTAGGCGTCGCGCTGGTAGGGCTGCGGGTTGGCCTTCTCCCACGCCGCGATCTCATCGGCATCGACGAAGACCTGACCGTCTTCGATCCACGACTTGAAGCTCTCGAGGCGTTCGGCGTTGTTGTACTCACTGATGCCGGTGTCGTAGCGGTAGTCCCAACCGTGCACCCCACAGATCAGGTTCTGGCCGTCGATGTGGCCGTCGGCCAAGAGTGCGCCACGATGATGGCACCGGCCGTAGAGCACGGAGACTTCGCCGTCGCCTTCGCCGTGGCGCACGACGACGAGGTCGACGTTGGCGACGAGGGCGTGAGCGGGTTGCAGGTGCGGGAGTTCGTCGAGTCGAGCGATGGCCGTCTTGTTCACGAGGCACCCAGTCGGGGGGTGAGAGTGGTGGGGCGGTAGCGTAACGCGTGCCGTCGGGATTCTCCTCCGGACTCCGCTGCGCCGGTTGCGGGAAGAACGCTCACCGGGTTCAAATCGTGCAACTGGACTCGTGCGAGCGCGTATGTCGCGCTTCTACGACAGGAGACACGATGAACTGGCAAGACACGGGAGCCGTTGCTCCGCGTGCGCTGACCGAGGCGCGCATACAGCTCCATTGCGGTGGGTTGGTGCTCGCGTCCGCGGCGCATTCCCTTCTCGAGCATGCGGGTGACGACAGCCACAGCAACTTCGGCTTCGAATCTGCGACGGGGTCCCTGCACACCCGTGTGTTGGCAGGTGGGGCGTCACTGCATCTCGACCTGCCGACCTTCGCTCTCGTGTTGCGCAACGGGGAGGGGCGGTTGGGCGAGGCTCCGCTGGCGGGTCGAAGTCTTCGCGGAGCCATGGACTGGGTCGAGCAGCGGCTTTCGGAAGTAGCCGAGTCGTCCGTCGAGATCACGCAGCGGGAGTTCCCGGACTTCCCCGACAGCCCCGTGATGCAGGGCGCGGCGTTCCCGCAGCCTCCCGCCGACGCTCTCGACGAACTCACGCGCTGGTTCGCGAATGGCCAGGCCTTGCTCGAAACGCTGCGTGCCGAACACGAGCAGCTGTCCGAGTTGCGTGTCTGGCCCCATCACTTCGATCTCGGTGCGCTCCTACCTCTCGGTGGCGATGCGATGATCGGGCTCGGTCTGTCGCCGGGGGACGAGCACCACGATCAGCCGTACTTCTACTGCTCGCCCTATCCGCAGCCTTCGCCGGACGCGGATCTGCCGGTGTTGGCGCTGGGCGGTTGGCAGACCGAGGGGTTCGTGTCGGCGTTGCTGACGGCAGAAGACGTTCAGGCGAGCTCCTCGCAGGGAGCTGCCGCGACGACCTACCTGGAAACAGCCGTTGCCGCGTGCCGCGGCGTTCTCAGCTGAGCGATCCGAGCACGCGTCTCGCGCTACCCTCGCGCCAGTCGCACGCCCGAGAACATCCACCGCTGGTGCGGATAGTAGAAGTTCCGATAGCTCGCCCGGGCGTGGCCGTCCGGAGTCGCGTGGCAGCTGCCGCGCAACACGAGCTGGTTGATCATGAACTTGCCGTTGTACTCCCCGAGCGAACCGGCGTACGCGGCAAAGCCCGGGTAGGCGCCGTAGCTGCTGCTCGTCCACTGCCACGCGTGGCCGAACATTTGCTCGAGGTCGTCGTCCGTGGTCGCGGCGTGCTCCCACTCGAACTCTGTCGGCAGGCGGCAGCCGGCCCATCGGGCGTACGCATCGGCTTCGTAGTAGCTGACGTGTGTGACGGGTCCGTCCGGGTTCAGAGCGCGCAGGCCTTCGAGGCTCATCGCGTGCCACGCGTCTGCCGTGCGTTCCCAGTAAAGCGGGGCCGCGATGCCCTCACGCTTCAGGAGTTCCCAGCCGTCCGCGAGCCAGAGTTCGGGGCGCCGGTAGCCACCGTCGACGATGAAATCGCGATACTCACCCGCAGTCACGAGTCGTGACGCGAGCTCGAACGGCGTGATGCGCACCCCGTGCCGCGGGCACTCGTTGTCGTAGCTGAAACCAGTTTCGTCGGCGCCGACTTCGATGTCGCCGCCGTCGAACGCGTGCCAGCGCGAGGTCGTCGGGAACGACTGTCCGGATCGCGTGCGCGGCCGGTACGCGGGACGCAGCGGGTTCTGCGCGAAGACGTGGAGGATGTCCATCAGCATCAGCTCCTGATGCTGCTGCTCGTGATGGATCCCGACCGTCACGAGTTCGGACACCGTTTTCGCGTCGCGCTCGGGGACGCGCGCGAGCAGCTCGTCCATCGCGCTGTCCACGTGTCGTCGATACTCGAGAACCTGCTCGACGGTGGGGCGGGTCAGCATGCCTCGGCGGTGCCGCGGGTGCGGCTCGCCGATCGTCTGGTAGTACGAGTTGAACACCCGTTCGAAGTCCGCGTGGAACCGCGAATATCCGGGCAAGTGCTTCGCGAGCACGATCGCCTCGAAAAACCACGTCACGTGCGCGAGGTGCCACTTCGTCGGGCTGACGTCCGGCATCGACTGGACGACCATGTCCTCGGTCTCGAGCGATGCGCAGCGCGCGACGCTCTCGGAACGCACCCGGCGGTATTCGTGAAGCAGTCGTTCGAGATCGGCAGGCGCGTGAGTCGTCGACGTCATGGGGCGGTTCAGGCAGTTTCGTCATCGACTCGCGGCTGGCCACGGCGAATCGCGTTGCCCCGACGATAGGGTGACAGGAGTGGCTCGCAACGATTGATTCGCTGCGCGCGACTCCGGGCGCGATCAGCCGACGTCGACGCCCTTCCAGAAGGCGATATAGCCCTTGATGTTCGCCGCTTCGGGCTTGGGATCGGCGTAGTACCACGCGGCGCCGACGTTCACGGCGTCGCCGACAACGACGTCGTAGTAGTTCGCGGTGCCTTTCCATCCGCACACCGACGTCGTCGACGATTCGCGGAAGTGGTCCGTCACGAGGCTGGCGGGGGGGAAGTAGTGATTGCCTTCGACGACGACCGTGTCGTCGCTCTCGGCCAAGACGGTGTCATTCCAGACGGCTTTGGTCATGGACCGCCATTAGACCAATGCACGCAGGCGACAATGGTCGAATCCGGAGTTCGGGACTCAGTGGGGCCGGTACTCGCGCTGCTTGAGCCGTTCGATCAGCGGCTGATCGCGCGGCGTGACGAGGTTTACGACGAGGCCTTCGCGGCCGGCGCGTGCGGTGCGGCCCACGCGGTGCAGGTAGTTGGTCGCGTCCCGCGGGAGGTGCACGTTGACGACGCGATCGACGCGCTCGATGTCGAGGCCGCGGCCGCCGAGGTCGGTCGTCAGCAGGATCGATACGTCGCCGTCGCGGAACTTCGTGAGGTTGCGCCGACGCTCGAGTCGGTCCATCTCACCCATGTACGGAACGAACGGGATCTCCGCTTCGTCCAGGAAAGACGCGATGGTGTCGCACTGCTCGCGGGTGTTCGCGAACAGCAGCGTGCCGACCTGGCGTTCCTTGTGCAGTTCGCGACGCAGTGCGTCGATCCGCTGCCCGTCGTCGACCAGCCGATTGACCGTCTTCAGCGTGCGCACGAGTCGGTTGCTGCCGCGCGTTCGGATGCGCGTCGGCGCCTCGCGGAACACTTCGTCGATCGCCGTCTGGAGTGAGTGCGGCATCGTTGCGGAGAACATCGCGAGCTGGACGTCGCGCCTGCAATCGTGCGCCAGCTTGGACGCGAACGGCAGGAAGCTGCGGTCGAGCAGCTGGTCCGCTTCGTCGAACACGAGGATGCGCACGTCGTCGACGCGTAGCTGACGCCGCTTCATGAGAAGCTGGAGCCGCCCGGGCGTAGCCACGAGGATCTCGAACTCGCCCTTCACGTTCTGTCGTGCGATCTGCTTGGCCGTCCCGCCGATCGCCATGCGTACCCGAACCCGGGTGCCGTGCGTCAGGCCCTTGAAGACGCGGCCGACCTGCTCCCCGAGCTCACGCCCCGGTACGAGCACGATGCCGCGGGGGCGCCCGCCGTCTTCGACCATCGACTCGGCCGCCTCGAGCTCCTTGATGTGGTGGAGCATCGGCAGCACGAAGGCGAGCGTCTTGCCGCTGCCGGTTTCGGCCTGAGCGACGATGGGCTTGCGCGCGAGCATCTCGGGAATGACGCGCTCTTGCACCTCGGTCGGGGTCTCGAGCTCCTGCTCGGCGAGGGTCGCGAGCAGGGTGGGCAGCAGGCGGAATTCGGAGAACGTGGACATGGTCGATTGCGAGACGCTCACGGCGCTCAACGTAGGGCATCGAGCGGACTTTCCGCGGGTCGGAGCGTCAGGATCTTCTGTTTCTCCAGGCTTCTCGGCTCCGCGAGCACCGTTCGCGGCGCTCCGCGAACGCGTTTCTGCGCGGGAACTCGCAGAGCTCCACTCGCCTGATCCCCATCCCAACGGGTCCAGGGAACACCGGCCCGGGCGCCCGATCCGGCGTCAAGGCGGGGATCTCGCGGTGTCGAGGATTTCGAGGGAACGGAGAGACATGGGACACGACACTGACGACCGGAAACCCCGCCGCAAGCTGACCGGCGAGGGGCTCGAACCACGCATCCTCCTGTCGGCGACCTGGGTCGGAACCGACGGTGACGACTCGCACGAGGGTTCGTCCGCGGACGAGGTGATCGACGCCGGTCTCGGAGACGACATCATCGCGAGCCTCGGTGGAGACGACGTCGTCGACGGCGGCGCGGGCAGCGACACCATCGACTACTCCACCGCTGACAGTGGGGTCACGGTGGATCTCACCCTGACGACGAGTCAGGACATCGGTGGCGGGCAAGGCTCGGACACGCTGCAGAACGTCGAGAACGTCAAGGGCAGCGCGCACGACGACGTATTCCGGTTCTCCGATCCTGCGGACGGTGCCACGTACGGAGTCGAAGGCAATGGTGGGTCGAACACTGTCGACCTGTCGGGGTTCTCCAGTTCTTCGGTGTCGTTCTCGGACAGTGCGGTCGAAATCGATCTCGAGGGCGGTGGTTCGTTCACGGTCCAGTTCGAAGACGTCGACACGTTCACGTTCTCCGATCGCTCGATGAACATCGTTACCTGGGACGGGGACGCGGGCAATTCCGACTGGAACGACGCCGAGAACTGGTCGTCGGACACGGCTCCCGGCGCGAATGACATCGTCGTGATTGGGTCGGGCGATCCTTCCGGCCTCTCGATCGGCTCCGAGGGCGAGAGCACGGCTCTCGGCGGACTGATCGTCCAGTCGGGCTACGGCTCGACGATCACGGTCAACGGCGACCTCGACATCGATGGTGATCTCGTCATCGGCAACGGTTCGCTCGACGCGAACGATCACACGATCAACCTCTCCGGTGACCTCGTCGTGGAGTCCGGCGCGTCGCTGCAGGAGGACACGGCGAGCTTCGTGTTCGACGGTGCCGGTGAGCAGGTCGTGCGGGGCGACAACCTCGAGCTGCACGACATGACGATCGACAAGGCCGGTGGCTCGGTCGTCCTGGGCACGGACCTGGAGATCGAAGGGGATTTCACGGTTACGAACGGCAGCTTCGATCAGGCCGGGCATGAGCTCGAGTTCCAGGGTTGGAACACGACGATCGACGCGGAAGGCGTGACGTTCGACGACGTCAAGATCAACACGGGTGGCACGACGACGTTCACGCACGACGTGACGATCGAC
>JANQJF010000120.1 GCA_028281765.1 Planctomycetota bacterium | reverse complement strand
ACGGGCCCGGGTCCGAGCCCGAAAACGGGACGGGCCTCTACCAGATGGCTCGCCGGCCAACCACCGAATGCTCTGCCGCAAGCATCCTCCGCACCAACCGGAAGACCACCCACTGACAGAGATCTCTCGTGTCCCGAGTCCCGACCCGCGGAACGTGAACGGGCCCGGGTCCGGGCCCGAAAACGGGTAGGACTCGGACACTCCGATGCCGCGCGAACGGTCCCGGTGCGGTTCCCGCTCTACCCAGCAAACGCCGCGTCGACCTTCTTGGTCAACTCGCCGTTTTCGTACATCTCCATCACGATATCCGACCCGCCGATCATCTCGCCACCGACGAACACCTGCGGCGTCGTCGGCCAGCCGGTCGCTTCGACCAGCGCGGGGCGGATCGTCTCGTCGTCGAAGATGTTCACGACTTCGAAGGGCTTGCCGACCATTTGCATGATCTGGATCGCACGGTGCGAGAACCCGCACATCGGCTGGTCCTTCGTGCCCTTGGCGAAGATGACGATCTTGTTGTCGGAAGTGATCTGCTTGACGTCTTCGGGAGTCATGGCGTGGAGGTCTTGATGTCGACGGCGTGGATGGTCGTGGTCAGGTGCTCACCGAGAGCGGCGTGGACCATCTTGTGCTGCTCGATCAGGGATTTGCCGGCGAAGGCCTGGGATTTCACCTGGACCGCGAAGTGGTCCGAGGTCCCGGTGAGGTCCTGCACCTCGGCGCTGGCGCCCTCGATGTTGGATTCGATGAGCTGGCGGACTTCGTCGGTTGTGAGCATAGCGGGGGCATTCCATAGCTTGACGGGGAGGGCCTCGCAAGATCTGCCGGCTCGGATCCGGGAGTTCTTGCCACCCGGGCGGTCCTCCATCAAGGCCCGTGGCCGGAACTGCCGATGCCGAGGGAGTCATGACGATTCTCCCGAGACTGGTCGCCGGGCTTCTCTGCGCCGCGTCCGCAGCCGGCCAGATCGTGCCGGCGGCGATGGATGGCGTCGAGGGCGCGAGCGCGTCCATCATCCCGTTCGGGCTCAGCGGACCCGTCCGCTACCAATGCATCTATGACGGGGATCAGCTGCCTTGGAACGGGCCACGGCTGATCACGGAGGTGCGGTTCCGCGCCGACTGGGACAACGGTGACCCGACCCCGGTGAAGCAGTTCCTCCGTATGGACGTCGACCTGTCGACGACCGCCCAGCTCGCGGAGGCGGCGTCGCCCGCGTTCGACGCGAATCACGGCAGCGACCGGACGCAGGTCGCGAACTTCCTGCAGGTGTCGCTGCCGCAGCAGCCGGCGATGACCGGCGACGGACCGCGGCCGGCGACGGTGGCGATCCCGTTCCCGGTTCCGTGGTGGTATGGCACGACTCCGGTCTTCGGTGGCCCGCAGCCAACCGGGCTGGTCGTCGATCTCCAAGTGACGTCACAGCCATCGGGCATCTACCGGCTCGATTCCCCGTTCACGTGTGAGAGCAACATCACCGAGTTCGGCAGCATCGACATCGAATGTCAGAATTCGCAGCTTTACGACCCCGTCGACCCGGTCTACGTGACCATCACGTCGACCAACGACATTCGCGCCGGAGGCAGCGTCACCTGGAACATCGACAACATGATTCCCGACACCGTGTTCGCGGTGATCTTGTCGGTCGCTCAGGGCGGCGAATGGCTGGGGGTGCCGCTGCCGGCTCCGCTTCACCCGACGGATGCACCCGGGTGTTTCGTGAACGTCCGTATGGACATGGCGGTGCTACCGGGATTCGCGGACTCCAATGGCTCGGGGGCATACTCCCTGGGGATTCCCTCGGACCGCGACCTGGTCGGCACGGTGCTCTACGCCCAGGCCATCGCGCGGGACCTCGGGGCGAACCCGTTCGGCCACGTGACTTCCCTCGGTGTGCACTCGACCGTATGCGGGCCGCTGGGCTGTGCCCGGGTCTACTCGATCGGGAATGCGCACGCCTCCTCCGGCAACGTGACGTTCGGAGCGGCTTCGGTGATCGAGGTTCCATAGCCTCCCTGCCCGTATTAGCCTGCGGGCGATGAAGATCATCCTGTGCAGCCCGCGCGGCTTCTGTGCCGGCGTGGAACGTGCGATCGAGGTCGTGGAGCGCGCGCTCGAGAAGTTCGGCGCCCCGGTCTACGTCCGTCACGAGATCGTGCACAACCGAGTCGTCGTCGACGACCTGACCGCGAAGGGTGCGGTATTCGTGGACGAACTGTCGGATGCGCCGAGCGGTTCCCACCTGATCTTCTCCGCACACGGCGTCGCGCCGCAGGTCGTCGCCGAGGCCCAAGATCTCAACCTGATCAGCATCGACGCGACCTGTCCGCTGGTCACGAAGGTGCACGCCGAAGCACGCCGCTTCGCGCGCGACGACTACACGATCCTGCTGATCGGTCACCGCGAACACGTCGAGGTCGAAGGCGTCGTCGGCGAAGCGCCAGACCGCACGATCGTGGTCGCGAACGTCGAAGAAGCGCGTTCGGTCGAAGTGCCCAACGAAGATCGCATCGGCGTGCTGACGCAGACGACGCTCAGCGTCGACGAAGCACATGAGGTGATGGGCGTGTTGCGCGAGCGATTCCCGAACCTGACGACGCCGCGCAAGGAAGACATCTGCTACGCGACGACCAACCGGCAGGGTGCGGTCAAGGCGCTCCACGGCAAGGTCGACCTGTGGGTGGTCATCGGTGATCCGACGAGCTCGAACAGCAACCGCCTGCGCGAGATCGGGGCGGCGTCGGGCGTTCCTGCGCACCTCGTGCTCGGCCCAGACGAACTCGACGAGTCGTGGTTCGAAGGCGTCGAGACCGTCGGGATCACGTCCGGTGCGTCGACGCCGGAGATCAGCGTCCAGGCGGTCGTCGATCGCCTGCGGCAGCTCGGTGCGGACTCGGTCGAGGAGTACTCGGACGCTCCCGAGACGATCGAGTTCACGCTGCCGCTCGAAGTGCGATGAAGATCGGGCTCTGCCAGGTCAACCCGATCGTCGGCGACTTCGCCGGCAACCGCGAGAAGATCGCGCAGGCCGTCGCGGAGGTGAATCGGCAGGGCGCCCAGGTCGCCGTCTTACCCGAGCTCGCGGTCTGTGGGTATCCGTCCGAGGACCTGCTCCTGCGCGACGCCTTCTTGGAGGCCAATGACGCGAGCTTGCTCGACCTCGCAGCGCACCTGCCGCCGGGCCTTCCGGTCCTCGTCGGCTGCCTCGAGCGCAACCCGGACGTCGGTCATCCGCTCTACAACGCGGTCGCGCTGATCCACGACGGCCTGAGCCGGATCGTCGCGAGGAAGTCGCTGCTTCCGACCTACGACATCTTCGACGAAGCGCGCTTCTTCGAACCGTGCAAGTCGGCGCGCGACAACGTCGTCGACATCATGGGTGTGCACTTCGGCGTGACGATCTGCGAGGACGTGTGGAACGACGCGGAGTTCTTCGCGGAACGTCGCTACCACCGCGATCCGGTGCAGGAGGTCGTCGACGGTGGCGCGGACGTGATCGTCAACATCTCGGCGAGCCCTTGGGGGCGGCAGTGCGGTGAGGCGCGCGGCAAGCACAGCTTCCGCGGCGAGATGCTGCAGGCCGCGTCGGAGCGCCACGGCAAGCCGCTGGTGTTCGTCAACCAGGTCGGTGGCAACGTCGGCGCGCAGTTCGACGGCGGGTCGACGGTCTTCAGTCTCGCGGGCGTGTTGGCCGAGCCGATCTACTTCGATACGTCTTGTTCGGTCGTAGATCTGGACGGCTTCGACACCGTGAGCATGCCGGACGTGGACCTCCGCGAGATGCAGCGGCTCGCGATCGTGCAGGGTATCCGCGACTACGCGGCCAAGTTTGGATTTACGCGCGCGGTCCTGGGGTTGTCCGGCGGCATCGACAGCGCTCTGACCGCCGCGCTCGCCGTGGACGCACTCGGCGCCGAGAACGTCTCCGGAATCGCGATGCCGTCGACGTTCAGCAGCGATCACAGCGTCGCCGACGCGGAGGCGCTCGCGAAGAACCTCGGCATGCCGTATCGGGTCATCCCGATTCGAGGGCTGCAGTCGGCATACGACGACGCGCTCGCCGAGAGCTTTGAAGGCACCGAGCCCGGGCTCGCCGAGGAAAACCTGCAGGCGCGGATGCGCGGCGCGCTGCTGATGGCGCACTCGAACAAGTTCGGCGGCATGCTGCTGACGACCGGCAACAAGAGCGAATGCGCGGTCGGGTACTGCACGCTCTACGGCGACATGTGCGGGGCGCTCGCGCCGATCGCGGATCTCTGGAAGACCGAGGTGTACGCGCTGTCTCGCTGGATGAATCGCGACGGCGAGCGCATTCCTGTCAGTTCGATCGAGAAGCCGCCGTCGGCCGAGCTGCGACCCGACCAGCTCGATACCGACAGCCTACCGCCCTACGAAGAGCTCGACCCGGTGCTGCGGAAGCTCGTCGAAGAAGAGCGCTCGGTCGATGTGGTCGCCGAACAGACGGGCATGGACCGCGAGCAGGTCGCGACGCTGTTCCGCATGGTGCAGCGCAGCGAGTTCAAGCGGTTCCAGTATCCGCCGACGGTGCGGGTGTCGGAGCGGTGTTGGGACGGCCGGCGCGTGCCGGTGAGTCACCGGTTCCTCGAGTAGGCCCTGTTCCTCGAGTAGACGGGGGTCAGGCGAACAGTTCCCCGACGTCGACTCGGAACTTCGGGATGATCTCGGACTCGGCGACGTCCGTCGATTCGAAGTGTGTGCCACGATCGAAGCGGTCACCCTTCAGCAAGAAGCGCGTCAGCCTCTGCGTCCGCGTATCCACGAGCCAGTACTCCCGCACGCCGTTGCGCTCGTAGATCGCCTTCTTCTCGCCACGGTCGCGATAGGCGTTGCCGGGGGAGAGGATCTCGACGATCAGATCCGGGACGAGCTTCAGGAACTTGCCGTAGACCGGCTCGGGACCCGCTTCGAGGCGCTCGTTGCTGACGAAGCTGAGGTCGGGTTCGACGGTGTCTTCGGATGGCAGTTCGAAACCTTGGCTCGAGCCGCACACTTCACCGAGCCCCTTCGCAGCTGCGAACAGAGCGCTCGACAGCTTCACTTCGACCTGGCCGTGTGGCCAGCCCGCCGGCGGCTCCATGACCACGCGCCCGTTCAATAGCTCGTAGTGGTTGTCGTCGTGCCTCTTCTCGACCCACGCCGCGAACTCGCTTTGCGTGACGGTCTCGCAGGATTCGAACGTCAGGCGGTCCATCTGCGGGATTCTACGATACATCGCGTGCCTCCACTACCGGGGCAACGGCACCCGCCGAATCCGCGCAGTTAACTCAGAACCGCGCGTAGCGCCGACTCGATGTCCGAGTGCGCGAACTCGTGACCGAGTTCCTGCAGTCGTTCCGGCACGACGCGCGTGCTGCCGAGCAGGAGGTTGTCGGCCATCTCGCGCCCGAGGAGCAGGCGCAGCGCGAACGCGGGCGCCGGCAACACCGTCGGTCGGCCGAGCGCGGCACCGAGCGCCTTCGTGAACTCGCGATTCGTGACCGGCTCGGGTGCGACGGTGTTGTACGCACCCTCCATCTGCGCGTCCGTGATCGCGCGTTCGAGCACGGCGACGAGATCGTCGAGCGCGATCCAGCTCATCCACTGCCGCCCGTTGCCGAGCACGCCACCTACGCAGAGCTTGAACGGCAGCAGCATGCGCTGCAGGGCGCCGCCATCGCGCGACAGCACGATGCCGATGCGCGGGTGCACGACGCGCACGCCGGAGTCGCGCGCGGCATCCGCCGCGTTCTCCCACGCGGTGCAGGTTTCGGGGAAGAACCCGCCACCCGCTTCCGACGCCTCGGTCAGCGCTTCGTCTCCTCGATCGCCGTAGAAGCCGATCGCCGAAGCGCTCACCAGCACGCTCGGCTTCGAGTCGGCCGAAGCGAGGGCCTTCGCGAGCATCGTCGTGCCGTCGACGCGGCTTGCGCGGATGCGCTCCTTGCGCGCGGCGTTCCAGCGGCCGCTCGCGACGCTTTCTCCGGCGAGGTGGAGCACGGCGTCGAAGCCGGAGACGTCGCCGATCGTGCCGTTCGCCTGGTCCCAGTGCACGCCTTCCCGATTTGCGGAGCGGACGATCGGCATGACTTCATCGCCGCGAGCGCGCGCGCGTTCGAGGAAGCGACGGCCGACGAGGCCCGTGGATCCGCTGACGAGGATTCTCATGGTGATGCTGTCTGTTGGATACTCCAAGCGTTTGCGCCAGTGCAAAAGTCCGCGATCGCGGTTTCGAGTCCGCCGATTCGGTCGACGCGATTCTGCAGGTCGGAGAACGCGCGCAGCGTCAGGGCCGTGTGGCGGTCGGCCGGGTCGCGGTCGCGGTCGACGCGCCAGAACCCCTTCTGATCGAGCGTGCGCGTGTGGGTGTTCGACTGCAGCGCTTCCACGTCGTGATCGCAGTCGCGCAGGATCCACTCGAGATGGAGTTCTGTGAGCCCGAACGCCGCGGCGACGACCGCGTCGAGGCGACATCGTCGTTCGAGTCTATCGATTCGAGCGACGGCGTGCGCACGCGGCAGGCCGAGTGAGGCCCACGCCGCGTCGTAGCGCGGCAGGATCCAGCTGAGCGCCGCGACGTCGGCGGTGATCGGCGCGAGTGCAGCGCGAACCGTCCTGGGTAGCATCGGCGTCTCCGCGAGCACGAACTGGTTGAGGTTTGTGCCGCCCATGCGGATGCGAAGTGCGTAATCGAACACGAAGCTGTTCAGAACCGCGAGTACGCACAAGTCGTCGGCGACATCGTCGCTGCGCAACGTCGGAACCGAGTTGCCGCACGCGGCGCCGATGAGAGACGCCGCGATCATCGTGCGGCGATTGGTGGCTGAACCGATCGCCATGAAGCCGATCTTCGGCACCGAGTGGCGGGGGTCGACGGCTTCGAGTTCGCGGCGGTCGAGCACGAACTGCGGCTCGAGGCGCTTGGCGTCGAACCCGATCGTGCGCCACACCGCGCGCCTGCCGCGCCCCTCGACCCAGCCCTTCTCGCTGCAATCGTACTGGCCGATCATGCGGCCTTCGTAGAGCGGGACACCGATGGCGTCGTCGTCGGGATGCCGCCACGTCGCGTGCTCGTCGACGCAGAAGCCACGGCCTTCCCATGCGGTACGCGTCCCGAAGCGGTGCGCGTGCATCGTCTGGTCGAGTTCGCGGCGATACTCGAGCCCCTCGGCCAAGGTCTCGGAGAACGGCACCGCGTTCGTGTAGATGCGGCGCATCACGTCGAGATCGCGTTCGCTCGCGATCTCGGGGATCGCTTCATGGGTCGGGCTCAACGTGCGAATGTCCGCGACGGCGAGTTCTACGGCATGAGCCTCCGGTTTCCGCCAGTCGTCGACGTCGGTATGCATGAACGACGCGGGAATGGCGCGCGTCGTTCCTCCCTTGCGGGCGATCACCGCCGCGAACTTGAAGCGACCGTCGATCGGGAACACGCCGCGCCGATTCTCGAAGCCGAACAGCCACTCCCACTTGCCGTCGTCCAGAAGCATGCGGCGCAGCTCGCGGCACCCGGAGTCGGTGTAGAGGCCTGACGGCACGATCATTCCGAGTCGGCCGCCATCTTGGAGCAGGCTCCAGCCGCGCTCGACGAACAGCTTGTAGCAGTTCGCGTCGCCGCGACCTTGGCGCGTGAACTCACCGCCGTTGCGAATCCACTGACCGAAGGAGTCGTGATACTCGAGCTCCTCGCGCCATCGCGACGCGAGCCCGGCGTCCGCTTCGAGGAGGCGCTGCTGCAGGACCAGCGCGTCTTGTTTGGAGAGGTTCGCGTACTCCGGGTCGACGGCGCTGAAGAACCGACGCGAGTCCGGCTTCTGGATATCCCACGGCGGGTTTCCGATCACGGCGTCGAAGCCGCCGCGTGCGAAGACGTCCGGGAAGTCGGTTTTCCAGTGCATCGGCGGAGTCGGCGAGCCGGGCCAGCCTGTGTCGAATTCATCCGCGTCTCGGCGAACCGAACCGACCAGCGCGTCGCCGTGTCGGACGTGTGGCTCGACGGCGTCCGGATCGAGATCGGGATCCGCGACTTCGAGCCACAGCGACAGGCGGGCGACGCGCACCGCGTCGGCGTCCCGGTCGACGCCTCGCACGGCGCCGAGCGCGCGGCGTCGCGCTCCTGGGCCGAGGTCGGGCCCCGCGAACGCCCGGAGCGCCGCGAGCAGGAACGCACCACCACCCGATGCGGGGTCGCACACGGCAACGTCGTCGGGCCCCTGTTTCGCGAGAGTGCCGAGTGCGCGCGCGACCGTCGGTTCCACGAGCGCGGGCGGCGTGTAGAACATCCCGTCACGCTTGCGGCGGTCGGGATGTCGGCGCGTTCCGACGGCGTCCTCGTAAAGGCATCCGAGTTCGTCCACGGAAAGGCGCGGCGTGTTCGTCTCGGCTCTGCCGAGCGCGGCTTGCGGCACACCGAGAATCGACGCGACGCCGCGCGGGTCGAGTCGTCGCCCACGCGCGATGCGCGCGGCCGCAAGCCCGATCTGTTCCAGGACCGCCGTCGGCATTCTGAGTCGAGATACTACACTCGGGGGTATGCGAACCTTGCTCACGATCTTCGCGGTCGTTCTCTTCTCCGCCTCGGCCGCGCACGCCCAGCTGACGCAGGTCATCACCGGACGTGTGGTTGCTGCCAACAATCCGTGCGATCCGTCGGCGACGCATCAGCTCCAGTGCACTGACGTGTTCCTGCGCAGCGAGGCTGTCGACCTCGGCAAGTTCGAGGGCTCGGTCGTCAAAGTCTCGGGCACCGTCGCGTCCGTGTTCGGGTGCGCGTTGGTCGACGTGAAGTCCGTCGAGGACGCGCCGGTGTCGGCGAGCCTCACCGCGATCTTCGGCTTCCGCCCAGGACGGCCCGTGCTGTTCACGACGCAGGCTCCGATCGGATCGTTCGTCGTCTACGTGATGTCGACCGGTCCCGGGTTCGTCCCGCTCGGCCCGTTCGGGGCGATCTTGATCGATCCGCTGACTCTGGTCGTCGACGCGACGCCCGACGTCAGCCTTCTCGGCTTCACCGTGCGGAACTATCCGATCCCGGACGTGCCGGCGATCGTCGGTTGCACGGTCAACACGCAGATGGTCGTGGCGACGATCGAGCCGGAGCTCAGCCTCGAGCTGACGAACCCGGTGTGCTTCACGGTTGTGCCGTAAGTCTTCCAGGAAAGGTGTAGGGAACGGTTACCGGATCCTGCGTCATGGGATAGCAGGGCGTGATCACTCCTGCCTGAGTCCATCTCTACCGATGAAATCACGCTTCACTGTCCCCGCTCTCGCCCTTGCACTCGCCGCGCCGATCGCCGCGCAGGGATCCCTCCCCGCACTGTTCCTTCCGGATCCGGGGGTTCGACCCAACGGCACGGACACCGTCAGCTTCACGGTCTCTGGCCTGGCCGGACACAACTACGCGGTGCTCTGGGACGTCGACTCGGGTCCATTCGACCTGTTCGGCGAGACGTTCTTTCTCGGCTTCACCCCGGCGCTCGTGCAGGTCGTTGCCGGCACCTTCTCGGTGACCGGTGAGGACACCTTCAACATCGGAGTGCCGGCGGATCCGTCGCTCGACGGAACGCTGCGCCACCTGCAGGCGTTCGAGATCGATCCGGCCGCGCCGAACGGCGTGTTCCGTGCGAGCAACCCCGCGAGCTTCGCGGTGCACGACACGACGGACGCGATCGTCGATTCGTTCACGAACGCCGCGCTCGCTGGCTTCACCGGCAACTTCGACACCGGCGTCAGTGAAGTGCTACAGGGCGGCGCGATTCGCGTGCGCACGCACCGCACGGTCGATCTGTCGCAGGGCCTCGTGTTCCCGCAGCCACTCCAGACGCCACTCAACCCGAACGGTTCACGGTGCCAGATCGTCTATCGGCCGCAGGACGTCGGCGCCACGGGTGAAGAAGAGGTCGTGACGGCGGTCCGCTGGCGCCCGTTGGGGGGCCAGGTCTTCCAGGATTCGTTCCCGCAGTTCGAGATGGCGCTGTCTCACAGCGCGGTCATGCCGGACTTCTCGCTCGACCTCTTTTCCTCTCTGCCGATGTTCCCGAACTCCGGGCTCGATCCGGTGTTCTCGCAGAACGTGATTCCGGGTGAGACGCCGACGTCGGTGTTCTCGGGTTCGTACTCCATCTCGCCGTCGAACGTCACTCCGGATGGCTATGTGCCCTACCCGACCCCGACGTCGCAGTTCTGCTACAACGGCGTCGACAGCCTGCTGCTCGACCTCAAGATGGCGCCGTCGAGCGCGGTCGGCTTGAACGGCCAGACGGTGCGGCTCATGGTCCTCTCCAGCGCGCTGCCTGCCGCGCGCAACGTCGCCAACGGCACGCCGCAGACCCCGCTCGACCCCAACACGGCGACTACGGGGACCGGCGACAACTCGATGTACGACTACCAGATCGAGTTCACGCGCGTGAAGACGTCCGCGACGTCTCCGTGGCGTGCTGGGGCTCCGGGTGCCGACTACCGCACGCCGCTCGTCGCGTCGATCGAGCCGGCCGGCACGTCGGTCGAGATCGAGTATCGCGGCGCGGACGACGGGCTCGGCGCGAACCCGACGGCGTGGTCGACCAGCGTCGATATCGCGGACGGACGCTCGTTCCTGCAGTATCGGATCACGCTCGTCGGTGACATCGCGAGTGGCGCGGTCCCGTCGGTCGACTCGCTCGTGATCCCGTTCTGATCCCGGTGGATCCGCTCCGAGCGGCGTCTCGGAGCGTATGCTGGAGTCCTCCACTCATCCGGTAGAGAGGACTCGCATGTTGTTCCGCACGATCGTCGTGGGCGTTTCGCTCGCGTGTTTGGCGTCGACTCAGGACGTCACGACGCAGGACGCCGGTATGCAGGAAAGCTGCACGGCCGGAGTCACCACGAACATCGACTGGGTTCTGCCCGGCGAGTTCGATGCAGCGCTTGCGCGCGCCAGGCGCGAAGGCAAGCTGCTGTTGATCAAGGGCGTGTCGTTCGGCATCGACGACGCCGGCGCCAAGTGCGCGACGAAGGGCAAGTGGTGACCCGGCGCCGAACCCATGCGAGCAGGTTGCTACGCAGAAGATCGAGTCATCGAACTCATGAACCGGCGCTTCGTCGCCTACTTCTACAACCGCAGCGGTCACGGCGAAGGTGGCAACGCGAAGGCCGCGGCGTTCACAAAGGGCAAGACCGAGAACCCGTACGCGTTCATGGCCGCGTTCAAGGCCGACGGCACGATCGTCGGTGAGACAGAGCTGTACGCGGACAAGGATGCGGTGTTCGAGTGGTTGCGTCAGCTGCTCGCGAAGCATCCGGATCTCGGCAAGGCGACGGACGCGGAGCGAGCCGTGCTCGAGCGTGCGAAGGAGCGGTCGAAGGACTGCACCGCCCGGTTGGCCGGTGCCGTGCTTCATGAACAGCTCGGCGACTATGACCCGGCGTGTGCCGGATACGAGTTCGTCGTTTCGTCCGGGAGTGCCGAGCAGCGGGCGCAGGCGCTGACCGCGTTGCTTCGCATCGCGCGCTATCGGAAGCAGTGGGATGTCCACGAGTCGAATGAGACTGCATTGACTGCGTTGATCGCCGGTGAGGGCGACGCGTTGGCCATGCACCGATTCGACGCTGCCGCCGAGCGGGGCTACCGCCTCGTAGCGAAAGACGAATTCGCTGAGGCGCGGAAGCTGCTGCAGCCCTTGACCAAAGAAGCGACGCAGTCCCCGCGCCTGGCCGAGCTGCACTTCACGTGTGGCGTCGCGTGCTGGTTCGCGAAGCGTCGCGACTGGGCCAAGTTCCACTGGTGTTGGATCGTCGAGCACATGCCGGACGATCGGCTGCATCGGCGGGCTTACATCACGGCCGCCGCAGAGGCGATGCCATACGCCAACTTCGAGCTCCGCAACTACAGCGCGAAGGTCGGCAACATCGGCACGCATTCGATCGTGCAGGGCGTCAGGCGCGCCATGAAGGTGTACGAGGAGCTGAAGCCGGCCTACGACGTCGGTGAGTTCGATCACGGCGCGGCTGCCCGTGGCGGCGGGCTGCGGCAGTTTCGGTGATCCCGGGAGGCGGTGCGGGTAAGGTGCCCGTCCATGTCGAGCACCCGCATCGCCATGTGGTCCGGACCACGCAATATCTCGACGGCGCTCATGCGCTCGTTCGAGGCCCGTGGTGACGCGTACGTCACCGATGAGCCGCTCTACGCGCCGTATCTCGACGAGACAGGCCTCGAGCACCCGATGGCCGCGGAGATCATCGAGCACCACGAAGCGGACGCGACGGCAGTCGCGACTTGGCTCACGGGTCCTGTCCCGAACGACAAGCCGGTCTGGTACCAGAAGCACATGGCGCACCACCTGCTGCCGTCGATGGCGCGGGAATGGCTCGAGTCGCTGACGCACGCGTTCTTGATCCGGCGGCCGGCGGAGATGCTGGCGTCTTTGACGATCAAGCTCGGAACACCGCGGCTCGAGGACACCGGGCTGCCGCAGCAGCTCGAGATCCTCCGCGCGGTGCGGGAGCGCACCGGCGCGGTTCCGCCCGTCATCGATTCACAAGACGTTTTGCAGGATCCCGAGGGGATGCTCACGAAGCTGTGCGCCGCGCTCGACATCGAGTACACCGACGCGATGCTGAGCTGGCCGCCCGGCATCCGTGAGACCGACGGCATCTGGGCGTCGCACTGGTACGACGCTGTCGAGAAGTCGACTGGCTTCGCGCCGTATCGGCGTCGCGAGGACACCTTGATGGCCGATCTCGTGCCGATCCTCGAGGCTTGCCGTCCGCTCTACGACGAGCTCTACGAACACCGCATTCACTGACGGCGCTCGGCGCCACTCGATCTCCGATGCAGCAGAAGTTCTACGAGAAGAACAAGGACCTCCTCATCAACGTGGGCGGCAAGCTGTCGCACCGAGACGACGCGGGCGTGAGCCCGTTCGATTCTTCGGTGCAGGGTGGCGATGCGGTTTGGGAGGGACTGCGCGTCTACAGCGGCAAGATCTTCCGCCTGCAGCAGCACCTGGATCGACTGCGTCACTCGGCGCAAGCGCTCGCATTCGCCGAGATCCCGGACGACGATGCGATTCGCCACGAGATCCGTCGCACGCTGGAAGCCAACGAGATGGACGACAACGTGCACATCCGTCTGACGTTGACGCGCGGCGTAAAGATCACGTCGGGTATGGATCCACGTCTCAACCAGGCGGGGCCGACGCTGATCGTCCTCGCGGAGCACAAGCCGCCGGTGTACGGCTCGGCACCGATCACGCTGATCACGAGTTCGGTACGTCGCTTCCCGCCAGACTGCATGGATCCCAAGATTCACCACAACAACCTGATCCAGTCGATCCTCGCCAAGATCGAGGCGAACCACGCGGGCGTCGACGACGCGCTGATGCTCGACGCGCGCGGCTTCGTCGCGGAGACGAACGCGACGCACGTGTTCGTCGTCGACGACGGCGAAGTGTTCACTTCGCACACAGTGGCATGTCCCGAAGGCGTGACGCGGTCGACCGTGCTCAGGATCTGTCGCGACAACGACATTCCGCACTCGGTGCGCGACTACTCGCAAGCGGAGCTGTATCGCGCGGAAGAAGCGTTCTGCACGGGGACGATGGGGGAGCTTGTTCCGGTCGTGGAGGTCGACGGTCGCAAGATCGGTTCGGGCGAGTGCGGGCCGATGACGGCGCGACTGACCGAGTTGTTCCGCGGCGTCGTCGAGCGCGAGGCGGAGGAGATTTGAGATGGGTGTGTTCGATCGCCGTGCGTTACGCCGTTCGCATCTCGACGCCGGCAACCCGCTGCGATCGCTGACAGAGGTCATCGACAAGGTGCCGGGCGGGATCAACCTTGGCCAGGGCGTCTGCGATCTCGACACTCCGCGTGAGCTCGTGCGCGGCGCAGTCGAGTCGATCGAGGGTAGCGATCGGCAGACGTACACGCCGTATCGAGGACTGCCGGGGACGCGCGAGCAGATCGCGAAACGGCTGCGCACGTTCAATGGTCTCGACGTGACCGCGGACCAGGTTTGCGTGACGCTCGGGTCGTCCGGCGCGTTCTTTGCCGCGTGCATGACGCTGCTCGAGCCGGGCGACGAGGTCTTGCTGTTCGAGCCGTTCTACTCGTACCACCGGAGTTCGCTGCTCTTGTGCGGCGCGAAGCCGGTGTGCGTGCGGTTGCCGAGCCCGGACTTCGCGCTCGATCTCGACGCGTTGAAGGCCGCAATCACTGACAAGACGCGCGCGATCGTCGTGAACACGCCGGCGAACCCGTCGGGCAAGATCTTCGACGAGGCGGAGCTGCGCGCGGTTGCCGGGCTGATCGAGGGCACGGACATCTTCGTCTTCACGGACGAGGTGTACGAGTACATGTGTTTCGATGGACGGCGGCACGTGTCGCCGGCGACGCTGCCGGAGCTCAGGGGGCGGACTCTGACGCTCGGCAGCTACAGCAAGACGTTTTCCGTCACGGGTTGGCGGGTCGGCTATCTCGTCGGTCCAGAGGACCTGGTCGACGCTGTCGGGCTCGTGTGCGACCAGATCCACGTGTGTGCGCCGCGACCGATGCAGCGCGGGGTCGAGCGTGCGCTCGCGGAGCTGCCGGGGACGTTCTACTCGGACTTGCAGGATGTGTACGAGCGGAAGCGCAACCAGTTCTGCGACGCGCTCGAGGACGCGGGCTTCGGGATCGCGCGTCCGCAGGGGGCGTACTACGTGATGGCGGACTACTCGGAGGTGCTCGGGGATATGGAGCCGTATCCGGCGGTGCTCGAGTTGATCGAGCGGGTTGGGATCAACGGGGTGCCGGGGGATGTGTTTTATGAGGATGGGAGTGGGGTGCGGTCGATTCGGTTCCAGTTTGCGGTGGAGGAGGAGGTGCTGGGGGATGCGTGTGCGAGGTTGCGGGGGTTGAGGGGGTAGGGGGGCGGGCGATCGAGGTCGCGTCAATGGGTGTGGAAACTCATCAGGCGGCCTCCGTCTCAGGGGTTTCTTTGACAGGGGATCCGTTGACGAATTGGACGCCGCGGGCGACGTCTTCGAGCACATGAGGCTTGTTGAGCAGGCGGAAAGTTCCCTCCGCGACCATCAGGAGTTTCCAGATGACGGCGGTCGCGTTTTCGGTCTTTTTGAAGCGCTTGGCTGCTCGGGTCCTCAGCCTGACGACCTGGAAAGGTGACTCGACGACGTTTCTCGTCCGCAGGTGTTGCCAGTGCTCGCGAGGGAAATCGTAGAAGGCGACCATGCGG
>JANQJF010000093.1 GCA_028281765.1 Planctomycetota bacterium | reverse complement strand
GTCATCGTCCAGCACCCCTTTTGGTGCTCAGCGATGAACTCGGCGCGCTTCATGGGGACGTCGGTGGCTTGCCAGGGCATCCGCCCAGCGTCACCGGGGTGACGGAGTGTCACCCATGTGCCCGGGCAGAAGTGTTACCTATCTACCCGGGTCGGACCGCCCGCGCCCGCGCCCGCGCCCGAGCCCGCGCCCGATCGCACCCGCGCCCCCCATTTTCCAGAATTCCGTACCCAGTTCCCACCCCGCCCCCCGCTTCAGCCCTTCGAACCAACCACTACCACTTTCGAAGAGAGCTGAACCCGATGAACTTCCCCTTTGCCACGAAGGCCACCACCACGGCCCTCGCCGCCGTCCTCGCCGCCGCCTCCGCCGCCGCGCAGGTCACCGACGAGGCCGTCATCACCCCGTACGGCCCCCAGTGCGGCGTGAGCCTCAACGTCACGGACCAGATCCTCGGCCAGGACCACTGGCTGACGTTCGACATCCAAGGCGCGACGCCCAACTCGCCGGTCGCGCTGTTCTTCGGCGCGCAGCAGGTCAACTGGACACTGCCACTGACTAGCTGTGAGGCCCTGAACAACCTCGAGTTCTCCGCGCAGGGGATGGCCGCGCCGGACGGCTCGGCCGTGTTCCAGTTCCTCGCCGATGGCACTACGGAGATGACCATCAACGCGCAGGCGATCAGCCTCGACTTCGGAACCCCGACGATCACGACGAGCAACGGCGTCGAGCTGCTGTTCCCGGGACAGTCGCCGACGGTCGACCCGTCCGCGACGACCGAGTATCCGTGCTACTACTACGCCTACTACAACTGGAACTACCCAAACGACGGTGTGGGCACCGTCCAGGGCAAGTTGTTCTGGCCCTCGAACTCGTGTGACGTCAACGATCCGCCGCCGTTCGGTCGTCCGCTCGTCGTGTTCATGCACGGCAACACGATGGACCACGAGGACCACGACTACCTGTGCTCGCACCTCGCGCGCCACGGGTTCGTCGTCGCCAGCATCGCGAACGGCAGTCACATGGGTGGCAGCAACGAGGGTCGCGCCCGCCAGGCGATCAGCTACCTGAACGGCTTGCACACCTACTGGGGCTGGGCCAACCGCCTGTCCAACAAGGTCGCGTTCGCGGGCCACAGCCGTGGCGGCGAAGCCGCGATCACGGCCGCGCGTCTGCTCTACGAACAGCCGCAGCTCGCCGCCGAGTCGTTCGACGTCAAGGCCGTCGTCTCGATCGCGCCGACCGACGGCGGCGGCGACAACTCCGATCCGAAGGAGAACATCACCGGCCACTGGATGGACGGCTTCCTGACGATCTATGGCTCGCGTGACCAAGACGTCATCGGCAAGCGCCTCGAAGACCCGCTCCTCTCGCCCGAGAACACCCCGTTCGCGATCTACGACCGCGCCGGCACCGAGAGCTCGCTCGAGGGCATCATCTTCAGCCCGCCCCTCGACAAGGCGATGATCTACGTCGAAGGCGCCGACCACTACCGCTTCGAGGACACGTGCTCGCTGTCGTCGTCCGCGACGATCTCGTGCGACGAGCATCACCTGGTCGCCCGCGGCTACTTCACCGCGTTCCTGCGCTGGCAGATGAACAACGAGAGTGCCTACCGGGCCTACTTCACGGGTGACGACGTGCCGACCGCAATCGCTCTCGAGGGCACGAACTGCTACCCGCAGTTCAGCGACGGCGCGCGCCGCGTCGTCGACAACTTCGAGCAGGGCGGCTGGACTTCCAACACCATGGGGGGCTCGGTCACCGACAACTCGGGCATCGTCGCGATCGGCGAAGACGAGCTGTGGCAGATGGACCCGTCGGCTCCGAACGACACCCGCGGCATGCGGATCAAGTGGAACGACAACATCGCGCCGCCGATCGTGACCTGGAACATCCCCAACGGCACGGTGCCGAACGTCGGCCCGACCCGGGACGTCACCAACTTCCAGCAGCTGAGCCTGCGCGTCGCGCAGAACTACAACGACGGCTTCAACCAGCCGGGCGTCGACCAGGACTTCTACGTCCGTCTCTACACCGGCGACGGCTACAGCTCCTTCGTCAAGATCAGCGACCACGGTCGCATCCCGTACCCGGACGAGTTCCAGTGGTTCCCCTTCCCGTACCCGCAGGGTGACTACACGAAGACCGCGATGAACACGATCCGGATCCCGCTCGACGCCTTCGGGGGCGCGGACCTGACCGACGTGCGCCGCGTCCACTTCTTCTTCACCGTCAACGGTCACGAGCAGGGCTCGGTGCACGTGGACAGTCTCGAGTTCACGAACTGAGCAGACGAGCGCGCTGCTCGCGCTCGCGAGTCATGGGCTCTCGCCTCCGCGATCGCGGGGCGGGAGCCTGTTCGCGTACTGTGACGCTCGTCGGGGGACCGACTATGCGTCGGCATGCGCCGGTCTCTCGTGTCGATCCTCTCGTGCGCGCTCGTGGGCGCGCTTCTGACTTGTTGTGATGGCGGTGCCGCCCGACCCGGGGACGTGGTCGGGACGTCCGGGGATCCGATACCCGGAAGGACCGAGTCGAGGACCGAGCAGGGCGTTCGGATGCTGATCCGCAGCGCCGTCCTCTCTCTCTCGTGTGAAGATCTCGAGCGTGCGGACGCGCGTGTTCTGGACCTCGCGAAGGCCTACGGCGGATTCGTCGGTTCGCGCTCGCTCGACGGGTCGCGCAAGATCGAGCGACGAACGTGGGAGCTGCGCATCGACAGCTCACGCTTCGAGGCGTGCCTCGCGGACCTGCGCGCGCTCGGGCGCGTGCTCGACCTGTCGACGGAAGCCAAGGACGTCACCGCGGAATTCGTCGACGTGGAGTCCCGAATCGCGAACGGGCGCGAGATCGAAGCGCGCATCGTGCGGTTGATCGCGGACGACGCCGGCACGATCGAAGACGTGCTCGAGATCGAGAATGCCCTCGGCCGCGTGCGCCGCGAAATCGAAGAGCTCGAAGGGCGCAAGAGATTCCTCGCGACCCACGTGCGACTGTCGACGATTCGCGTGCACGCGCGCGAGAGCGGCACCGGCGGGCCACCGCCGTCGCTCGCGGGAATCGCCGAGACGTGGAGCGCCTCGATCGGCGCGCTCGGCGCGGTGCTGTGGGGCGGGCTGCTCGCGGTGATCGGCGCCGCGCCGTGGCTGCCGATCCCGATCGTGTTCTGGCTCGCTTGGCGCCGGCTGCGGCGGGCGAACGAGCCCGTGACGACATGACGGAGGCGTGCACTCCAGTGTGACGCCCAGCCCCGCGCCTCCGGGCCCGAATCAAATATCCTGCGGCGCGCGCGCCCGAGTCGTGTCGAACTGCGCTAGTCCGACCGTGTGACCGTCGCTATGATCCCAGTCAGGAGTCACAGGAGAGATCGGCCGGGTGCCAAGTCATCAGCAGCCCTACATCGCGGAGTTGACGCTTCGACCACTCAATCTCGACCGGCGGTACGAGATCACGTTGTCGGATCGCGAACGAGCCGGAGTGGCGGGCTATGGGACCGTCGACTTGCAACTCAGCGACATCGAGGACTCGGAGACCGGCTTCGCTGTGGATCGCTTCCTCGACCAGTTTCTGAACGAGTACGGGCCGCCCGCGAGTGACGGGATCACGTTCGGTCGGATCGTCGCCGGTCGGCTCTTCCCCAATGGACGACCGATCGGTGAGCTGTGGCGCGAAATCGCGGACAAGCGCGGCAACCGCCCGTTGGTGCTCGTCCTGACCCTGCCTCCGGAGCACGTCGATCCGCTGTCAGAAATGCCCTTCGAACTCCTGCCGGATCCCGCGAATCCTGGCGAGTTCCTGTTTTTCTCGTTCGGCAATGTGTTGATCCGGTGCGTGCAAGGACTGCCGCACGATGTACACGTGCTGCGGACACGGGCCAGTGCGCTGCTGGTCAGCGCCAACCCGGTGGTGTCCGGCCCGGCCGGCGATGCAACTCGCCTGCCGGCGACGCTCTTCGAGGAACATGCGTCCGCACTGCAGTCGAAGCGTCTCCTCGACGTCCGCGACCCGCTCCACAACGCGACGATCGACTCGTTTCGAGACGGGATGCAGAGTGCGCGACCCGAGCTGCTGAGCATCGTCGTACACGGATCTGCGACCGGCGGCAGCTTGATGTTTCACGCCGAGAGCGAGGACTACCCGGAGGATCGGGGTGTCTCGATGGACGCAACTTCGTTCGCCAGTGCGCTTCGCCAGGCCGGCACGAAGATCGCGGTCCTCTGGAGCTGCCACGGCGCGCGTCGACACCCGGACGTCGGGTCGGTCGCTGAGAAGCTGCTCGATCCGCAGCACGGCAACCTCGCGGCCGTGGTCGCATCGCACGCGGCGCTGCGTGGCGAAGTCACGCCACGCCTCGCCAAGCACATCGTCGAAGCACTGGCGGGCTCGGCGGCAGGCGATCTGGCCCTGGCGGTCGCCGAGGCACGCCGGCGCATGCCACGCGAGGACCTGCAGTGGGCCGCACCGGTGTACTACGGACGGCCCCGCGATGGCGCCACCGTGCACATGACGGTCAAAGAGAGCGCCGTGCAGGTCCTCGAAGAAGTCGGTGCGCCCGACGCGATCCACACGACGACGCTACGCGACGCACCAACACGGGTGCCGTTTTTCCAGGGTCGCACCAACGAAATCGAGGAGGGCCTGGCCATCCTTCGTGTGCACCGATTGCTTTCGATCACCGGGTTTCCGGGTATCGGCAAGACCGAGGTCGCGATCGCGATCGCCGAGCGAGCATGCGACGACCCCACGATTCCGATCAACCGAGCGTGGTGGTGTTCGCTCGAAGGGGTGAGCGAAACCCCTCTCTTGCGGACCAGGATCGCTCTCCTGCTCGACCTGACAGAATGCGACGACGACGAAGTGCTCGCACGCGCGCTCGCAACATCTCCGACGCTGTTGGTGCTCGACAACGCCGAAGACCTCATCCGCGCGGAGCAAGGCCCGTTCCAACAGCTCTGCGCGACGGTGCTGCGCATCGCCCCCGGCACACGAATCGTCTTGTCGACGCGCGAGCTGCTCGGTGATCCGGCTGGCGCGGTAGAGCAACAGATCAAGATCGACGGTCTCGAACCTGCCGAAGCGCGTGCAGCGTTCTTGGGTGCGTGTGGTGCTCGATTGCCCGCGACGCAAGCTGCGAGCCCGGAAGTCGTCGACCTGATCGATGCACTCGATGGTCATCCCCGCGCACTGGTTCTCGTCGCGAGCCAGGTGGGTCGCGGCGTGTCGATCGCGAGGATTCTCGAGCGACTGCGGACGAGCGACGTCGACGCAGTCGTCGCCTCGGACATGCTCGGCAAGGACCCGAGCGATCAGCACGAGGCGGATCGGGCCAAGCGACTGGTCGCGAGCCTCGAACTCTCGTTCCAGCCGATGGCAGAACGGGATCCGATCGCTGCGGATCTGTTCTGCTGGCTGAGTTTCATGCCCAACGGGCTGCCGACCGTGCTCGTGCGCCCGATCTTCGGTGACTCCGGGGAAGACGCCGTCGCGGTCTTGCATCACCACAGCCTCGTCGAGGAGCGCGGCCGAGATCGCCGACTCACGCTGCCGGCGCCACTTCGGTGGTTCGCAGCGCGCAAGCTCCCGGCGATGGAACCGGAGCGCCGCGAGGAGCTGATCGGTCTCCATGTCGAGGCGTACGCGCACTGGATGCGGTCGGTAGCCGATGCAATTGGTTCTCGACGTTCTGGCTTGGCCAGCCGACAAGCCCTCGCGGAAGCCGAGCACTTGCGAACTTGGGGGGAATTCGATCCCCACCCACCCGCCCTCCCCTGGATGCAGACCCTCGCCAGTTTCGTTGCTGTCGCAACCTACGTCGGACAGGCGAAACTGGCGATTGACATTCTAGAAGCCACCAATCCGAGTCAGCTGGACGGCCAACCACTCGCCCTCCGAGTCGAAACTCTCGGCGACCTCTACGTTCGTACGGCTCGGCTCGCCGACGCGGAAACCCACTACCTCGACGCTCTACCCATCTACCGCGAATTCGAGGATCGACTCGGCGAGGCGAACACCGTGCGAGCGCTCGGCGACCTCTACGTTCGTACGGCTCGGCTCGCCGACGCGGAGACCCACTACCTCGACGCTCTACCCATCTACCGCGAAATCGAGGTTCGACTCGGCGAGGCAAACACCATCAAGGCGCTCGGCGACCTCTACGTTCGCACGGCTCGGCTCGCCGACGCGGAAACCCACTACCTCGACGCTCTACCCATCTACCGCGAAATCGAGGCTCGACTCGGCGAGGCAAACACCATCAAGGCGCTCGGCGACCTCTACGTTCG
>JANQJF010000057.1 GCA_028281765.1 Planctomycetota bacterium | reverse complement strand
CCGGCCATTCGACCCGCTCGCTGCGTTGCTGCTCCTCAACTTGTCCACTGACAAGCCGTGTCGTCGCAGCGCCTTGCGCGCGAATCGACTGACGCGGCTACTCTCGCTACGGACTTCAGACGAGGGACACTAGCCTGATCGCACTGCAGACCGGAGGTGGAACATCGCGAGGCTCGTAGACTTGGTTCTTCTCGGCTCGATCGTGACAGGGGTGGGATCCGCCCAGGACATGCTGGCCGTGTCGTGGAGCGGCACGACCTACGCGCTCGACAGCTACACGGGCGCTCTCACGCCGCTCTCGTCGACGCTGTGTTGTGCGAACGCTGCTGATGTCGCGGCAGGTACCGTGTGGTCGACGCATCGGAGTTCGGGATTCCCGACGGTCCACAACATCACGAGCGTCGACACCGTGACCGGCGTGGCGACGATCGTCTACGCGGACACGCCGGACATTCGTTCGATGGCCAGCGACGGCGAGACGCTCTGGTGCATCGACAACTCGGGCACGACGCTGACGCGCATGGATCCGTCGACCGGTGTCTTCACGCCGGTCGGTCCGATCAATCCGAGCGGAGCGGGGGGCGGCCAGGGCTTGGCGTGGCATCAAGGCACGCTCTACGTCGTTGGTGTCCCGGGGTTGATGACGGTCGATCCCGTCACCGGCATCGCGACCGACGTGAATCCCGCCGTCGGCACACCGACTCTGGGGAGTTGGCAGTTTCTGGTGTCGCGCTCGGACGGGACGCTGTTGGCCGGTGGCGACTTCTTGTGGGAGGTCGATTCGACCACTGGTGTCGGCACCCTGATCGCGAGCCTCAACCAGGCGGATCTGCGGGGTGCGGTCGAGGTGTACGGCAACGCCCGCCCGTTCGGCGCCGGCTGTGCGGGCACGTTCGGCACGGTTTCGCTGACGGTGGGTGGTTCGCTCGTCGCGGGCGGCACGTTGGAGACGAGTTCGAGTAGCCACGAGGCCGGTGCCCTCGGCGCGCTCGTGCTGGGCGCGGAGCGGCTGCCGGTGCCGGCGAGTCTCGACCCCGTGTTCGGCACGGTCGGCTGCCTGCTCTACACGGCACAGAACGTTGTGCTCGCGGGTGTGACGCTCGGTCCCGAACCCGCAAACCTGTTCTTCACCGTGCCGCTCGATCTGCAGAGTGGTGGCAACGTCCTGCACCTCCAGCACCTCGTGCTCGAAAGCGTGGCCGGCGGGCTCTCCGCTTCGAACGGAGTCACGCTCCACGTCGGCTTCTGAACCGACTGTCAAAATATCGTATCCACGTTGCGACGAGTGCCCGCCCGGGCTTCCCAAGCGGGCGCGACCGTGTCTACTCGTCGTCATGAACGCCCTCTCCCTCGTCTCCGTCTGCGCGTTGGTCGGGACCGCCGTAGCGCAGTCCGTCGAGTTGAACGAACGCGAGCGCGCGTTCGAACGGCAGATGTCCGGCTGCCAAATGGTCGGCTTCTTCACTGCCAACGACGCGAAGAGCAAAGTGCCGCAGGAAGACCGCTACACGATCTCGAAGGTCACGAAGCTGCAAGGCGATACCTGGCGATTCGATGCCAAGATCGAGTACGGCAAGAAGTCGGTGAGCGTGCCGGTGCCCGTCCAGGTCGTGTGGGCCGGCGACACACCGACGATCCAGGTGACCGAGCTCGGGATCCCGATGCTCGGAAAGTTCAGCGCGCGCGTGGTGATCTACGACGGTCAGTACGCCGGCCTGTGGTCGGGCGAAGGGCACGGCGGGCACATGTACGGCGAGATCCGCTCGTCGAAGCCGAAGGCTGCACAGGGTGCGGGTGCCGCGGACTGGCGGTCGTGGCGCGGCAACGACGGCTCCGGTGCGGCCGCCGGCAATCCGCCGGTCGAGTGGAGCGAGGACAAGAACATCCGCTGGAAGGTCGAGCTGCCGGGTGTCGGTCTGTCGACGCCGATCGCGATCGGCGACACGCTCTACATGACGACTGCGATCGAGACCGACGAAGACGGCAAGCCGCCGGAGCTGCCGCCGCTGGCACGACGGGGCGGGGATCGTCGTGGCGGTTCCGGGCAGCGGCGCGGCGGCGATCGCCGGGGTGGTCGTGGCGGCCGGCGCGGTGGCCGTGGCGGGCGCGGCGGTGGTCGCTTGCCGCCGCCGACCAAGTTTTGGGAGTTCGAGATGCTCGCGGTCAACCGGTCCGACGGTTCCGTCAAGTGGCGCAAGACCGTCAACCGCTGCGTGCCACACGAGGGTGGCCATTCGACCGGCTCGCAGTCGTCCGGCTCGGCCGTGACCGATGGCGAGATGCTCTACGCCAACTTTGGATCCCGCGGCGTGCACGCGCTCACGTTGGACGGCGAGTTGAAATGGTCGAAGGACCTCGGCTACATGCGCACGCGCAACAACTTCGGCGAGGGCAGCTCACCGGCCGTGCACGGCAACGTCGTGGTCGTCAACTGGGACCATGAGGCCGATTCGTTCGTGGTGGCGCTCGACACGCGCACCGGAGAGGAACTCTGGCGGAACGAACGCGACGAGCCGACGAGCTGGTCCACGCCGCTGATCGTCGAAGTCGACGGCAAGCCGCAGGTGGTCATCACGGCGACGAACGCGACGCGCGCGTACGGCCTGACGACCGGAGACTTGGTCTGGTCGTGCAAGGGCATGACGCTGAACGCGATCCCGACGCCGATCCACCGCGATGGTGTCGCGTATCTCATGAGCGGATTCCGCGGCTCGATGCTGCAGGCGATCACGCTGAAGGGCGCGCGCGGTGACATCAGCGACAGCGATCAGATCCTGTGGAAGCACACCCGCAGCACGTCGTACGTGCCGTCGGCTCTTCTCTACGACGACTGCCTCTACTTCCTGCGCGAGAACAATGCAGTGCTGACGTGCCTCGATGCCGCGAAGGGCCAGCCGCATTACGAGGGGCAGCGCCTCTCCGGGCTGCGGACGGTCTACGCATCGCCGGTCGGCGCCGCCGGCCGCGTCTACGTGTCGTCGCGCGAAGGGATCACGAAGGTGTTCAAAGCCGGTCGCGAGTTCGAAGAGCTTGCAACGAACGAGCTCGACGACCAGTTCGACGCGAGCGCGGTCGTGCTCGGCGACGAGATCTACCTGCGCGGTCGCAAGGCGCTCTACTGCATCGCGGAAGACGAGTAGGGCGCGGCGACGAACTCGATGTCGTGCGCGGCGTCGGCGAGTCCGAGCGCAGCGGCCTCCGCGTGGAAGCGTCGTAGTCCTTCGAGCTCCGCTGCACCGACATCGTGGTAGACCGCGCCGCCGGTGCCGTCGTCGATGTCGGACCGTTCGCCGAGCGTCTTGGCGCGACTGAGTTCTTCGAGGAGCGGCTCGAGTGGTGCGCCGGGTGCGATCAGCCACAGCGCGAACACGAACGGCAGCCCCGTCCAGTCGAACCACGCTTGGCCCAGGTCGATGACCTCGCGATTGCCCGGATCCGCGGCGAGCCCGCAGTCGCCGATCAGCATGACGAGGTCGTGCGGAAGCGCATCCGGTTCGGTCGTCGCGTCGATCCGCTCGAACTCGGGTTTCGCGTCGGGGAATCGCTGCGCGAGCAGGATTCGCAGCAGCGCGTTCGAGGTTTCGCTCGCGTCGTCGACACCGACCGTGCGCAGCGCCGTGTCCGTGCGGCGGAACGCACGCACGCTGCGCACCGCGCCACGGCTGCAGATGCCGATGCCCGCGGCGGCACGGTAGCCGGGGCGGCGGAAGCCCTCGATCGAAGACAGCAATGCGGCGTCGAGTTTGCCGCCGCGCAGTTCGCGGATGAGCTTCGACGGCGCGTCGAGCACGAGCTCGACGCCGGAGCGGGCGTCGAGGCCTTCGATCAGGGTGGCGCCGACGCCATAGGGAACGGATCCGATGCGGATGGACACGCGGGGACGATAGCGGGGCCGGCCTCGGATGTCAGCGCGCGCGCTCGTCGAGGGCGCGGCGGAGCGAGCTGGCGAACGATTCGGGCGTCAAGGCCTCACGCTCGAGGTCGAGTCGGAGCGTCCTTCGGAGCTTCGTGTCCGCGCCGTCGAGCACGCACACGAGGTCGACGTCTGCGGCCAAAGTGATCGCGCTCTGCCCGTCCCCGGTAAGGGTCACGTAACCGAGGTCGTGGGCGAGGGCGGCGACCGCGAGGCTCGTGCGGGGATCGTCGGCGACGATCAGCACGCGCTCGCTTCCACGCGGCAGCTCGATCGGCGCCCGGCGTCGTGGCGCCTCGCCGTCGATGCGCGGCAGGCGGATGCGGAACGCAGCGCCACTTTCGACGTCGCGGTCGAGCACGATCGAGCCGCCGCGCGACTCGAGGATGCGGCGCGCCATCGAGAGCCCGAGGCCGGTGCCGCCGCGCTCCTGCTTCGTCGTGAAGAACGGTTCGAACAGGTGCGGCACGTCACGGTCTTGGACGCCGCGCCCGGTGTCGGCGACGGTGACTTCGACGTGAGGTGCGCCCTCGACCACGGTCTCACGGGCGGTCAGGGTCAGCGTACCGCCGTCCGGCATCGCGTCGCGCGCGTTCGTCACGAGGTTGAGCACGACCTGCGACCAAAGCACCGGATCGATGTTCGCCGCGCCCGTCTCTTCGATCGAGAACTCGCACGTCACGCGTGGCGCGAGCAGGCGCTCGATGCCGCCCGCGAGCACGCGGAGATGCGCGTCGATCGCGACCGGCTCGTCGCGTGCCTCGTGATCGCGACCGAGGGACAGCAGCTGTTGCGCGAGCGTGACGGCATCCCGCGCGCTGCGGTCGATCTGTGCGCGGTAGAGCGGAGTCGAGGACGCGTCGGAGCCGTCGTTGAGCTGATTGAAGCTGAGCACGCACGTCAGCGCGTTGTTGAAGTCGTGCAGCGCGCCGGCCGCGAGGCTGCCGAGCGTCGTGAGCCGCTGCGCGTGTTCGAGCTGTCGCCGTAGCGCGGCGTTCTGTTGCTCTTGTCTGGCGACCAGTTCGCGCAGATCGGAGTCGGTGCGCGCAGAACGCGGCTCGGGAAGGTGTTCGTCGCTGACCATGTTGCCCACTCGCCGGGCGGCGAGCTGATTCCGCTACCTCGACACAGTGTCCGCGATAGGCGCTCGGGTCGAAAGCGGATTCTGGGCGGCGAGCTCGCGCCAGTTCGCGAGCGTGAGGGATGCGGCGTGCTGCCACGAAAACGTGCGGGCGTGGGCGCGTCGCGCCGAGACAGCGGCTGGGTCGTCATTCTGCATCGCGTGCTGCAATGCGGCGGTCCAGCCGGATACGTCCCCGGTGTCGACGGTTCGGCCGAATACGCCGACCACTTCGGACAGCGCACTGCCGGAGCCCACGACGACGGGGCGCCCGGCGGCGAGGCCCTCGAGCGCCGCGAAGCCGAACCCCTCGTAGCGCGACGGCACGGCGATCACGGCGGCGCGGGCGTAGAGGTCGCGTAGGTCGAGCGTGGGGACGACATCTCGAAACTCCACGCGGTCCTCGACTTCTGCTGCACGAGCGCGGGTCACCAACTCGTCACGGGCTCCATGGTCGAGGCCCACGAGCACGAGGCGCACCGATCGATCGAGCCCTGAGACAGCATCGATCAGCACGCCGAGGTTTTTACGCGGTTCCAGGTGTCCGACGTGCAGGATGAATGGTGGTGTCGACGGAGCGTGGTTCGGGAACACCTGGACGTGCACGCCGTTCGGCACGACGCGGATCTCCGTCCCCGGCGCGTGCCGGCGCACGCGGGACGCGGTGAATTCGCTCGGAACTGTGACTCGCGCGGCGCGCCGCACGGAGCGCCGGACGATGGCTCGCACGGCGGGTAGCGGCAGCTTGCGACGACGTTCGCCGTCGAGGTCGCGAAGGTCGTGGATCGTCAGTGAGACCGGGCAAGGCAGGCGGGGTGGGACGGGCAGCGCGCCCAGTTCGACAATGTCGGCGCCGATCTCACGCAGCGTGGTGCGCAAGCGGAGACGTTCCGCGATTGCTCGTTGCCACGTCGGGATAGGCAAGATCTCGACAGGATGCCATTCGACACGCTCGTCGAGGTCGAACGGGCGCCCCATCCGCGTGTGCAGCACGGTGAGCCGCTCATGAGATTCGAGCTGGGGTACGACGGCGCGCAGCAGTTCGCGCAGTCGAGTCCTCGCGCCGGACGGCTTTCCGTCCACGATCCACGCGCCGACGACGAAGTGCGTCATCGCACGACCTCTTCGTGCACGCGCTGCCAGCAGCGCGCCGTGTGCTCGGGCGTGAAGTCAGTGGCGCGAGCGAGTCCGCGTTCGCGCAGCGACGCGCGCAGGGCGTCGTCGGTCGCGATGCGCACGATCGCGTCGGCGATCGCCTCGACCGAGCACGGGTCCGTGATCAGCGCGGCGTCGCCGGCGACCCAACCGAGCGCGCCGCGGTCGCTGCACACAACGGGGACGCCGTGCGCGAACGCTTCGACGATCGGCAGGCCGAACCCTTCGAACAGCGACACGTGCAGCAGTGCGGTCGCGTCGCGCAGCGCGGTGAGCTTCTCGGCTTCGCTCACGTATTCGTGGGGTGGTCCGATCAGGCGCAGCGGCGGCACGCGGGGTTCTCGCGAAGCTGCGAGCTCGTGGGCCGCGCGCACGCGATCGAGGTTTTTTCGAGGCCGGTCCGCGGCGATCACGAGAAGTGGTCCGTCGCCCGGTTCCGCGGGCGCGTCCGGCGCCTCGACGCCGTTCGGCGCGATGTGCACGGCGGCGTGCGTCGACGCGCCGAGATAACCGCGCAGATCGTCGCGGCACGTGTCGGATACGCACAGAAGCGCGGAGCCACGCCGCGCGGCGTGCCGCAGCGCAAGCCGGTGTCGCCAGCCGCCAGCGTCGTCGTTCGGCACGCGCGGTCGTGCCATCCACGGCAAGTCGTGCACGCTCGCGACCATCGGGCACGGTGCGCGGGGCGGAAGGGCGGCGACCGGGCTGTGCAGCACCGCGGCGTCGAGTTCCGCGAGCATGCGCGGCATTCGGCGCGCACGCGCCAGCCATCCGGACACGCCGTCTCGCACCGTGACGCCGTCGATCCCTGGATCCGTCGCGCCCTCGGGGAGCAGGAGCACGCTCGGTCGGTTCGAGATCTTCGCGAAGGCGCGCAGTCCGTTGAGGAACGCGCGCGCGACTCCGGTCCAGGGGCCCGCCGCGAGAATGCCGCCGTCGAACACGACCGGACGCGTCACGACGCGACCTCCGCGTAGACGCGTGCGTGAGTCGCGGCACACTCCGACCAACGGAACGACCGCGCGCGTTCGCGTCCGAGCGCGACGCGGTCCGCAACGTCCTTCCCGTCGACGACGTCACGGAGCGCGTCGCGAATCGACTCGACGTCCCGTGGATCGCAGTAGGCAGCGGCGTCGTCGCATACCTCCCGCAGCGCGGGCGTGTCACCCGCAACGACCGGGGTGCCGAGTGCGAGCGCTTCGAGCGGCGGAAAGCCGAACCCTTCGAGCAGCGAGGGATACGCGAGCGCGGTGGCGTGCGCGAGGTGAGCGAGCATCGTCGCGTCGTCCGCGTCGTCGAGCCATGTGACGCCGCCGTCGGCGCGCGCGCGATTCAGCGCCGCGACGGTGCGCTCGCATTCCCAGCCCGGACGACCGATGACGACGAGCTCCGGTCGCGGCGTCGGCAGGGCGCGCCAGGCCTCGAGTAGACGCAGGTGGTTCTTGCGCGGCTCGATCGTGCCGAGCGCGAGCAAGAACGGGCGGCCGCCACGCGGATGGGGAGGTGGCGACTCACGCAGGACGTGATCGCTACCGAACGGCACGACCGTGAGCTTCTCGCGTGCGATGCCCAGGTGGCGCTCGGCAGCGTCGGCTGTCGCCTGCGTCGGCGTCAGGACCCGATCCACGCGGTCGGCGGCGGCGCGGCAACGCGCGAGCAGCACGTCGCTCTGCGTTGCCCCGTGAAACTCGGGATCTTCCGCAAACGACACGTCATGCACGGTGACGACCACGCGCGCGCGGCTGACGGGTGGATAGACGTAGTCTGTCCAGTGGAACACGTCGGTGCCTCCGCACAGCCGGTCCGCGCCGAGCCCGAGCCGACTCAGCGCGGGCAGCGTCCGACCCGGGATCGGCAGTCGCTGCAGACCCCGCGCGTGCGCCGGTTCGACCCGACAGCGCGCCAAACTGTGCCCGAACAGCCGGCAGTCGACCTCGTCGATTCGCTCGAGCCCCACGGCGAGCTCGCGCACCGAACGCGCGATGCCAGCGCGGCTCAGGAGCGCCGGCCGGTAGTCCAGGCCGACGCGGACGGCGGTTCGGACGGCGTGAGAACTCGACATGATCGCGCTGACGGTAGCTCCGGCTGTACCTTCCGCCGGATTCACGGGCTATCATTCTCTCGAAGATGTCCTCGCGCGGGTTCCCCCTCTACCTGCTGGCCATCGCCCTGCTGTTGGTCGGCCTCAGTGTGTTGCTGTCGGTCGGTGTGTTCGCAGTCGAGCCACCGGTCGACGGGGGTGGAGTGACCGCTCCCGAGTCTGATTCCGGTCAACCGAATGTGGTCGCACCCGGCGACCTCGTGCGCGTCTCGATCACGACTCGGGATCGCGGCCGTCTCCTGACGCCCAGCGCGCCCAGCCTTCGCTGCGAGCTGCGTCTCGGCCGGACGTCGGTCGCTGCGGATGCGACTCTCGTCGCTGGCCCCGGTGCGGCGCTGCGCAGCGACGCGGCCGGCCGCCACCTCGTCCGCTACGCAATCGACGGCGGCGCCGATCTGTTCCGCGTCGTGCACCTCGGCTCGGTCGCCGACGTCGCGGTCGTCGCGCTCGGGCCCGAGGCGGAGCTGCGTGGCGTCGTGACCGGGCCCGACGGCGAGCCCGTCGCGGATGCCGAAGTCTGGACCGGGACCGCGATCGACGGCGAGCCGCAGTTCGAGTTCACGGACGCGGCCGGTCGCTTCGCCGCGCTCGCGCGCTATGGCGGCGAAGGGATTCCGATCGTCGTGCGGCGCCGGGGCTTCGCGTCGCGCTTCCGCGTCGTCGACGTTCTCGACGGTGGTGACGACATCGCGATTCGGCTCGAGCCGGCGACGGCGCTCGAAGTGCGCTTCGCCGCGGTCCTCGACGACCCCGAGACCGCGCGGGTCGCGATCGTGCCCGCGTCGCCGGGGGTGGCGCTGCGGCACTACCCGTTCTTCATGGGGATCTTCGACGGTCCGCTGCGACTGGACGCCGACGCGTCGTGCGTCGTGCGGGACCTGCCGCGAGCCGGGCAGGTGCAGGTCGCCATCGCGCATCCGGACACCATCGCCGCGACTCCGGTGCGCGCCGATCTCGCGCGCGCGGATCGGCAGGCCGTCGTCGTGTCGCAGCGCGCCCTCGACGCGTTCTACACGGCGCGGGTGGTCGGCGTGGACGGCGAGCCGGTCGCCGACGCTCGAGTCGAGCTGCGGCGCGAGGGACGGGCCGTCTGGACGCGCGCCCACGGGTGGATGCTGCCGCCCGGCGCGCACCGCGTCGATGGTCGCGTGGCCGTGACGGACGCCGACGGCCGGTTCCGGATCGGTCGACCCCGCGGCGCCGCGACGCTGCAGGTGCGGGCCGCGACCCACTGCGGAGTCGAAATCGCGCTCGCGTCCGGTCGGCGCGGCCCGGCGGAGATCGAGCTGCCCGCGCTCGTCGCCGATGCCGGCGACGGTCCCGCGCTGCTCTTCGACTTCAACCGCGACGGCCGTCGCTGTCTGGTCCGCACGAACGGCGGCGAGTGGCGCGAATGGCCCGCGGAGGAGCGGATCGAGCTCGGATTCGACTCACCGGCGCTGCTCGACGTTGAGGTGCGCGTGGACAGCGGCGCCGGCAGCGGGGCCGTCCGGCGGACGTTCCCGCGGCAGGCGGTAGTTGGCTCCGTCGTGATCGATCTCCAGACGAACTGAGTTTCCTCGCCGGGCGGGGGGGGCGTCCTCACACAAGTGTGACGGCGCCTTGAAGACTCCTTCACACTCGGAAGGCACTGTTTCTCGTGGTCATCGAGCGGCGAGAGCTGCTCGAGTTGCGAGCCGGTGGCCTCTGCTCTCAACACGCAACCAGACACGACATCCGGCCGCCGGTTCGCTCGAACCTCCCCCCAGACCCAACACCGTTCTCGAGGCCCCACGCTCTTCCCCCGAGCGCGGGGTCTCGCCTTGTACGGCGAGTTGGCCTCGATCGATCCTTACTTGCCCTTCGGGGCGTCGCCGGACTTCTTGTCGATCTCGAGCGTCATGCCGCCCGCGGCCGGTTTGCCCTTCCCCTCGACCGTGACGCCGTAGAACTTCTTCATCAGCTCGGCGTAGCGCGGGTCGCCGCGCAGCGACTGGATGTCCATGTCGGTCAGCAACAGGCTCTTGGGCATCTGCATGCCGGCGCCCTTCTTCGCGACCTCGAGCGCCTTCGTGACCATCTTGAAGGCTTCGTCCTTCTTGCCCGCCAGGGCGAGCGAGCAACCACAGTTGTAGTAGTTGTTCGGGATCCGACCCATGCCTTCGATCATCTTGATGATCTGCATGTGCGCGTTCGCGGCGTCGTCGTACTGGCGCAGCTGGTAGTACGCGTTCGCGAGCGAGGACCAGCCGCGGAATTTCGTCGTGATGTTCTCGGCCTTCGTGTTCTTCTTCGCGCGGTCGAGCATCTTGTCGACGTGCGTGCGATCGCCGAATTGCGCGAGCGCGAACTTCGCGTCGTCGCGCACGCCCTCGGCGAGCAGGTAGTCCTTCGCGGCCTTCGCGAGCGTCGCCTTGAGCTCGTCGGTCGGCTTGTCGACGCAATCTCGGAGCGCATTGACGCAGGCCTTGCTGAAGTTGTCGCGCGGCGTCTTGATGCCGGTCGGCGGCTTCGTGATCCACGAGACGAGCATCGGGGTGGCGTCCCACTCGAGCTTCTTGAGCGCGCCGTACTGGCCCGCGTAGATCGCGTTGGTCGCGACCTGGCTTTCGATGTAGGCACCGAGCGCCTTCTCGCGCCCGGCTTCGTCGGCCTTGCGCAGGTTCTCGAGCGCGACGACATACGGGGGCTTCTTGTCCTGAGTCGGCTTGGAGGCCGGCTCGGTCGGTGCCTGGGCGCTGATCGGCGAGATCATCGCGGCGAGAAGGGGGAGGATCGCGGCTTTCGGCATCATCGTCGTGTGAGGTCTCCGTGAACGGACAGCCGTTCAGTATTGGCGCTCCCGCGGATCCTTGCAACCGCCCCGCCGCAAGCGTGCACGATCCGTGTCGGTCCGCTCAGCGCCCGGCGTCCCGGGCGGCCTCCGCCGCGGCAGCGCGCTCGCGTTTCTGAAGGACGACCATGTCCGCGACGTCGGCGAGCAGTCGCTTGGCATCGAACACTATGCCGTCCTTGATCGTCCAGCGCACGCCGCCGACGCGCTCGACTTCGTCGGTCTCGTCGTTCAACTTCGGCGTGCCCGTGCCGTAGAGGACCTTGAGATTCTCGAGCGGGTTCGCCTCGACGAGAATCATGTCCGCGAGCATGCCCTTGCGCAGCACCCCGAACGGCGGCGCCTCGCCCTTCGGTTCGAAGATCGTCGTCGCGCTGTTCATCGTCGCGGCCTGGATGACTTCGAGCGGGTGGAACCCGGCCTCCTGCAGCATCTCGAGTTCCTCGATGTAGCCGAAGCCGTAGGTGTCGTAGATGAAGCCCGCATCGGCGCCGGTCGTGATCCTGCCGCCGAGCTTCTTGTAGTCGTTCACGAGGCGCATCCAGACGCGGTAGAAGTTGCGCCACGCGACTTCGTCCGCGGTCGTCCAGTAGAACCAGTACGACCCGTGCACCTTCCGGCTCGGCTGGAAGTAGTCCATCAGCGACGGCAGCGTGTACTTGTCGTGCCATTCCGCCGTGCGCGCGCGCATCACGTCGCGGCCCGCGGAGTAGATCGTGAACGTTGGATCGAACACGGTGCCGAGCGCGAGGTGTTCGCGCAGGTAGGCGTTCCACTCGTCGCTGCCGGGTTCGTGGATCTGATTCCAGAGTCGTGCGACCTGGCCGAAACGATGCTGCTCGTCGTTGTGGTTGTGGTCGACCGGCCACGGCTGCACGACGTGATCCTTTAGCAACGCTTCGAAGTGGCCGTAGAAGTGTGTGACCGTGTCGAGCCCGAGCCGCGCCGCGTCGATCGCGTTCATCTGTCCGACGCCGGTTTGCTGCAGGTGTGCGACCGTGCCCATCCCGTGCGCGTGCGCTGCGTCGATCAGCGCCTTCATGATCTCCGGTCGGTAGGCACCGAGCTTCAGCCCGTCGACCCCCTGGGCCGCCTTGGCCTCGACCCACCGGACCGCCTCTTCGGGTGTGTCCACGCCGTGCGGGCGCTGGTAGTTGAAGATGCGGGGCGCGGTGATCTCGTTCGCGGCGCTGCGCTCCTGCTCCGACATCGTCCAGTCGTTGGGACCGAGCGGCACGCCACGGACGGTCGTCACGCCGTGGGCCAGCCAGAGCTTGTAGACGTATTCCGCTTCGGGTGCCTTCTTGCGGCCGCCGCAGTGCCCGTGCATGTCGACGAACCCGGGCATGACGTACATCCCGGTCCCGTTGATCGTGCGATCCGCGCGACCGGCGAAGCGTCCTATGGACGCGATCTTGTTGCCGTGCACGACGATCGTGACCGGGCCGCGCGGCGGGCCGCCGGTGCCGTCGATCAGGATGGCGCCGCGGATCGCGAGCTTGTCGTAGGGACCTGCGCCTTCTCCCTCGGGGCGAGGTGGCGCAGGTTCGACCTGGGCGGTCAGCGTCGTGGCGAGGCAGAGAAGCGCGGCGAAGGGGGCGGTCGACATCACGCCCGATCATAGGCGCGCGGTGGTTCTACTTGGCCTTCGCGTTGTCGTCGGCGGTCGCCTTCGTGTCCAGGCGCGCGATCAGGTCCTGCGCCTCGCGAATCGCGCGCGCGGTGCCGCGCAGCACGAGGCTGCGTGGTGGCATCGCCGCGATACGTAGTTCGCGCTGCGGGTAGCCTTGGGTCGGACCGGGCGGCGGCACCAGGAGCTGCACCAGCACGCTCGCGATGTCCGAGGGGTTGGCGTGTTCGAGCCGCACGACGACGGTCGTCGGCAGCGTCGGGTCGGTCGACTTCAGGGCGTTCGCGATCTCCAGCACGCGCGGGGCGAAGCCCTGCACGATGAACGTCTTGCCGTCGTCGAGCGCGCGCGCCGTCGCTTGGTCGGCCGACTGGCCCGCCATGCCGAGCACGTTCTGCACCATGCCCGTGTGCGCCGGCGAGTCGAGGTGCACTGTGGTGCGCACGTGCGAGCCCGCGACGAACGGGTTCTTCTCGAGCGCGGGCAGTTCGACCCAGCGCGCGCGTTGCCCGGCCGGCTGGCCGTGATGGTGGCGGACGATCTCGTAGACGTCGGTCGAGAGGTCGTGCTTGATGCTGACGAAACCCTCCGCGATCAGCAGCGTCTGGAACAGTTCGAAGAACGACTCGCGCGCGACCCGCAGCGATCCGACGAAGCGGATGCGCGCGTGCTCGATCTCGGGCTCGTGGTGCACGAGCGACGTGCCGGTCAGCCCCGACGCGATGTCGACGAATTCGCGGAGTGGCACACCCATCGTGCCTTTGGGAGTCAACACGACGAAGTTGTCCTCGACGCGGACGTTGATCGACGAATTGGGACGGGCCGGGTCGGCCGCGGCTTCTTCCCCCGGTTCATCGAGCGTGCGGATCAGTTTTTCGAGCGACGGGAAGTCCTCGGCGGCGGCCGACAGCAGAAGGCTGTTCGATTCGCTGTGGGCGATGACGACAGGGCGGCGCGAGGCGTCCTTGCGGTTGCGTCGCCGGGCCTGACTGTCTTCGGCGATCAGCTGGCGCAGAGTCGCCTGCAGGGCCTCGGCGCGTCGGTGTCGGAGCCGAATCACGCGGACCTCGTCCCCGAGTTCCTCCTCGGCCGCGGCTGGTGGGTCCTGCGGCAGCGCCGCGGCGGGCGCCGGCAGCCCCAGAGCGGTTGCGGCGAACAGGGAAGAGATCAGCATCCAGGAGCGCGTCGGCATCGGGTCCTCCGTGTCGGTTTCCGGTCCGACGTCGAGGCGCCGTGCAATCTTCCGCCGAGTTGCGAGCTTTAGTCCGCGATGCCGAGCAGGTGGAGGCGCAAGAAGCGGCGCGCCGCCTTCCAGAAGACCGGCGCCGAGTCCGAGTTCCACTCCGCCGGATTGATCTGCACGAAGAACCCGACGTGTCCGCTGTCGCGTTCTTCGACGTACGTGCTCGGCACGCCCGCTTGCTGCAGCGCGCGGTGCATCCGGCGGCCCTGGCCGACCGGCACGATCTCGTCCCGCGTGCCGTGCACGATCAGGAAGGGCGGGTCTTCGGCGTCGACGAACGTCTGCGGCGAGGCGTTGCGCGCGCGAGTCGTGAGTTCGCCGACGTATCCCGCGACGCCCGCGCGCCGCACGTCCTCGACGTCGAGCCCGAACAGGTCGGACACGAGTCGCAGCTGCAGGCCGGTGGGCTGCTCGTCCTGTCGCCACGCGAGATCCATCGGCGCGCACAGCGAGACGACGCAGCACGGCTTCGTGCTCGCGCGCGCGACCGCCGTCGCTGCCGATGCGCGCGCCTGGTCGTCCTGCGTCGCGAGCAGCGATGCGAGGTGTCCGCCGGCGCTCGCGCCGATCGCGGCGAGTCGAGTCGGGTCGATGCCCAGCTCTTCGGCGTGGGCGCGCAGATACTGCACCGCGGCACGGCAGTCTTCGATCTGTGCAGGGTGCGGATGTTGCGGTGCGCGGCGGTACGAGATCGCCGCCGCGGCGACGCCCTCCCGCACGAGCGCGCGCGAGAACGTCATCACGTCCGGGTGCCTTCGATTGCCGAACCGCCACGCGCCGCCCGGCACGACGACGACGACGGGGTGGGGGCCGGGGCAGTCGGGGACGTAGAGATCGAGCCGCAGGGCCGGCAGTCCGTCGTGCTTCTGGAAGACGATGTTCTTCCGGACCTCGAATTCGAAGTCCTGGCCGTCGCCGGCGAGGCGGGGGCGTGAAGGCTCTGTGGGGCGGGGACCGGAGTCCGTGGCGGTGCACGCAGAGGTGGCAGCGAGCGCCGCCACGACGAGGGCGAGGCGAGAGCGAGGAATCACGGCGCGATCGTAACTTTGTAGTGCAGAGTGGGAAGCCCCGCGGCGGACGATTTTCGTGCAGAATTCGACTCACACTCTCCCGCGCGGCTGCATTCCTCCGCGTGAACCATGACCCGCAAGCCGCAGAACGATTTCGACGCCCTGCTCGACCACGCTGGTTGGATCCAGCAGGTGGCGCAGCGGCTCGTGCGCGACCACGCCGCGGCCGACGACCTCGTGCAGGACACCTGGACCGCGGCGCTCCGAACCAAGCAGCGCGGCGAGACGCGCTCCTGGCTCGGGACGGTGCTGCGCAACGTGTGGCGTGAGCGGCACCGCAGCGATCGCGCACGCGTCGAGCGCGAGATCGCGGTCGCGCGCCCCGACGGCTCGTTGCCGTCCGCGGCCGAGCTCGCCGAGCGCGTCGAACGGCAGCGCCTGCTTGCGTCGCACGTGACCGAGCTGCCGGAGCCGTACCGCGCGACCGTGATCCTCCGCTTCTACGAGGGACTGACCTCGGCGGAGATCGCGCGGCGCACCGGTGAGCCGGCAGACCGCGTGCGGTGGCGGCTCAAGCGCGGCCTCGAGCTCTTGCGAGAGCGGCTGCAGCGCGAGCACGGTCATGGTTGGAGCGCCTGGTGTGCAAGTGTCCTGCCGCTCGGAGCGACGGGGACGGCGGCCGGCGCGGCAGCGACCGTGACTTTGGGAGTGTGGCTGATGAGCGCGAAGACGATGTCTCTGGGGGCGGCGGCGATCGTGATCGCGGGGCTCTCGTTCTGGTGGTTCGATTCGAGTGCGGCGGAGACCGCGGATTCGACCCCCGTCTCGGACAACACCGTCGCCAGCGATGGCTCCCCTGGAGTCGCCGTGCCGGAGCTCGACGACATCGAGCGCGTCGACGTGACGACCGGGCCGGCGGCGGAAGCGCTCGGCTTCGGGAGTGGTGCGACCGGTGCCGGTGCCGAGACCACGAGCGTCGTGTTCGGCACCGTCACCGCGGCCGAGGAAGGCGAGGCGCTCGAAGGCGTCGAAGTCTTCCTCTACCACAGCCCGCGGCACGTGGCGAGCCGACGCGTGACCCGCACCGATGCCGAGGGGCGGTTCCGATTCGAAGACGTGGCGCCGCGTGACTACGGTCTCGCGTTCCTCGCGCCGCCGCGAGCGCCGTTCTCGGTGAGCGAGATCGAAGTGGGGGCCTCGCCGCGTCGCGTCGACGCGGAGCTGCGTCTCGGCGTAGGCTGCGACGTCGAAGTCGTCGACGCCAAGACGGGCGAGCCGGTGTCGGATGCCGAAGTCATGCTGATCGCCGGCGAGCGCAAGTCGGTGTCGATCTCATCGCCCGAGGGACTGCAGTTCCGCAGCGTCGAAGCGACATCGGACGGCGATGGACAGGCGCGGTTGCGGGGCGTCTCGCAGGGGCCCCACCAGGTCGTCGTGCGTGCCGACGGTTACGGCAACTGGATCGGCCGTCTGCGCGCGGGCGCGGTCGACTCGAAGCTTCGCGCGGAGCTTCGGCGCGGCGCGACGCTAAGCGGTCGCGTGACGCGCGCCGATGACGGACCCGTCGCTGGCACGCACGTGTTCGTGCAGACCGAGCGGTCGTCGAAGCGTCTCGCGATCTTCGAGTTCGTCGAGAACGCGGTCGAGGTCGCAGCCGACGGCTCGTATCGCATCCGCAACGTGCCCGCGGGGCGCCACCGGATGGTCGCGGTCGCGCCGGACGGCCTGTGCGCGTTCCACCTCGACGACGCCGGTGAGCTCGCCGTGCTCGAAGTGGAGGACGCGGAGGACCGTCGCGTCGATCTGCCGATGCCGCTGCCCGTCACGCTGCGCGGCCGCGTGCTGTCCGACTCGGGTGAGCCGATCGAAGGCGCGCGGGCCTACGTGTCATGGCGCGACATGAAGCCGTCGCGCGGACCGTTCTTCCACCTCGGCCTCGTGCGGGGCACGAAGCAGCGCACCGAGCACGACACGAACTCGGACGCCGACGGACGTTTTCTGATGACCTCGCTGCGGCCGAGCTACGAGCCGCTGCACATCGAGGTGTCCCGCGAAGGGTTCCGCGGCGCGGAGCTCATCATCGACGGCGAGCCCGGCGCGATCCTCGAGCGCGACGTCGTGCTGCATCGCTTGGGAGCCAAGATCCGCGGTCGCCTCACGGCGATCGACGGTGGGGACGTCACCGGCGTCACGATGGGGGCGTGGGAGCTTCACGAAGGCAAGCGCGGCGCCCTGCACCTCGCGACGCCCGCCGCGGACGGCAGTTACGAGTTCGCGCTCCCGAACGACGTGACGCACTTCGAGGTCTACCCGATCCTGCGCGACCACGATCCGTTCACCTCCGAGCCCGAGCGTCGCCTCGGCGTCGCGAGCGGCGCGACCGAGATCGACTTCTCGCTGCGTCCGCGCTCGATGCTGCGCGGGGTGCTCGTCGATGAGGACGGCGCGCCGATTCGTTCGTTCCACCTGCACGTTCTCGAGAAGGGCGAGCAGACGTTCGACCAGCGCCGCGGGATGGACCTCGGCGGCGGCCGCTTCCGCGTGCGGATCGACCCGCAGCGTCACGTCGAGGTCGCGATTACGGCCGCGGGCTTCGCGCCCATCCGCATCGACGAACTGGAAGGCACCGACGAACGGCGGATCATCATGAAGCGCGCGTCCGCTCTGCGGTCCCGCGTCGTCGACGCGAACGGTCAAGGCGTCGGAGGTGCGTTCGTGTGTCTCGCGACCCTCGACTCGAAGACCTTTCCGCTGCACAGCGAGCACGCGCCGAGTGCGACGACCGAGGCGGACGGCAAGTTCGTCCTCGAAGGCATCGGCGACGATCCGGGCTACCTGCTCGTGTGCCCGAACGACGCTGCGCATCCGCCGCTCGTCCGTATTCCGCTCTCGTCGCTCGATCCGCGCACGCCGGTCGTCACGTTGCCGACGTCTCGTACCGTCACGATCGAGTTCGCCGAGGACGACGGTTCCCCGGTCGACGGCGAGATCCTGATCCTCGACCGCGACGGTTGGCCGCTCGAGCCGTTCGCCGAGAAGAGCTTCCGCGACCTCGGCGCGAAGACCGCGCGGAAGGAGCACCCGGTCGTCGACGGCAAGGTCCGGATCCGCCTCGCGGACGGTCCGCACCACGTGCTGTTCGCCGAGGGGGCGGGGTTCCAGTACTCGCCCGCGCAGCAGTTTGCGATGGAGGTTCGGGATGGGGCGACGACGGTGCGGTTCGAGGTGCGGTAGCCTCTTGCGCAGTCTGTCTCTCGCCTCGCGGCTCTCTGAATTCCGTGACACGACTCGGCGAGTCGTGAATCGAGGATGCGATAGGAGCCAATGCTCTCCGCGGGGGCGCGAGATCAGAGGCCGGCTTCTCGAATCGCTCGGTCCAGAAGGTCCGCGACTCCCAGGTCGTCGGCCCACCGATCCATGTGCTCTCGATCGAGTCGCTCTCCCTGCAGCTTCAGCAGGCCGCACACATCGCGCCACTGCCGATCGCTGACTTCGCCGCCCTTGCGGAACCACTCGAGCTTCGTGAGGACCATGTCCTCGGGAGTCGTGACCGACAGGCGAGCATCGGGTCGAATCGCGAGCTCCTTACGACGTCTTTCGAGCTCGGTCCGGCTGAATTCGCGAGGACGGAGCGTGAACAGGTCGACCTTGATCCCGGTCGTACGGTGGATGACGTTGCAGCTCGAGTTGTTCTCGACTGCGTAGGTGAGCGCGGCCGGATCGGCCAGGAACTCCGCGGCCAGTGCTGCATGCAGTCGCGAGACGTCACCGGCCGAGAAGTCGACGACGAAGTCGATGTCGTTGGTCGAGCGCGGCTCGCCGTGCATCGAACTCGCGACGGAGCCGCACACCATATGCGCGATACCGAGCTCGTCGAGCAGTTCGCCGAAGCGCACGGCCACCTGGACGTGACGAGGCGTGTGCTCAGTGCTCACGCGGGTCCCAACCGTAGCAACGGACCATCGTGTCCCGGTCCAGCCAGGTCGAGAACAGTCGCATGCGGATCTCCTCGTCGGACGCGTCGGGGTGGCGCGTCCGCAGCCCCATCTCGGTGAGGTGGCGTACGCTCTCGCACAGCTCGCCGAACAGCTCGAGCTTTTCAGCGACTGACATGTTGCGCCAGACCTCGAACTGGAGTTGCTCCGCGATGGCGGTCGTGTCTACGGATTGTGGCCGATACTCGCTCACGCCAATGAGTGTATCAGCTCCATTTGCGGTCGCTAAAGACGGTCCGTCCACACCATCGGAGTGATCCTCTCGATCACGCCGCCCGCGTGATGCCCGTAGACTAGTGCCCCGCGTCCGAAGTCCGCATCATAAGTAACCGGCCATTCGACCCGCTCGCTGCGTTGCTGCTCCTCAACTTGTCCACTGACAAGCCGTGT
>JANQJF010000023.1 GCA_028281765.1 Planctomycetota bacterium | reverse complement strand
AAGTCCGCATCATAAGTAACCGGCCATTCGACCCGCTCGCTGCGTTGCTGCTCCTCAACTTGTCCACTGACAAGCCGTGTCGTCGCAGCGCCTTGCGAGAGAATCGACTGACGCGGCTACTTTCGCTACGGACTTCAGACGAGGGACACTAGTCGAACGCTGCGGACAATCGCTCGGCGTTCGCTCGCATCGAAGCCAGGTAGTCGGGAGCACCCGCGGACGGTGATCCCCTGCACGTCGCGGCGCAGATGGCGGGCGCGTTCGTGGTCTCACGCGGCCACGTCGTGGCCCAATTCGTCCACCAGACCGCGGCAGATCGCCCGGACTGCGTGGTCGTCGCACAGGAAGGCGTGGACCATGCCGAGTTCCAAGACGGACCCGAGAAAGACGGCGTCGGCTTCGAATTCCAAGGATCGTCTGCGGCGCTTGCTCGGGGCCGAGGCGCAGGAAAGCACGTAGCCGAGAGAGGATCGCGGAGGCACGCGGAACTTCAGGAGGCCGAGCGGCACCAGTTCCACGCAGAACCGATAGGATACGGTGCTGCGTCAGGTTCGTGCGACCCTCGGCAGTCGGCAGAAGGAACGGGCATTTGACCACGTCGCCAAGCCTCAAGCATCTCGTGCTGACAACCGCGCTGTTCGCAGCATGCTCCGCGCCAGAGCGACGGCTGTGGTCAGGACAGCAACCACCCGACTCGAGTCTCTGGGGACAACTCGAACCCGGATCGCATCGCGTCGGATTCCGTCTGATTGAGGCCTGGGATCGGTCTCGCGGGTTCTACGGTCTCGAAGCTCGCCCGATCCGAATCGGCGTGTGGTATCCCAGCGATTCTGATGTCGCGGTTCGCCCCCTGAACTACGGGGACTACGTCCATCGTTTCGAAACCGACTTGCAGAACGGGTTCGCCCGGCCAGACGTCCAAGAGCGCCGACGGATCGAACTCCGATGGGGAGAACGCTTCTCCGCGAAGGTCCGTGACCGGCTCCTGGCGACGACGGCGGCCGCCGCAGAGGACGCACCGCCAGCTGATGGAGAGTACCCCCTGGTGATCTACGCGCCGGGATTCGGGGCGACACCCACGTCTCACATCGTGACCGCAGAGTATCTCGCAAGCCACGGCTACGTCGTCGCCGCGACCCCGTCCCTGGGCGCCGGCCCGCCGGGGATCGCATTCGACGAAACCGGGCTGGAGACGCAGGCCCGGGATCTGGAATTCGTTCTCGGAGCGCTCTTCGATAGCCCGGGCGTGAGTTCGGAGTACGTCGGGGTCGTCGGGTTCAGCTTTGGCGGTAGCTCCGCCCTCCTCACGGCGATGCGTGACGAGCGCGTCAGTGTCGTCGTGAGTCTCGACGGTTCGGTCGGCGCGCAACACGCACACGCCTTCACGCGGAACGCACCGGGTTTCGCAGCAGCTCGGCTACGCGTGCCAATCCTGCACATGGGCCGTCTCGAAGCCCCTTGGCGCGATCCCACGCTCATGAACGAGCTGGCGCTGGCCCGGCGATGGTGGCTCGACATCGCAGGCGCCGAGCATCTCGATTTCATACCGATACCCACGATGAGCCACGCCGCGGGGGCGAGCGTTCCGGAGCATCGGCTTCGCGTGTACCGCACTGTCGCGGGATACCTGCTTCGCTTCCTGGATGCTCATCTCCGACGCGACGCGGGTGCGATCCGGGCCCTCTCCGATCCGTCGTTTGACGGTGGACTCGACGCGACACATTTCGATCTGTCCGTCTCCGAACCGACCGCGACAGCACCCTCAGGCCTGGAGTTTTGGCGTCGGCTGCGCGACCCCGCGACGACCGAAGACGCAATACAGGACTACCGGTCTCTGTCGAAGCAACTCGGCGGGATGCCGCTCATGACCAGCGGCGAGATGGATGACGCCGGGAGCACCCTGCTTCGGCTAGACAAGCGGCGCGGTATCGAGGTTCTGCGGCTGTGGGTCGAGGCTTATCCGGAGACCGTCATGGCGCACGTCACGCTCGGCGACGCCCTCGTCCAATTCGGCGACCCAACGCGTGCCGCGCGAGCCTTCCGAAAGGCCCTCGCGCTGGATCCGCGATCGGCACTGGCCAAGCGAGGGCTTCGGCGCGTCGAGGAGTCGAACTGACCTCCGCATCTCGATCGCGTCGCACGACTCACTCAAACGCTGCGGAGAGACCCTCGATGTTCGACCGCATCCGAGCCAGGTAGTCCGGAGCGCCTGTCGGCGATCCTTTGCACGTCGCGAGGATTAGGCTCCTCAATCCGACATCATGCAGGGCTCGTGCGACCGCGGCATCGGGCTCACGCTCCCAGAGAACGTAGCGTCCTGGAGTGTTCTGAAGCTGCCGCTTCAGATCCTCGAGAACGGCCTCGGTCGGCATCGTCTCGGGATCCAAGTCGACGTTTACGATCCTCCACCGGTATCGCTTCTCGAGGTAGTGGTAGCTCGGATGGGATGCGTAAAGGGACTCGCCTTCGGGTTGCTCTCCCAATCCCTCGAATCCGACGTGGAGTTCCTGCAGATCCTTCTCCAGACTCGCGAAGCGCGCCTCGAAATCGGCCGCGCGATCCGGACGAAGCTCGATCAGCGCATCGGCGATCGCGCGGCTCTGCAGGATCGCAAGCTGGGGATCCAACCACGTGTGCCCGTCGTATCCGAAGTGCGAATGCTCCCCCCCGGGACCATGACTGTGCGTCGTTTCCACGACCCGCAGCCACCGATCCCGAAACCCGGCCGCGGTCTTCACGAGGCGCGATGTGGGCAGGCTGACCTGCTCGATCCACTTCTCGAACTTCGCGCCGTTCGCGACGATCCGGTCCGCCGCCTGGTAGGACGCCAGCACGTCCTCCGACGGCTTCCAGAAGATCGGGTCCGCGTCGGCAGGGAGCGGACACCGCACCTCGGCGAGGTCTCCCGCGATGCGCGTCGCGAAATACGTCGTCGGGTAGAAGGTCGTCAGCACGACCGGCTTGTCGTTCGGCGATTCCGGTTGCCACGCCCCGCCCTCGTTCGGATCGTCGCCACACGACGCCAAGGACAACAGGCCGAGCGTCAACAGAAGAGGGCATCGCATGTGTGCTACTCGCATGGCAGAACGTTCATCGACGGATGCGCTTCAGCCGGGGAGGCCCGTCGACAAACCCCAGACCACGGCGTTCGAGCCGAGAATTGCCAGTCCCAGTCCGGTGACGACCACGAGGGCGATCTCCCACGCCTGCACCGCCCACTGTAGGCCTCGACTACAGCCGATCCGATACAGGGTCTCGAACTCCCGAGCTCGGATCTGACGAGTCAACCAGAGCACCAGGAACAACAGCAAGCTCGTCGTCACTCCGATCACCGCGAAGTTCGCGTCGAAGAAGCGCTTCACCTGGAAGACGATCTCCATGAGCTCCCGGAGTGCCTGCGCCGGCTCGAGCACCTGCACCCCCTCGCGATGACGGTAGCGAGATCGCAGGATCGTGCGGCCCTTGTCGTCCGCCGGGACGATGACGAACGAGAGCACGGGGAAGTCTGCGGGGTCGCCGTGAAAGTGGAATCGATCCACGTTCTCCGGCGTGATCTCCGTGTATTCCACGATCGCGGCGTTCGTCGCGACGTGCCCCTTGCGACGCTCCATGATCAGCGCGTTGCTGGTGTTCTCGTCGACGTCTTGATGCCCGTGCCCGATGCCCTCGATGATCCAGGCGGTCTTCAGGTCGACGAAGACCGCCTCGTCGTCGGGATTGCCCTGCGGCTCCAGGATTCCCACCACCCTCAGCTTTAGGGGATAGCTCGCGCCGATGTCGTAGAGGTTCTCGACGTCCGAGAGCAGCGTGCTGCCGACGGTGAGCCCCTCGGCCTCCGCGACGCGGTGGCCGACCACCGCCTGACCGAGGAACCCCGGCCAGCGACCGCGCGCGAGCCGCGCCCCACGGAACTCGAAGTACTCGAACGTCGTGCCCACGAGGGGGTGGCCCTGCGCACGATGGCGGAAGTGGACCGGGATCGCGTGGCCGAGCCCTTCGCCTTCGATCCCCGCCGTGACTCGACCCGAGATGGTCGACGGAACGATGCCTCGGAAGTAGAGGCTGTTCATCAGCAGGTCGAGGCGACTCCCGGGAGCCCCCACCACGAGCGGTGTCTCGTCCGCGCGCGCGCGCAGCTCCCGTTCGTAGTGGCCGACCAGCTGCTGCACGGCGAGCGGCAGGAAGGCCACGATCGCGATGCAGCCGATCAGGATGCCGGTCCGGATCCGGTAGCAGGTGAGGTAGCGCCAGGCGAGGAGGAACGCGGTTCTCACGAGGCCTCCCCGAACTCCGCCAGGAAGTCCACCGTGCGATCGAAACGACCCAGGATCGAATGGTCGTGCGTGATCCAGATCAGCGAAGCCTGGTGCTCTTCGGCTTCCTCGAACACCGCGTCGAGGATCGTCCGCGTGGTCGCCGGGTCGAGGTTCCCGGTCGGCTCGTCGGCGAGCAACAGACTCGGCTCGGTGATCAACGCACGACAGATGGCGACGCGTTGGCGCTCGCCCTGCGAGAGCCCGCAAGGTCGACGACCGAGGTACTGTTCGAGCCCGGCGCGCGCGCTCAGGCGACGCATGCGCTCCATGACGTCTTCGCTTCGCGCCTGTTCGGCGCCCGCGAGGTACGGCAGCAGGATGTTCTCGCGAACCGTGAGGTGATCGAGAAGTTCGAACTCTTGGAAGATCATGCCGATGTGCGACAGTCGAAACTGACGCCGCCTCGACTCGGAGAGCGAACCCGTAGACTCGCCGAGGACGTTCAGCGTTCCGCGATGCCCCTGCAGAATGCCTGCGATGAGGTAGAGCAGCGTCGTCTTCCCGACACCGCTCGGTCCGATCAACGCGACCCGCTCGCGCTCGGCCACCTCGAAGCGTGGGACCTCGAGCTCGTAACTCCCGGACTGGTAGCGGAACGCGAGATCGTGGACGGAGACGCTAGTCCGCATCGTTCATCGGATCGTGCCGCGGATTCGGGTTCACTGCGGACCTTCCGGGTCATCGACACGCCCCAGATCGGTCACCTGCACCGACGCCAGTCGCCAGCGAGAGTCCTCGCCTCGAACCGTGTAGCGAGCGCGGTACTCGTTGGTGCGGAGGTGACGATGACCCCAGTGCTCGACGCTGCCCTTCACGCGCCACCGGCAGGCGACGTCGAACCGAGGCTCGTCGGCGGGATCCGGAATCGTGACCTGACTCTCGATCATCTCGACGCCGCGCACCCGACTCAGGAGATCGCCCTCTTCCTTGATGATGAGGCCGCGGTAGACCTCGTCGTACACCTGGTCCAGAAGTCCCGCTTCGACGCTCTGGGCGAGCGCGTCGTAGACATCACTCTCCGTCTCGTAGTCGAAGGCGCGGTACACGTTCAGATGCAGAGCCTCGAAGACATAGCGCGCGTCCGATTCGTCGGGCATCTCGAACGCCGCCTGCCACGGCGGTCGCCAGAGGACCGGTGGCACCATGCTCAGCGGCACGGCGGCCACGAACGCGGCGACGGCCAAAGGCCAACTCCGGCGCGGATTCCATGCGCCGCGCAAGGCGACGACGCTCAGGACGACTCCCAGGAGGATCGCCGACAGCGAAGCCCAGGCCACCTGCTGTTCGGGCACGGCCTTGACCTGCAGGTCCGACGGCTTCGGAACCGGCGGGATGTCGGGCTTCTGCCACTCGAGTCGGGGACCTTCCGGCGTGAACTGGAAGATCTGGAGGTCGACCTCGTACTCGAAAGTCGCGTCCACCTCGGTCAGCGGCCAGCTCGGATCCTCGGTCCGGAACTCGTCCCACTGCAGCTGGATCGACTTCGGGACGCTCTTCATCCCGTATGCCACTTCGATCACGACGTAGTTGAGGTAGTCGTTCTCGACCAGCTGCTCCAAGAATTCGATCCCGACGACACGCGGTAACACCGCGACGCCGTCGATCCGAATGGGAGCTCTGTCCGCAATCAACGTCCGCGCCTGTTCGAGCTCGCGCGCGTATGCCTCTTCGTTCAACTCCGGGATGATCGAAGCGACGCTCGGAAACCAAGTCTCGTAGACGGGTTCTTGGACGTTGACGGTGAGACGCAGCGCCTCCGCGTCGAGCTCGTAGTGGAGGCTGACGGGAGGCGGCACGTGGGCCCCGGCGCTCTCGGCGGCCCCACCGCTTCCGGACTCCACGGTGAATCCCATGGCGGTGACCGCACCGCCCAGCAGGAGCCCCTGCGAGATTCGTCGTGGCATCATGAATCGAGATGTTCGCGGACGCCCGCCTGCCGCACCCTCAGAGGTTGTCCGACCTCGTCTCCTTCTTTGCGGCCTTCTTCTTCTCGGCCTCCCAGACGAAGTTGAGCTTCATCTCCTTGCCGGCGCGCTTGACGACGACGACCTTCTCCGGCCCGCCCGCGCGAATGGCACGCAGCAAGTCGGCGCGGTTTCCGACCGCGTTCCCGTCCACCTTCAGGATCGTATCGCCCTCCTGGACGCCCGCCTTGGCGGCGACGCTGTTGGGAACGACTCCGGAGACGGACACGTCTTCGAGGTAGATGCCCATCGTGCGACCGTTCGCCTGCTGGCCGCCACGACCGCCGCGCCGCGCGGCCAGGTTGTCACGGGACAACATCGTGTCGAGGTTCGCGGTGCCGATCGCGGCGAGGGCCGCGACCAGGCCGTTGTGGTTCGTGTACTCCTCGCTGGCCAGATCGAACGTGTCGAACTGCGTGTGGAGTCCGTGGCGGAAGTCGAGCGGACCACGCTGGGTCCAGAAAAACGCCGGGACACCCTTGCGGAAGAACGAGACGTGATCGCTGCCGCCCGCGGTCATGCCGCCTTCGCGAACTCGAATGGAGAACGGCAGCTTCTCGTCGAGGGTCGCCACCGATGCGAACACCTTCTCGAAGTCGGCGTGGAACGCCGGCGTGCAGTCGATACCCGCGATGGGGTTGGGCCCGCCGTCGTAATTGAAGACCGCCGAGATCTTCTCCATGAGGTCCGGGTTCTGCTCGACGTAGGCGCGCGACCCGAGCAGCCCCTGCTCCTCGCCGCTCCAGAGCATGAAGCGAATGGTCCGGCGCGGCTTCACGCCGGCCGCCGCGAGGATCTGCGCCGCGCCCATCGCAACCGCGCTCCCGATGCCGTCGTCGACGGTGCCGGTGGCGCTGTCCCAAGAGTCGATGTGACCCCCGACGATGACGTACTCGTCCGCCTTGTCGCTTCCGGGAATGTCCGCCACGACGTTGTAGAATGGCGACGGTCCCTTGCTGAAGTGATTGCGGATGTCGAACTTCAGCGAGACCTTTTGGCCCTTGTCGATCCGCGCCTGGATCGCCTTCCAGTGGTCGTCGACCATGATGATCTGCGGGATGGTCGGAAGGTTGTCCCAGCGGATGCGGTAGTTCCCGCCCGAGCGGATGTACTCGCTCCCGCTGCTACGGATGAATCCGGCGACGCCCGCCTCGTTCAGGAAGTTTTGCACTTCGCGGCGCTTCTTGTCCGCCTCGCGCCTCTCCTCCGCGGACCCGCGGTTGCCCCGGCCCCGACGCCCGCGCCGTTGATTCTCGGTCAGGATCCACTTGCCCGCGTAGTCTTCCGCGTTCAGTCCCTCGACCGACTTGGGCTGCATGACGGCGTCGGCAGTCACGGCACCCTTGGTTCCCGCCGTCCACGCCGGAGTGCTGAACTCGAGCGACATCTTCTCCGGTGCGACCATCGAACCCGACCACGGACCTCGATTGAACATCACCGGGAACTCGCCGGCCTTCTGCATCTGGACGTTCTCGAGCCCCATGGCATTGAACTCTTCCACCGCCCACTTGCAGGCCTGGTGATCCGCCATCGAAGCCGTGAGTCGCGCGCCGATACCGTTCACGATCTTGTCGAGGTAGGCGTACGACCGGTTCTCCTTCGCGGCTTGCTGGATCACCTTGTCCGCGACCGCGTCCTGTGCGAGCACGGGCTGGGCGAAGCCGGCCGCAGCCAGCGAGATTCCGAACAACATCCATCGACTGCGCATGGTTTCCTTGCCTGCGTTCTGTCTGATTCGCGGCGCTCGACGCTCAGCGTCTCATGACCGCTCGATTGGGCCCAGGATTGTATAGAGCCGTAGCCCGGGCCCGAACGAATCGACCGGCGCCGGTGCGTACCGCGTTCGTATCAACGGGGTCGACCCAGTCGAACCGAAGCGCGGGGAGGGGCCGAGCCCTGCCACCCCACCGCGCCCCTCGGCCTAGGTGGCCGGGGGAGCCCAAGTCAGCGACGAGTGATGGAGCGAGATCAGCACCTTGCCGTTGATCTTGTGGTAGGCGAACGTGTAGTCGGCTCGCGTCGCGTCGCCCTTTTCGTTGACGAACGTGTAGTGCCCCATGTCCTTGTAGCCGAGTCCACCGGCCTTCAGGATCGGACCGACCGCGCTCTGGAACTCCACGTGCTTCCAACCGTGGTTCAAGAACCCGCCATCATGCGGATAGGCCGGGTCGCCGCCGACGAAGTAGGAACGCGCCCCTGCCTCGTCCAGACGGATGACATCCGCCAGCGTCGGCTTGAACAGGAGCGGCTCGTCGGGCGACCCGAAGTCGTACAGCCCGAGCAGGGTCTCCAGGTCTTGATCGATCACGGCCTTGGCCCACGCCCGCTGCGCCGCCACGACTTCGGCCTTCGTCATCTTCTGAAACGTCGTCATTCGACTTCCTCCGGTTGTCTCGAAACGATCGCCGCTCTCGCCGAGCGGCGTGCGCTATTCGGCCAGCTGCAGGACCGGGAACGGATTCTCGAGGTTCGCCCAGCTCTCGCTGTCGCCTTCGGCGACCTGCTTGTCGAGCAAGCACGCGTCCAGACGCGCACGCATCGTCGCCTCGTCCAGACCCTGACCGATGAATACGAGCTGCTGCAAGCGATCGCCGTATCGCTCATGCCAGGTGGGCTGCTGATCCGGGCGCTGTCCGTCCGGTTGCTCCCACTGGTCGCGCGGGACGGCGGCCCACCACATGCCGGCGGGCTTCACGTCCCCCACGCCGCCGGCTTGCGCCCATTCGTAGACGGCCCGGTGATCCGCTGCGACCCAGAAGAAGCCCTTCGATCGAAGCACGCCCTCGAAGTTGCTCGCGTCCGTGAAGAACGCCGAAACCTTCTCCGCATCGAAAGGGTGTGACGTCCGATACGTGAAGCTCGCGATGCCGTACTCCTCGGTCTCCGGCGTGTGTTCGCCCAGCAGCTCACGGATCCAACCAGCAGAAGCGGATGCCTTGTCGTAGTCGAACAACCCGGTGTCGAGGACCGAGCCGAGCGATACCTGGGAGCGCGTCGTCTTGAGGAGCTTCGCCCCCGGGTTGAGCGCTTGGATGATGCCCTCGACGTCGTGGGCCTGTTCGTCGCTGACGAGGTCGACCTTGTTGAGCAGGATGACATCGGCAAACTCGATCTGGTCGATCAGCAGGTCGGTGACCGTACGATGATCGTCTTCGCCGAGCGACTCGCCGCGATCTTGCAGCGCCTCGGCCGCCTTGTAGTCGCGCAGGAAGTTCGCGGCATCCACGACCGTGACCATCGTGTCGAGACGCGCCACGTCCGCGAGACTCACACCATTCTCGTCTTCGAAGGTGAAGGTCTGCGCGACCGGGATCGGCTCCGAGATTCCCGTGGACTCGATCAGCAGATAGTCGAATCTCCCCTCTTGCGCGAGGCGCGAAACCTCCTCGAGTAGGTCGTCCCGCAGCGTGCAGCAGATGCAGCCGTTCGACATTTCGACGAGCTTCTCTTCGGTTCGCGAGAGCTCCGCACCACCGCGCTCCACGAGCGCGGCGTCGATGTTGACCTCGCTCATGTCGTTGACGATCACCGCGACGCGACGACCTTCCCGGTTGTTCAAGACCTGGTTGAGCAACGTCGTCTTGCCGGCCCCGAGGAAGCCGGACAGAACCGTGACGGGGAGACGGGAATCAGTGGAACGACTGTCTGGGGTCATCGGGTGCTTCCTGCGGTTGCCATCGCGCACGTTCGGGACGTGGGACAGAGACGTCCCCCACGGCGACTTGGGCCGCGAACGCTAGCTTGACGATAAGTGAGAATCCATTATCATCCGCCCGGCGCCGTAGAGCCGACGACTTCACACGGCGCCTAACCACCCACTCTGCAAGGGCTTCGCCGCAACCCGCGGAAGATCGATGACATCCGGCAAGCGAGAGATCCTCCTCGACGTCGTCCGCAGGTCGCCGGGCCCAGTCTCGGCCACCGAGATCTGGGATCGGATGCGTCGTGATGGAGTCCGCATCGGCATCGCGACGATCTACCGCATCCTGAAGCACGAGACCGAGTCGGGCACCCTCGAACCCACGGAGTTTCCCGGCGCGCAGACCCGATACGGGATCGCGGGTCGGGAGCACCACCATCACTTTCTCTGCACGAGCTGCGATCGCGCCTTCGATGCTCCGGGTTGTGCCGACGGCGTGCAGGACATCGCCCCCCCACGATTCACGGTGACGAGTCACGCGATCATGCTCTTCGGCCAGTGCGACGACTGCCAGACAATCCAATGAGTGACGACTACATCATCCCCACGACGTACGTCCAGTGGCGCCAGTGCATCGAAGTGCGCTGCAACATCCCGTTGACGCCGGACTACATCAGCGGCCGCCTGACCGAACTACAGGACGGCAAGCATCCGAAGACCAAGCAGTTCCGAAAGCTCTACGGGGCCGAGCACCTCGAACACATCATCGGATGGTTCCAGCGCGCGGCGGAGGAAGTGGCCGTCCAAGGATGAGTGGACGGCTCACTCGGCACCGAGTCGGACACCGTCAGTCGAACTGCTTCGGGATGTGCGGCGCGGTGCTCGGGTCGTTCGCGTCGAAGTAGCGTGACTCCTTGTCGGTCGCGGTCACGTTCTCGTAGACCCCGTGGTCCCGCCGGACGAGCTTCTTGAACCCCAGGTTCTTGAGGTCGGCCGCCCCTCGCACCGTGTGCACCGCGGGCGCGAAGATCTTCCGCTGCACGGGCGCGTTCGCTGGCGTGTCCCCGAGCTCACGACCGGCTCGTTCGCACAGTTCGCCCCAGGTCTCGAGGTCTTCCGACATGCTGTGGGTCACCTCGACTTCCGCATCGTTCGCATCACACAGGTAGACGTAGGTGGCCATGGCGTTCGGGTCCTCTTTTGCGAGTAGGCATTCAGGAGAAGCTCTGTCGAATACATCGACAGGACGACGGTTCGGCATGAACTTCTGCGCAGCTGGAGCAGCCATCACCTTAAGTAGCGATCCAACCAACGGAGGCGCACGATCCCGAGCAGCCACGCCACCAGCGCCCAGATCGCCAGCACCCACATGGGATGGGCAACCGATCGCGAGCCTGCATCGATAGGATTTGCGCCCTCTCCGACGAGCTGATCGAACGACTCGCTTCCGAGCGACTGCTGCTGCCAAGCACTCTCGAGCACCCACGTCACGCGCGTGCGGATCGACGCTACGACACGGTCACGAAACTCCGCCGCCGACAGCCGGCCACGCCCCGCCAGCCGTTCACAGCCGTGCGCGAACGAAACAGAGGGTGACCACCAGCTGTTTCGGAGTGCGACTTCCTCCGCTCGCAGCTCCCGCTCGTGTTGGTCGGCGTGCCGCGTTTCGAGTGCGATCAGCTTGATTCCATCGTAGGCGTGTCGTCGCACCTCCGCGGGCAACTCCTCGAGCCGAGATGCCGGCATGGATCGCAACTGCGGGAAGGCGTCGTAGAGTTCGGGAAGGACCTGATCGATCTCCCGCTTGTACACGGCGTACTGCTCGGACCGGGTTCGGAGCGACGTCTCTACCGCATAGCTCGTCGTCGCGGCCGACATCGCCCGCTCCGAGAGCAGCGACGGGATCAACAGGCAGAAACACGCCCACGCTAGGCCGAACGAGAGCGCGCCCTCTTGCACATTCCGCGCACTGACCCCCAACGCCGCCAGGATACCTCCCCAGATCAACGAGTAGCTGCCGGCGAGTGCCATCAGACGAGCCCCGTCCACGAACGGCGCCTGGGTGGCAATGACGGCGACGAGACACACCGTCATCACCGCGGCCAGGACGATTGCCGTCACCGCGACGACGCGCGCAAGAAACCAAACAGAACTCGCGCCCGCCTGGACTGCAACGAGGCGCGCGATCCCTCGTTCTCGCTCGAAGCTTCCGATCCCCAGCCCCAAGACGCCGACGAGGATGGGAACCAGCACGAGGAACACGAACACCAGGTCGATCGCGTGGGTCCCGCCGATCTCCGGATTCTCGAGGCGGACCCCCGATGCCGCGAACGGGTCAGCCAGACGATTGACTCTCGCCACGACGGGCGAGTCATCGGCCGAGCCGACGGCGATTCCCGCGAGGGCGGCCGGCAAACGCAGCAGACGAGTGCCCGCGTACCAGTCCTGCCACAGCGGCTCGGCGATGTTCACCCACTCCCGATCCTCCGGCCCGCTCGCACCACTCTCCAGCCACCCGCGCGCGGATGCTGCACTTTCTACGTGCTTTGCGTGCGCGGCTGCAAGCGCATCCGTCCACTGCGCGTGGAAACGCTGGCCCGAAACGATGGCGTAGCCGCTCGCGACGAAGAACGCGATCAGCGCGCCGATGCGAGCTCGAGACCTCCACGTCGCCAACAACTCGTGTCGAAACGCGAGCGCAATCACGCGGCGTCTCCGGTCTCCACGCGACGAGCCGCGAACATCGCGAGCAGGAACGCGAACACGCCCCAGCCGACCAACGCACCGATCTCCAGCACACGGACGCGCCATGCTATCTCGATCGCTGGCGACTCGTAGTCGAACGCTTCCAAGCCCGCGTAGAACTCAGCGTCCGCCTTCCACGACCAGTCGCCGGTCTTCGAACCACCGTAGGCGTGCTCGTGGTTGAGCGACTGGACCAACTCGCGTCGATAACGCTCGACCTGAGCCTGGAACTCGAGGTCATGCGCAAGGTCCGTTCCCGCAAACGACATCGAAACCCCTTCGATCGCCTGGAACGGATTCACGAACGCAGCGAACTGCGCCAAGCGTCGCTGCTCGACGAACAAGTCGTGCAGTCGACCGTAGTGCTCGTCCCAGACCGCGTTGCCGACTTCCTCGTCGATCTGCATGGTGATGCCGTCGAAATTGATCGGCAGTTCGTCCACCGACGCGACGCCGTGTTTCGCGAGCACCTCTTGTTCGAGTTTCTCGATGCGCGCGTCCTTGCTGTTGTGACCGTCCATACCTCGGCTGCGCGCTTCCTTCATCGCGGTTTGGAACGCGTCGCGAGTCGGAAGCGGCAGGGCTTCGTCGACGAGCGTCGCGGTGACCCGAGGTAGCACGGCCGTCCCGATCACCCACGCGGCCAACAGCACGGACAGCGCGCGGCTCGCTTCGCGCGCGGCGAACGACACCAGCACGATGCTCGTAGCCACGACCCCGTAAAACGCGACGTATGCAGCGATCAGCCCCGCGAGCCGTAGCGGGTCGACGGTGGCGACTCCTCCCGGATCACCGAGGAACGACGCGCCGACGACGAGCGCGAGCGCGACGGCACCGAGGGACCACAGCGCCAGGATGCGAGCCGTGGCCACCTGGCGTCCCGTGCCTCCCTGCACGAGCAGGAGGCGAAGCCGGCCAGACCGGCGATCGGCCGCGGTCGCGGTGGCGCCGACCAGGAGCAGCACCAGAGGGATCAGGACCTGGAGAACGAATGCAGGATCGAACCGACCGAAGCGACCGATCGAACCAGCGCTGCTCGCCGGGCGATGCAGCGGTGAACCCTGCTTGTGACCTTCGACCCGCAGCACCTGTCCGAGCGACGCCTGCACGCCGCTATCGATTCGCGCCAAAGGCCCACTCGGACGGAAGACAAAATCGCCGAAGTGGGCCATCCCGTGCGGATTCGCCGCGCCCTGACCAAGCCAATCCGCGCGCGCCTGTGCCGTCGCTTCGTGCCAGGCTGCGCGCTGCCGTCGATCCGTCGCCGCCGACCACCAGGCCGCGGCCACCAGCAGCACGCCGGTGAGCACGAGCAGAGACGCCATACCTCGCGATCGGCGCCACAGCCTCCACTCTAGTCGGAACAGCTCGGTCATCATGCGCCTCACGGACTCGGCGACCGCTCAGTTCGTCGCGTCGCTCGCCTCTCGCTCGTCCTGCATGTGCCGCAGGTAGATCCGTTCGATGTCGCGTGCGTCCACGTCGGCGGCGTCGAGCATCTCGACGAGCCGGCCGGCCCTCATGATGCCGATACGCGTCGCCACGTCCTTGGCGCGGAAGATGTCGTGCGTCGTCATCAAGATGGCACGCCCGGCAGAACGCTGCGCGAGCAACGAGTGCGTGAACTCACGCGCGGCTCCGGGATCGAGCCCCGACATCGGCTCGTCGAGCAGGAGCACCTTGGCAGCGCGGATCGCCGCGATCGCCAGTCCGACTTTCTGGCGCATGCCCTTCGAGTAGCCCGCAACGGGGCGATGCGCTTGCTCGATCGTCAGACCGTGCTCGAGCAGGATCGCGGCGAAGTCCAACTGCCGGCGACCGCGTGCCATGCGATCGAAGAGCTCGAGGTTCTCGAGACCGGTCAGAGACGGGTAGAGCGCGACGTTCTCTGCGATGTACGCGATTTCGCGCCGAGCAGCTCTCGGGTCTTCAGCCGAGGCGACTCCGCATACCTCCGCGGTGCCTTCATCCGGCCGCAGGAAACCCAAGAAGAGATTGACCGTCGTCGTCTTGCCGGCGCCGTTCGCGCCGAGCAAACACACGGTCTCTCCAGACTCGACGGTCAGGTCGAGGCTCGAGACGGCTTCGACGTCCGCGAACCTCTTTGTCAGGTTTTTCGCGCGTAGCATCGATCCTCACCACGGACACGGTGCCGTTCGCTGCCCTCGGGTTCCAACGGACGTCGAATTCTTGCTGCGCGCCAGGCTGATCGATCGATGAAGTCATCTTCATGGAACCGCGATCGCGCCGCAGGCACCCGCTTGAGGTAACCGCGCGGCCGCGACGTCAGCGTCGCAGTTTCACGACGCACATCTCCACCAGCTGGATCATGCACACTCACGATCTTCGGTTCCCCGTCATCTGCGCCATCACGGCGTGCCTGCCTTCATTCGCCTCCGCCCAGTGTTTCGAGACGGGATTCGAATCGCCCGCGCGCGGTGGCCTGGGTATGGACGGCGGCAGAATCGCCTCGTTCGCAGAGTTCGATAGCGGGAACGGTCCCGAGCTCTATATCGCCGGGTCCTTCACGCAAGCAGGCAGCACGCCGGTCCGAGGCATCGCTCGTTGGACGGGATCGGGATGGGCCGACGTCGGTGGCGGCGTCACCGGAGCCGGCGGCTCCGGAGGATCCGGAGGAACGATCGTCGTCCACGACGACGGCAGCGGCCCCGCACTCTACGCAGCTGGCAACTTCGTCGACGCGGGCGGTGTCCCATGCAGCAGCGTCGCGCGCTGGGATGGCACGGCCTGGAGCGCCGTAGGCGGTGGCGTCGGTGGAAGCTGCTTCGGGGCGGCGGTCCACGACGACGGCACCGGCCCGGCCCTCTACGTTTCTGGCAATTTCACGACCTGCGGATTCGCCGCGACCCCGTGCTCGAACTTGGCGAAATGGGACGGGCAACAGTGGAGCGACGTCGGCGGCGGAGTCGTCGGCCCCTTCAGCGGCGGATGCTGCACGTACGGTCTCGCGTCCTTCGACGACGGATCCGGACCCGCACTGTTCATCGGATGTGATCCGGGCATCGCGGGCGGCTCGGTCCCCGCGCAAGGGATCGTCAAGTGGAACGGCACCCAGTTCCAAACGCTCGGCTCGGGCCTGACGAACGGTCCGTTCAACTTCGCAGCGCTGATGATTCCGTGGAACGACGGTCTCGGACCGGCCCTGCTCGTCGGCGGGGATTTCCGCGACGCCGGCGGTGTCGTATGCAACCACATCGCGTCTTGGAACGGGACGAACTGGTCGAATCTCGGCGGTGGCGTAACGGGCACGAGCTTCCCGTATGCCGGCAACGGACTCGCACTGCACGACTCCGGCTCGGGCACGCAAGTCTGCGTCGGCGGCCTGTTCACGGCCGCGGGCGGCGTGCCCACGGAGTACTACGCGCGATGGGACCAGAAGGGCTGGCGAAGCATGCGCGGCGGTGTGACGGGCGGCTCGTTCACGAACGGCGGCCCGCTCTACTCCCGCAACGGCGCGCTTTGGATGGGCGGTGGCTACACGGCGGCAGGAGGCATCGAGTCGAACTTCCTCGCACGCTGGTCGGACAACTGCCCGACTCTGACCGCCGACACCGTCGTGATCGATCGCCTGGCTGGCGGCACGCAGACGCTCAGCTGCGACTTGGGACCTGCCGCCGCCGGAAACACCTTCGCGATCTTCGGGACGATCAGCGGCATCAATCCCGGCGATACGTTCGGCCTGAACGCCGACTTCTACACTCCGCTCGCACCGAACTTCGTGATCAACGGTTTCGGAGTTCTGGACGCCAACGGTCGCGCGAACTCGTTCGTGAGCTTCACGCCGAGCTTCGCGCCGTTCGAAGTGAGCTTCCACCACGTCGCACTCACGATCGGAGCCGGTGGGTTCGGCCCATTCACGAATCCGGTGGAAGTCATCCTCCGCTGACCCGCACCCGGCTCGCACGATCCCGTCTGCCATGATTCGAGCCATCGTCACAGTCGTCGGCGCCGCCGCCCTCAGTTGGCTCGCCTGGGTGTCGACCTCGGAGAACGAACCGAATGTCCATGCGGCTCCGTCGACGGACGGGGCGATTTCATCAGGAACGCACCCGACCCGTGAAACGCACGCCGCGAATCTCGATCCCGAACGTGAGACGAGTCCGGAGGAATCGACTCCCCATCCTCGGCCCCGACTCGAGACCGACCGAACCGCACGTCCGCAGGACGAACCCGAGGCCACAGCGGATTCATCCCAACCGAACGAGAGCGTGCTACGCCACTTGCGGCGGACGGAGCAATCCATCGGCGACTGGATCCGCTATCGAGACGCCCTGGCTTCGCTGTCCGGCTTGCGAGCGGATTCTGTCGCCTGCGCCGTGCTCGACGCCGCCACCAACGACCACGTGAAGATCGAGCACTGGAGCGTCGCGCAGGTGTTCGCCCGCTCGGAGCAACAGCCCAATACAGATGCGTCGTCGGCCGCGATCGAAGAGATTCGAACTCTCATGAACGACCTGCGCGCGCGGCTGGCGGTGGATCCCGTCCAGGGAGGCGGCAACTACGCGCTGCGTGCCGCAGAACTCGAGCGAGCCTTCGTGAAGCTGTCGTCTACGGTTCGTCTCGCGGATGACAGGGTCTCGATCGCCGAGTCGGCGCTACAGCAGATCCTCGGTCCGCCGCACCACCCGTATCAGAGCTACCTGTCCGCAGAGTCCTCGTTGCGATAGGCGTCCGAGAACGCGAGCGAGAACGACCGACTTCAAGTTTCCCGGGAACTTCGAACGCACCGGCGGCAACTGACCCGGTATGAGACGATTCTCGCCAGTGCTCGTTCTCGCGGTCGTATCGATTGCGTTCGATTCCGACGCTCGCGGCCAGGGCGCCTCGTTCACGACTCGGGTGAACGAATCGGCCACCGGCATCCAAGGGGATGACCACTCCGTCATCCCCGTCATGTCGCGCGATACGCGCTTCATCGCGTTCGCGAGTCTCGCAACCAACCTCGTCCCGAATGACGGGAACGGATTCCGCGACGTTTTCCGGAAAGACCGCCTGACGGGGGACATCGTTCGCGTCAGCGTCGACTCGAACGGTGGCGAATCCAACGGCGGCAGCGGCAGCCGATTCGGATTCGAAGGACACTACCTGACAATCTCGCATGACGGACGCCACGTCGTGTTTTGGAGCGACGCCAGCAATCTCGTTGCGGGCGACACCAACGGTGTCGGCGACGTGTTCGCCAGAGACCTCGTACGCGGCACTACGACCCGCATCAGCGTCGCATCGGACGGAACCGAGGCCACGACGATCTCGACCCATTGCGCTGTTTCCGGAGACGGGCGCTTCGTCGCGTTCGTTTCGGATGGGCTGGTCCCGGGCGACTCGAATCCCGGCCCCGACATCTACGTCCGTGACCGGGACACGGATGGCGACGGCATCTTCGACGAACCCGGCCAGGTTTCGACCGACCTCGTGAGCCTGTCCTCCGCGAACGTCCAGGCCGACGCACCTTCGGACGCCGCGTGGATTTCCGCGTCGGGACGCTGGGTCACGTTTCGTTCCGAGGCGACGAACCTCGTGTCCGGTGACAACAACGGGACGCGAGACTGGTTCGTGCGAGACCTGATCCAGGGGACGACCGTGCGGGCCAACGTCTCTTCCTCCGGCGCCGAAGACGTCACCGACGCACCTGGCTTCACGGTTGCCAAGACATCCGACGATGGACGGCACGTCGTCTTCACCAGCGGCGGCAGCACACTCGTCACTGGTGACACGAACTTCCAGCTCGATATCTTCGTGCGGGACCGTGACCCGGACGGCAACGGCGTGTACGACGAGGGCAACGGACGCACCGAGCGAGTGAGCGTTCGCGCGGACGGTAGCGAAGTGCCCAGCCCCTCCGAGGATGCCGACATCTCCGCAGACGGGCGTTTCGTCGTCTACGGTGGAGACGACCACGGTGGCGCAAACGGCGACGTCAACGCCTCGCGGGACATCTACATCTTCGACCGCGACGCGAACGGCGATGGGATCTTCGACGAGACGACGCCGGGGGCATTTTCTGTCGAAGCCCTGAGCCTCACGCCGAGCGGCCAGTTTCCGATCACCAACAGCGGCTGCTACTCACCGATCGTGAGCGAAGATGGCGGCTACGTCGTCTTCCACAGCTACGCCGACGACATCGTCGTTCCCGACGCGAACTTCCAACTCCGGGACATCTTGCTGCACAAGCGATTCGGCATCCGATTGGCTTCCAGCAGGCGCGCTGCCCAGCCGGGCGACCAGATCGACTTCACCGTTTGGGATGGCGAGCCCGGTGGGTTAGCAGGCGTGTTCCTGACTGAAATCAACGAGCTGCCGGTGTTGGGCTTCGGGGTCTCGATCGTCGCATCTGCGTTCGACGCGCAGGGACGGTTCGACGTGCCGTTCGCCCTGCCGCAGACGATTGGGACGGCGATCTCGTCGGCGACGTTCCGTGCGGCGACACTCGACAGTCTCGGGCGCATCGTCATCTCCGAACCGCGGCGCGTTTCGATCGATCTGTGATCGTGGCTTCAGCCTCTGGATCTTCCTGATGGACCGCGGGCACCGAAACTGGCCCGCTGCGCTCGCACTCGGTGCGTCCATCCTCGGATGCGTGCGCCAGTCCGCCGAGCCACCGTCTCCGATCCCGACCGCAGCCGGCATCCCGAGCCACAATCTCGACGTCTGTGCGGTCGAGGACTACGACGACGAAGTCGACTATTTCCCCGACAAGGCGTCGTTCCGCCACGCCACGCAGCTGAGTGTCGAGTATCTCCGCCACTACAAGATTGCTCGCATCGAGACGCGGGGCATGGGCGAGGAGTTCGAATTCGTGCTCGTCCAGCGCGGCACACCGCTTCCCGTGACACGCCGAGATGCGATGGTGCTCTGGGTTCCCCTGACGCGATTCAGCCTGGGCACCTATCGATACGGTCGCGCGACGGAACTGCTGGGCGTGATCGATCGACTCGTCGGCTTCGGGAACCACACGCACGCGAGCGTCCCCGCGATCCTCGAGATGTTCGAGAGCGGCAAGCTCGAAAAGAACATGAACCTGGAAGCGATCGCGGAGCGCGGTACCGAGGCGCACTTCGAGTGGTATTTCCCCGCAAGCCTGAGCCGGTCCGCAACCTATCGACGGCTCGGCATTCCAGGCGTCCCGATGGCCGAGCACCTGGAACCCACCCCGCTCGCTCGCGCCGAATGGGTGAAGTTCTTCGCACTGTTCTTCAACAAGGAAAGGGTCGCGAACGCGGCGTTCGACCGAATCGAAGAGGCGTACCGAGGCGCGCTCCGCGAACTCTCCGACGTCGCGTCGAAACCCAACGTCCTCGCGGGAGGTCCCGAGAAGGGTGGCTGGAGCCAATACGGCGGTCAGAACCTCGGCGCGCGCATGATCGAAGACGCCGGTGGGAACTACCTCGGCGCGGACAATCCCAGCGGTGAGCCCGGCGCCCGGGTGCCGTTCGAAGCCGCTCTCCTGAATGCTCGGCGCGCAGACGTGTGGATCGTCGGGCCAGGATTCTCGTTCGGCAATGTGGAAGGTCGAACGATCGACGATCCACGATTCGGCTTCGTGCCCGCCGTGCAGGCCGGCAGAGTCTTCGTGGGGCACGCCGGGTATCCCGATGGGATCAATCCGTGGTGGGACCACGCGCTCGTCGAACCACACCTGGAACTTCTGGACCTGATGACGATTCTCCATCCGGGACAGCACGAGAACCACGAGCTTCGGTTCTATCGCCGATTGGAGAGCCGCACGCGGTAGTGCCGATGGACAGCATACCCGTGACTGACTCTTCGCCGGCTTCGTCATCTGCGACCGGGTCAGCCCAGCCGAAGAGCCCGGGAGCCTGGCCATGGATCGCGTTGCTCAGCGGTGTGGCCGTCGTCTTCGTCCTCGAACTCACGATCGGCGTCGTCCGAATCCCGCTGCGGGATGTGCTGGCCGTCTTGCTGGGATTCGACGCGGAAGTGGAGCGCTGGCACCGCATCATCCTGGATTTCCGACTGCCGAGAACGCTGACCGCGCTGACCGCCGGATCGGCGCTCGGTGTTTGCGGCTTGCTCCTGCAGACGACGTTTCGCAATCCGCTCGCGGATCCCTGGTTCCTGGGCCTGGTCCATAGCGCTCGCCTGGGCGTCGCCCTCTTCGTCGTGATCTCGGGTTCGCTGGGCAACACGGTCCTCGCAAGCCTCGGCCTCCTATCGAATCTGGGCCTCGCGCTGTCCGCGGGAATCGGCGCGCTCGGGATGACCTCGCTTCTGCTCCTGCTCGCTTCGCGAGTTGGCGCGGTCACACTTTTGCTCAGTGGTCTGATGTTGGGGCAAGTTGCGAATGGTCTGATCAGCGTGGTTCTGCACTTCACCAGCGAGGCGCAGTCGCGCGCGTTCGCGCAGTGGAATGATGGCAACTTCGTGCACGTCGGATTTGCGCAATGGGGCCTGCTGGCCTCCGTCGTCGCACTCGGCTTCGGCTGCACCGTCGTCCTGACGAAACCGCTGAACGTGCTGCTGCTGGGCGAGAACTACGCACGCACGCTCGGGATCGCGGTTCGACGGTGCCGGTGCGCTGCGGTCGCGGTGGCGGCGGTACTCGCGGGGGCAGTCACGGCGTTCTGCGGACCGATCACGTTCCTCGGCATCCTCTCCCCCCATCTCGCGCGCGTCCTCTTTCGAACCGCGGACCATCGGGTGCTCTTGCCCGCTTGTGCGCTGCTCGGCGCCGGCCTCGCGGCATTGGCGGACCTCGTCGTCCATCTACCCTGGAGCCGACACTTCCTGCACTTGAACGCGATGCTCGGCCTGGTCGGTGGACCGACCGTCCTCCTCCTTCTCCTTCGCGGCTACGGTGCACGGGAGGATCGATGAACGAAGATCTCGCGCCGGCGCTCGCCGTCGATCGACTGACGGTCGGATATGGGAATCGTCGCAAGGAAACGCGGATCGCTTCCGATCTGTCTCTCTCCATCGACCGAGGTCAGTTCGTCGCGTTGCTCGGCCCCAACGGCGCTGGGAAGTCGACCTTGTTGCGCACGCTGTGCGGGCTGCAGAATCCTCTGGATGGCCGCGTGCTGATGGGAGGCACCGATCTCGCCTCCATGCCCGCTCGCGAAAGAGCCCGGGAAGTCGGCGTAGTTCTCACAGAGAGGGTCGACGCCTGGGGACTGAGCGCTTGGGACCTCGTCGCTCTTGGACGGGCATCGCACACGCGCTGGTCCGGCCGACTCGCGCCAGAGGACCGAGCCGCCATCGCCCAAGCGCTTGCGGACACGGACACCGAAGACCTCGCCGATCGCAAGGTCGTGGAGCTGAGCGACGGCGAGAGGCAGCGCGTGCTCGTGGCGCGCGCACTCGCGCAGGAGCCGTCGGTGCTCGTGCTCGATGAAGTGACCGCGTTTCTCGATCTCGCCAGACGGGTGGAGATCGTCCAGCTTCTCCGACGGCTCGCACACAACGGCCGGACGACCGTCTTGCTTTCCACGCACGACTTGGACCTCGCGTTGCGCACGGCAGACCGCTTGTGGATCCTCGACCGCCGCGGGCAGGTGTGTGACGGATGCCCGGAGGATCTCGTGCTCAACGGCGCGCTTGCGAACGTGTTCCGCTACGAGGGTCTCGAGTACGACCCGTCATCCGGACGCTTCGAATTGAATCACCCCACAGGAGAGCGAGTGGGCGTCGTGGGCAACGGTGTGCCGGCCCAATGGACGTGCCACGCCCTCCGACGGCTCGGCTTCGGAGTCGAGCAAGGGGTCCGCACGGGACTCGCCGCGTCCATAGAAGTCGACGAAACCGGGGTCCGATGGCGACTTCGCTGCCGAAACCACGAGTCGGAGCATGCGTCGCTCGAGGACACTACCGCTGCGCTCCGCGCGGAACTGGCGCGCAGCGCCGAGCAGCCGTAGGATGACGCGCGGCTCACCGCCGGAAGTACTGCCGCAAGTATTGCCCCGCCCGCGGGTCTTCCGGACGTGCCCGGACCAAGAACCGCAGCAGCTGCTCCGCCGCCGCCCGGTCGCTCTCGACGCGGTTCGCGGCTTCTTGCAGGCACATCACGTACGCCGTCGTGAAGTCGGCGCTCTTCGCCACGCTCTGCTTCAACCACTCCATCGACTTCTCCCGTCGCCCCTCGACCGAGGCGATCCCGGCCCGGAGGTAGAGGTCGCGCGCCGCGATGTAGTCGTCGAGGCGTTCGATCATCTCGGCTGCAGCCGACGAGCCGTCGTCTTGGACGACTTCCGCGGCCGGCGCCTTCATGACGTCCAGCAGGTCGCGGAGCTGGCGGCGACCCGACTCCTCCTCGCGATAGACGAGATCGGGAGCCCGGAACATCACCACGGGGTGGTCGTCGGTGTTCAGAGGACCGTCTCCGGCGAAGTCGACCAAGGAACTGCGCGTGGCGAACAGGCACCCGAACAACGTGGAGCCGTTGCCCATGGCAAGCTCCGTGAGTTCGGTGACCAACGGACGGTGCGTGACGCGCTTCGCGTACCAGTCGGCCTCGAAGCGCCGCGGCTCGACACCCCCGACCAGTCCGATCATCGGGGTGTTGACGTTGAAGTGACCGAGGTACGCGTTCGTCTCCGGGAACACCCGCAGGAACGTCCGCACGACGAGGCGAACCATCTCGACGTCCAGCTGGTAGAGCGGCAGCCACTGGCAGAACAAGCCGCCGGGGCGCATGCGCTCGCGGACGGCCTCGAAATGCTCCCTCGTGTAGAGCGCACCCGCGCCGTCCCTCGCCGGATGGAACAGGTCGGCGACGATGACGTCGTAGCTCTCTTCGGTCGCGCGCACGTAGCGGCGCGCGTCCGCGAGGGCGTACTGCCGGTCGACGTCGATTCTCTCGAGCTGGTTGCCGGGCTGGAAATGTTCGATCAATTCCAAGGACTCGGACAGCAACTCCACGCCCCGGAACTCCAGCCCGCGGTGATTCGTCGCGGCACCGGCCGTGACGCCGGAGCCCACCCCCAAGAAGAGCGCGCGCTCCGGTTTCGGGTGCAGCAACAGAGGAATGTGCGCCTGCCGGCGATCGACGAACGAGTGCGCGGTCCCTCCCATCGAGAACCGGTTGTTCACCTTGAGAGTGCGACCGTGTCCCTGATCGAGCACGACTACGGTGGCGCGCACGCCTTCGCGATGATCGACGACTCTGCTGCCAGCAGGAACGTCGACCAGCAGCAGATCCGTCTGCAGCGCGAAGATCAGAATCACCCCGACGGGAATCAGCGGCACCAGCCGCCGCGACGAAAGCCCGCAGAGTGGGATCAGGACCAAGTAGCCGACGCTGCACGCCACGAGAGCCCACAGCAGTCCGGTCCACGGCAGCACGGAAACGGCGAACACGAGCGGCGCGAGTGAGGAACCGAGGGTGTTCCACGCCATCCCCCACCCGACGCCGCCGCTCGCGCCGCGCGCGGCCTGAGCCAAGTGGCTGAACGTCGCCCCCATCACGACGGTCGGCAGCAAGAACACGGTCAGCGCAACGGTTGCCTCGGCGAAGATCGACGCCGTCGTCCCGCCGCCGAACGCGACTCGCACCGCGCTGTAGACGTGTCCGCTCGCCGGCATCAGCACGATGCCGAGCAGACAACCGATCGCCAGCAGCTGCAGCAGCTGCCGAATCGGCGCGACGAACGCCTCCTTCTTGGCAAAGCGCTGGTAGAGGGAAGCACCGATCGCCGTGCCGAGCAGGAACACCGACAGCGTCGTGGCGAACGTGTAGACGGTGTTCTGGTAGACCTGCGCCAACGTGCGCACGCCCAGCACCTCGTATCCGATCCCGAGCAGGCCCGTGCCGAACAGCAGGCCGGCCAGCCGGGCGCGAGACGGAGGGTCGACCATCGCCGTCGCCACGGCCGGGCGCTCCTCCTCTCCTGCCGCGGGACCGAACCAGGTGGCGACAGCACACGTGAAGTTGAGCGCGGCCATGAACAGCAGCGTGAGCCGGAACCCGAGCGCCGGCGCGGCGACGAACGTGGTCAGCGCGATGCCCGCGACGGCGCCGGCCGTGTTGCAGGCGTAGAGGCCGCCGATCGTCCGCGCGTTCCCGCGCAATCGAGACGCGAGCCGTTCCATCGCCGGGAACGACGCCCCCATCGCCGCGGTCGCGGGCAGCAGCGCGAGGAACGGAATCCCGAACGCGACCGCCCACTGCCGCACGGGAGATGGCGAGACGCCCATCAGGACCGTCGCCTGATCGTTGAGCACGGGAATCAGCGCGATGCTGGCGAGCGCCCAGATCCCGATCGCGGCCTCGAGGAGCGCGTACCACCGCCCGGGAGTCTTGCTCCGACTCACGACTCCGTCGAGCAACCACGCGCCGACGGCGAGCCCACCGAAGAACGCCGCAACGACCGCCAGCAAGCTCGGCATCTCGTGCCCGAGACCCGTCGTGAACATCCGCGTCCAGACGATCTCGTAGCCCAGTCCGGCGGTGCCCGACAGGAAGAAGATGACGTAGACGGAGGCGTTGCGACTCACGCTGTCAGGCCCCCACTCGCATCACCGCGGCAGCTCGGGGAACAACAGCCATGCCGGCTCCCGAATCTCCGGATGCCGGATGATGCCGCCGAGGTGTGCGGTCCACGCCATCAGCCACGCGATCACGAGCATCGCGCAAAGCAACACGACGCGTGTCCCCTTGCCGGTCTTCATGCGCGTCGACTCCCACCAAACCTTGATGGCAATCGAGGCGAGCACGACCGACGCAAAGAAGGACGCTTTGGCTGCGATGGCGTGCTGCTCGACCAGGTGCTCGTCGATCTCAGCGAAGCGATTCGCGACTTCCATTGCCTCCGGTCCACTGAAGTAGGCAGGCGCAGCGAACAGGGTGCCGAACACGACGAAGCCGATCGCCGTTCGCGTCAAGGATTCCGAGTCGCGCAGCAGCGCCAGACTCATCAGGAGCAGTCCGGCGAGCATGCCCACAACGGGCAGATGCACCGTCAGCAGATGGAGCTGTGCACCGTTCACGGGACCGAGCCTACTTCTCGCCGGTACCGATCGCCTGCTTCGGATCGACGCCCTGCTCGAGCTTGTCGTAGTCGAGCTCGCTGCCCTGCATGCTGTGCGGGATCAGGTAGACGGCGACCATGACGACGCTCGCGAGGATCACCCCGACGCGGCCGAAGCCACCGGACTTCTTACCGTCCGGGCGCGGCTTGCCTCCCATCCAGACGCAGGCGACCAGCCACACGGCCCACATGATCAACAGCTTGTTGTCCGTCAGGTCGTAGCCCCACGGAAACCCCGTCCAGTACGCCCCGAACGCGTACTTCTGCACGATCGGTCCGAGGACGAGCCCGCCGGTCGACATGATGACGAGGGTCGTCCACGAGTAGAGCTTGACGGTCGACGGCTGGAACAGCGCCGACAAACCGGCCCGCATGCCGATCAGCATCGTGAGGAACATCGCGAGGATGTGCGGCCACAGGATCGAGCCCGGCACCGGGTCCTTGTAGCGCAAGAGAATCTCGTTCTCGCCCCCGGCCTCGGGGATACGCACGGGCCCACCCGGCGTCGCCAGCTCGAGGTAGTACTCGATCTTGCCCGCTGCCGGTCGCTGCGGAAGCGAGGCCTGGAGCACGGACTCACCTTCGACCTCGGTGACGTTCATCGGCGTCGCCGTGAACGGATCCTCCGTCGGGTAGTTCTTCCAGTGCAGGGTGCCGGTCACCTTGCCATCCGGACTCGGCACGGCAATCGGCGCACCATGCGTCGTCTCGTGACTCCGCAACAACTCGTAGCGGACGTCGTCGTCGCCGACCTGGATCGATCCCTTCATCGGATGGGTCGGCCCGGTCCGCTTCTGGTACGAATACGCTCCGACCATCAGGACGACGGCGATCGTCCACAGGATGAAGCCTCGTCTGCCGCCGCGCGATCGTTCCTCGGTCATCGGCGGGAGTATGGGGCAAACCGACGGCCAACGGAAGCTGACGCCGCGGGCCGCGGCCGCTTCGAGAAGCGGAGTCCACGGCTTTCGACGATCCGCTTCGCGGCCATGCGGGCCCCGCTCAGATTTCGGGACGCGGGCCCCACGACCAACTCCGCGAGCGGCCCCGTCACGAACAGCCCGGGGCGCCAGCGCAGATGGCGATCTACAACCGGGAACCCGTCGGGTGCGAGCGGCAAATCCAGCGCTTCGATCGCCCGATTCAGAAACTCGCCGCCAGGCCGGTGCGGCTTGAATCCCGTCGCGAGAACCACTCGATCCGCCGCGATCGACCGCGTGGTCTCGCTGACCCGCGAGAGGATCTTGCCATTGCGGTGATAGGCCGATTCGTCGAGCTCCATGGGGCGCATGCGGAGTTCGATCCGCTCTCCGTCGCCACCCCAGATCGCCCCATCGATGTGGGCCAACGTGTGCGTCACGCGCCCGGCCTGAATCGATTGCGTGATGTCGAACATCACCTCCGCGGCCAAGGATCCCAGCTGCCGAGCCTCCTGGATCGTGGCTCGGCGCTTTTCGAGACAGAGCTCTGCGTCGAACTCGCGCAAGAACCTCGGTCCCAACCATCCCGGATCACTGTCGAAGTCCGCCTGCTTGAGGGAATGCCTGGACAGCATCGTGATCCCTCGATCCGGGTTGGTCTCCGCCAGGGAAAGCGCCAGCTGGGCGGCGGAGATCCCCGCGCCGACGATGACGACGTCTTCCGACGAGTCCAGCGCGTCTCGCTGGAAGCATGGTCCAAAGATGTGGTCGAGGGGCGCCTGTTCATGGGTCGCCTTCAGGTCGCGTGCCCACACCGGCCACCGCAGCTGATCCCCAGAACCCAGCGCCAGGACGACGTTCTTCGCGCGCAACGTCTCGCCGGATTCCGTGGTCACCTGATACCCGTCTTCCATGCACTCCAAGGACTCGGCCCGACCCTGGATCCACGAGCGCATCAGCCCGGACTTCTCGACCAAGGATCGGGCGTGGTGCATGAACAGCGCAAGAGACGGTCGGGAGTAGGGCGGGATGAAGTCCGGCTCTTGCTGGCCCTCGGGAAGCCGCCGCTCGAGCTTGGCCGATTCGAATTCGGTGCTACTCGCGTGCTGTTCCAACGCGAGAGCCTCCACGTCCAGGTTGTGGACCAACGGAGAGCGGAGGTGAGACATGCCGGTGTTGCCGGTGTAGCTCTGCCAGCGGGTCAGTGGCTCGCGGTGAGGATCCAGGATCCGGATGGCCGTCCGCGGGACACCCGCTCTCAGCAAGCGAACCGAAAGATGGATGCCGTGCGGTCCTCCGCCAACGATCAACCAGTCCGACATCACGAAGACAGGTGCCGCTCGACAGCTCTTGGTTCCGAAGAAGTCAGTTCTCGGCGCGAGTGTCGCGTCGCCAGACTCGCGACTCCCCGCGCCGTCCGGTAGATTCACCGCGTCCGGTCTGGAGAAACGCGCTTGGCTCAGATCCGCAGAGGCCCCTATCCCGAACTCACCTGGCCCGCCATCCTCGTCGGTTGGCTGCTCGGCGCGATCATCGCCATCTCGATCGGCTACGCCGCGCTGATCCTCGGCTTCTCGATCGAGGGCTCCGAGCTCGCCGCCATCCTCGGCTGGGGCATCCTGCGCGGCGCGCTTCGCCGGACGAGCATCGTCGAGAACAACATCAACCAGAGCATCGCCTCGGCCGTGAACGCGGCGTCGTCGGGAATGATGTTCTCGGTTCCGGCGTTGTTCATCCTGTCGGGTGAGTACGAGAACCTCACCGAGTTCAATCGAGTCCTGATGATCGTCGGGTGCTTCGTCGGTGCGGTGATCGGCCTCTCGTTCGTCATCCCGCTGCGCAAGCAGATGATCGACTTCAACCGCCTGGCCTACCCCGGCGGCATCGCGACCGCGGCGATCCTCAAGTCGCCGGGCGCCGGGATGAAGAAGGCGATGCTCCTGCTCGGGGCCGCGGTGGTTTCGGGCGGCATCTACTTCTGGGTGCTGACATCTGCCGACAGCGTTTCGGAGCACGTTCACCACGAAACGCTGCATCTGGGCGCGATACTGGGGCTCCCGTCCTACCTCAACGTCGCGTTCTACCTCTCGGTGATGACGATCGGCGTCGGCTTCCTCTCGGGGAAGAGCGGGCTCTGGTTCGGCGCCGGCGGGTTCCTCTGCTACTGGTTCCTCGCGCCGCTACTCTCTCAGTTCGGCAACGACGAGATCCTCGCCGTCGTCGACGAGGGTCCAGGTCCGTTGCGCGTCGGGCTGTTCCGCCCGACGGGGATCGGCATGCTGATCGGCGCAGCCATCGGTTCGATCATCTTCGCCGCACCGATGATCAAGAGCGCGGTCCAGTCGATGCAGAAGGCGGCCAAGGACACCTCCGGCAGTGACGGGGACGAGATGCCCATCAAGCAGCTCTACCTCGGGGTCGGCATCGGCTCGCTGCTACTGGTCGGCATCAGCCTCTTCAGCGTCCCGGACATGACGTTCGGCACGGCACTGATGATGACGCTCGTCGGCGTCTTGTGGATCTGGGTCGCCGGCGTGATCGTCTCGGAGTGCGTCGGTCGAACCAACTGGTCGCCACTCTCGGGGATGACCCTGATTGCCGTGACGATCCTGACGTTCCTCGCGAGTGGCATGACCGACACGCAGACGATCGTCGCGGCCGTCATCATGGGCGCCGCGATCTGCGTCGCGATCTCCCAGTCGAGTGACATCATGCTCGACCTCAAGGCGGGCTACCTCGTAGGCGCCCGCCCCAAGATGCAGGCCTATGGCCAGTACCTGGGGACGTGGCTCGGGCCGATCATCGTGATGGGACTCATCCTCGTTTTGCACGAAGCCGACGGCCTCGGCTCCGAGAAGCTGCCGGCGCCACAGGGGCAGGCGCTCGCCTCGATGATCCAAGGCATCGTCGGTGGCGACGTGCCGACCTACCGATACGGCGCCGGCGCGGGGCTGGGTCTACTTTTCGCACTCTCCGGATTCGGCGGGATTGGCGTCCTCGTCGGCCTCGGGTTCTACATGCCCTTCTCCATCGTGCTGACCTACACAATAGGTAACCTCCTGCGACTCGCCGCCGACAGGGTGAAGGGTCATCGATGGGTCCAAGACGTCGGGATCCCCGTCGCAGCCGGCCTGATCGTCGGCGAGGCGTTGGTCGGCGTCGGGAACGCGATGTATAGAGTCTGGGAGGCGCAGTGATGTGGAACGAACAATGAAGGCCCTTGGTGGAACCCTGCTCGCCGTCGGCTTCCTGAGTGGCTCCTACATGGCGGTCTCGGAAGTCGCCTCGGTCCCCTGGCTTTCCTACGGAGTCTGCGCCGCGATCATGATCGTCGGCATGGTGATCCTGCGGAACGCTCGCGCAAGCGAAGCCGAGAATGCCGGTGAGAAGCACGTCGCCGACGTCGAGACGTTGCGCACGAGCCTCGCGAGCCTGATCGGCAAGGTCTCGGGACTCGAGAGCACGTCAGACGACGAAGCGCAGCTCGAAATCCACCACCGCATCGACGCCGAACTGCTGGACGACATCAACACGTTCGTCGAGGCGCGCGAGAGCATGATCCCGCGCTTCGGCATGCAGCGATACGCCGACATCATGTCGCCGTTCGCGAATGGCGAACGACTCATCAATCGCGCCTGGTCGGCGTCCGCGGACGGCTACGTCGACGAGGTGCGCACGTGCGTTCGGAACGCGCGCCTCGAGTGGGAGACGGCGGCGGCGCTGCTCGCGGTCGACGCCTGACGCATGAAGGGTCTCTGGTCGCTCGTCGTGGCGCTGCTCGGCTTGTCGAGTTGCCACGCGCTGGACGACACGCACCACTCGGCGACGCGTCCCAACATCCTGCTGATCCTCGCCGACGACCTGGGCTACACCGATCTCGGCATCTTCGGCAGCGAGATCCGCACGCCCAACCTGGATCACCTGGCGCGCTCCGGCCTGCTGCTGACGAACTTCCTCGTCGCTCCAGCGTGCTCGCCGACGCGTGCGATGCTCCTCACCGGGCAGGACCCCCACCGCGTCGGGCTCGGCACGATGTCCGGGGAGCAGGACGAGCGACAAGCGGGCGCGCCGGGTTACGAAGGCGTGATGACCTCGGACGACACGATCGCCCGACGACTGCAGGCAGCCGGCTACTTCACGTGCATGGCCGGCAAGTGGCACCTCGGCGCCAAGCCAGAGCTCGCACCGCACGCGCGAGGCTTCGAACGTTCGTTCGCGCTGCTGCCGGGCGGCGCCAGCCATTTCGCGGACGCGTTCCGGCTCGTGGAGGCTTCGGACAAAGCGCCCTACCTCGAGGACGGCAAACCGGTCGAGCTCCCGGAGGACTTCTTCTCGTCGGACGCCTACACCGACAAGCTGCTCGAATACCTGGCGGAAGCACGACGCCATCAGCAACCGTTCTTCGCCTACGCCGCCTACACCGCGCCGCACTGGCCACTGCACGCTCCCGACGAATGGATCGCGAAGTGTCGCGGCCTCTACGACGACGGCTACGACGCGCTCGCATCCCGACGACGGCAGGGAGCCATCGATGCGGGCATCGTTTCGTCCGAGCAGCCGGCGCCCGCACGTTATCGGTTCGCGCCGGAATGGTCGTCACTCTCGCCGGAGGAGCAGCAGCGCGAAGCCAGGACGATGGAGGTCTACGCCGCGATGGTCGAGAACCTCGATCACAACGTCGGTCGCCTGCTCGCGGCGCTGCGCGCGTCCGGCGAACTGGAACGAACCGTCATCGTGTTTTGCAGTGACAACGGTCCCGAAGGCAACCCGGTCGGTAACCTCGCGAGCATCGGCGAGTGGGTCCAGCGGCGATTCGACAACAGCATCGAGAACCTCGGACGCACGAACTCATACTGCTGGCTGAGCCCCGGCTGGGCTCGCGCGACCGTCGCGCCGTTCCGACTGTTCAAATCGTTCCCGACGCAGGGTGGCGTCCGGGTGCCGGCGATCGTGTCCTGGCCCGGCACGATCGAACCCGATAGGTCGAATGCCCCGATCACCGCGCGCGACTTCTGGCCGATGGCCATGCATCTCGCGCACGTCCGTGACGTCCCCCGGTGCCGCGCGATGCTCGAGCCGAAGCACGACTCCGACCACGTCGTCGGCTGGGAACTCTTCGGCCGTCGGGCGATCCAGAAAGGTCGCTTCAAGATCGCCTGGATCTGGCCGCCCTACGGATCGGGGCGATGGGAGCTCTACGACATCGAAGCCGACCCGGCCGAAAGCCGGGATCTAGCGGCAGAGAATCCGGCCAAGCTGCAGGAGCTGCTCGAACACTGGCACGAGTACGCGGACGAGAGCGGCGTCGTCCTGCCGGCGCGGGACACGGGCTACGCGCGGGAGCGATAGCACGCGTCTTCGAACGCGTCACCGACTCTTGACCAGCGTGCCGTCGCCGAGCATGCCGCTGGGATACATGACGACGGACTGACCGACGTCGAGTCCGTCGAGCACCTGAGCTTCCAGCGAGTTGCGCTTCCCGAGCTGGACCGCACGCTGCAGGGCTACCCCGTCTTCGATCACGAGAACCGCCCACGTGTCACCATCACGGAACAGGGCACCGGTCGGGACGAGCACGACGTCGTCCTGTTGCCACAGGACGATGCGCAGCTCGACATGAAAGCCGTCGCCGAGTGCGGCCCAGTCCTCTGGGTCACCGGTCGGATCCACGACCACGTGCACGCGCCGCTCTTCGACCCCGAGCGCCGACGTCTTCGTGAAGCCTCCGGGCTCGACGATGCGCACCCGCCCGCGTAGCGACAGGTCCTCGCCGGTTTCGGACTCGCCGCCCCAGCCTTCGACGAGGGCGGTCATCCCCGGCTGCACTTTGACCGCGTCTCGGGTGAGATAGTCCGCGACGACCTCGAGAAGCTCCGGGTTGCCGATCTCGACGAGCGGCGTGCCGGCGGAGAGAGCGCGCGCGCTCTCCTCGTGGACACGGATCACACGGCCGTGGATCGGAGAGCGAAGGCGTAGACGCCGCCCTACGGCAGCACCCGAGCTCTCGTCGTGCACGGTGCTGTCGGTGGGGTCCGCGATCTCACCGTCCGTGGGCTCGCCGAGACTGGCGCGAGCGATCTCGTGTTCGAACGTCGCGACCTGGACGGCAAACTCCGCGGCGCGCAGCCCTTCGCGCGCGCTGCGCTCGTTGCGTTCCGCCGCCTCCAGATCCGCGATCGATCGAACGCTTGTCTCGACGAGTTCTCGCACTCGCTGGAGCTCGCTGGTCGCGAGGTCCAAGTCCGCCGACGCCTGGTCTCGACGCGCCGCCATCTCTCGCATCGAGGCTTCGGCCCGTGAAACCCGTGCGACCGCTTCGGCCCGGCTCCGCGCGTCGAGGAGGTTGGGCGACACGGGAGCGAACTCCGCGACGACCGTGTCGTGGGCGCTCACGGCGTCGCCAGGATCGAGCCTCGTGCGCAGCAACCGCCCTTCGATCGGGGCGGTGATGGTGTACCTCTCCCGGACCCGAGTCCAACCATCGTCGTCGACGGTGACGGACAGCATGCCTCGCGAGACGACGGCCGTATCGACCAGCACGGGTGACGGCTGGAACGCGCGCACCAAGAGCGCGACCACGCCCAATCCAACGACGGTCCACGCGGCCCATTTCCACCAGCGCTTCTTCATGGCTCACACCTCATTGTGCCTCGTCAGTCTCTCGTCTTGAGGACCTCGATGATGTCCACGGATTCGAGTTTCCGCCAGGCGGCCCAACCCGAGACCACTGCGGCCGCGAGAACCGTGACCGCAGCGATCCCGTAGGTCGATGGCTCGATCACCAGCGGCAGTCGGAACTGCTCGTTGTTGAAACCCGGGGACGCGGAGAACAAGACGGCCAGCGTCCGGCCCAGAAACAAGCCGAACGGCAGGCCGATCACGACCAGAACCGCGAGCTCACCGAGCAGAATGCCCGCGACCTCGCTACGCCGGAATCCGAGCACGCGCAAACTGGCGAGTTCGCGAGCGCGATCGGCCAGCGTGATTCGGGCGGCGTTGTAGAGCACGCCAAAAGCCAGCACGAGCGAGAACATCAGGCTGATCGTCATCGCAGACCCGATGCTTCGATCGAGCAGGGCCTGCACGGTCCCGACCGTCGCGCTCTTGGAGACGACGCCAGCGACGATCGGCGTGTCCTTGACCGCGCGGTGCAGCTCGTCGATTCGCTTCGCGTCGGCGATCAACCGAGCGCCGCTCAGGTTCGGACCCTCGTGGAGCGCGCGGCACAGGGATCCGAGCTCCATGACGGCGACCAACCCGAAGTACGACTCGAGGATCCTCGCAACCGGCAGCTCCAGAGTCGGCCGATTCCCGTCGAGCACCTCGACACGGACGACGTCGGAAACCGACACATCGAGTACTTCGGCCAGCTTCCGTGACAGGAGAAGCCCGTCGCGCGGCACGGGAATCTCGTTCAGGTCGAGGTCCAGGACGGCATGGAGCGTGGAGTCCGCCGGCACGCCTTGGATCGCGACGCGTCTCTGTCGAGGCCCGGCATGGAGTCGAGCCGCGACGGACCGGAACGGCTCCACGCGCTTCACTCCGGGCAGATGCTCGAGAGTGCTCAACGCTCCGGTCGCCCGTGGTTCCGCGAGCGTGAGCTGCACGTCCTCACGCTGCGTCAGCCCGAACTGGACTCGCAGCATGTGCTGGACCGCGCCGAACGCGAACGTGCTCACGACGACCAGAGCCGTAGCCATCCCGATGCCCAGAACGGAGCCCGCCGCGCGCCACGGCTTTCGTTCCAGCTCCCGGACGACCATTCGCGCCGCTGGCGTGAGCAGCGCGGCCAGCCCCACGCGCTCGAGCAGCGTGGGGCGATAGCTCGGCGGAGCTTCCGGCCGCATCGCTTCAGCCGGCGGCAACCGGAACGTGCGACGGATGGCCCCGAGAGTGCCTATTCCGGCGGCAGCCGCACAGATCGCAGCCGTCCACAGGGCTTCGCCCGTCGCCATCTGGTAGGTCACATCCGGAAAGCGGAATTGCAGCGTCGCGTACGCTTCCGTCATCGAGGAGCCGAGCCAGCCCGCGACCACGATGCCCGCGACGAGCCCGATCACGACGACCATCCCGACGATCTTCGCGTAGTGAAGCGCGACCTCACGGTCGTGATATCCGAGCGCCTTCATGACGGCGATCTGTTCGCGCTGTCCCGAGACGATCCGACCGACGACGACGTTCAACAAGAACGCCGCCGCGAAGAGAAAGAGGGTCGGCAGCATGACCGTCTGCGTCCGCAGCTGCGCGAATTCGTTCTCGACGAAGAAGTGCGACTGTTGGTCCGCGCGCGCGATCGCGCCGCGACCACCGTATCGATCCAAGATCGAATCGATCCGCTGGATGACCGAGCGCGACAAGACCCCACGCTCCAGGCGAAAGGACACGTCGTTGAACGCACCCTCCATGTCGAAGCCGGGCCCGAGTGCCCGCCGCAGCATCCACAGGACGCCGAAACGCCGATCGTCGGGAAAGATCGATCCGGGACCGGGCGCATACGTGTACTCGGGGGTGAGTGCCGTGCCCACGAGCCTGAGGCGCTGCCAACGACCGTTGATGACCGCGCCGATCGTCGCCCCCAGCGGGAGGTCATGAGCCAGAACGAACGCCTCGCTCGCGATGACCTCTTCGTCGTACCTCGGAAGCCTTCCACTGCGGAGCCGGAAGTCGTTGACCGCAGGCCGGCCGTGGTCGGGAATGGACACGAGTCGTCCTGCGCCGGCCTCGATCATCCCCGGCACGTCGAGCGTGACGTTGGCGACCACTCTGGTCTGCAGATCCTGCACGCCCGGAATCGCCCGCAACTTTCTCGCGATGTGCTCGGGCGCGCGCCTGCAGCTCGCGAACACGTGGGCGAAACGCTCGCGGCTGTAGTAGTCGGCTTGCGCGTGCTGCAGCGAGCGCATGGTCGTGCGCATCGCGAGGAACAGTCCGGCGCCGGCGGCCACGACCGCGGCGATCGCGAGGAGCTGCACCCGCATGCGCCAGAGGTCCCGCAGTGCTTTGGTGTCGATCGCCGCCATGGGCTTCACCAAGACAGCTCGTCGGGCGAGACCTGCCGCTCGTTCACCTGGATGTGGGAGATCCGCCCGTCCGCGATCTGCACGACCCGGTGTGCCATGCCCGCGATCGCCGCGTTGTGCGTGATCACGGCGGCGGCCGTCCCGAGTTCGGCGTTGATGCGACTCAGCGCCTGGAGGACGAGCTTGCCAGTCGAGATGTCGAGCGCGCCGGTCGGCTCGTCACACAGCAAGACCTGCGGCCGCTTCGCGATCGCGCGTGCGATCGCCACCCGCTGCTGTTCGCCGCCGGATAGCTGCGCCGGGAAGTGATCCAAACGGTCCGACAGTCCGACCAGGTCGAGCGCGTCTGCCGGATTCATCGGCGCTTCCGCGATGTCGGTGACCAGCGCCACGTTCTCTCGCGCCGTCAGGCTCGGGATCAGGTTGTAGAACTGGAACACGAACCCGATCTTCGACCGACGGATCTCGGTGAGCGTGTTCGCGCTGGCTCGCGTGAGCACCTGATCGCGATAGCAGATCTTCCCATCCGTCGGCACGTCGAGCGCACCGAGGATATTGAGCAACGTCGACTTGCCGCTGCCCGAAGGGCCGAGCAGAACTACGAACTCGCCTTCGTACAGTTCGAAGTCCACGCCGCGCAGCGCGTGCACCTCGACCTCACCCATTCGATAGACCTTGGTCACGCCCTCCAGGCGGAACACTGTGATCTCGTGGGTCGACGGCATCGTGTGAGACTCTCGAGCGCGCGGACTGCAACTTCGGAACTCACATTTTACGACAGCGCGCGTTCGCTGACGAGACTCGTGGCTCGAGCAGCTCGAACGAAAACGTGGGCAGCAAGACGTCGAACGTGAGATGTGAGTCGCGACGAAGTCGGACCGAAACGGGCCGGTATCGTAGGATCCGTCCATGCCCCTCGATCGCCGAGACTTCGTCGTGCACTGCAGTGCAACCATCGCCGGCGCGAGCCTGAGTAGCTGCCGCCTCGACGAGGGCAATTCCCGCACGCCACGCGGTGACTACGACCGACTGGTCGCGATGCACGCCGCGATCCCGCCCGAGAGTGGCGGCGGTGCCAACCACTACCCGATGGCTGCAGACGCGCTCCACGCGCTCGCGCCGAACGCTCGGCTGCCGACCGACTGGTTCGACGGCGTGCGCTACTACGACGCGCCGTTGTCGCGGCGGGCGCCGATCGAGGATGCCGCGGAGGTTCTGGGCGACATCGAACGTCACGGCGACTGGTTCGATCTGTTCCGCGCCGAACTGCGCGATCGCAGCTGGCGCACCGTGGTATCGCGATGGGCGCCAAGACTCGCGCCGGGTTTGTCGGGCGCGACGTTCCACGGCCTGATTCGCACCGCTCACGCCGTGCGAGGCCTGCAGCGCCGCGACACACCCGAACGGCGCCTGGAGCTGGCGGCAGGCCTCGCCTACTGGGCAGCGCGATTCGTCGAACTGCCGGTGACGGCCACGCCGCACTCCACCCCGGACCTGAGGCAGAGCTTCGCCGAGATCGAGGCACGCGCCGGCGCGGACGAAGAGCCGGGCTTCCACCAGGTCATGGGCCCGCTGCTCGCCTACGCGTTCGCCGATCCGATTCGCCGCGCCGCGCCGGGGGTCACTCCCCATCGCGAGCTGCGGTCACTCGTTCTCGTGACCACGACCGCACTGCTCGAGATGCTGGTGCAGGAACGCAACCGCATCTGGCTCCTCCACAACGTCACGGGCCCGGCCGCGGTCGGATTGCTGCTGCCGGTCGTCGACACGCCGACGGCTCACCAGCTGGTCGCGTACGCGAAGCAGGCGACCGTCGCATTGCATCGCGCCTATGGCGCACCGTTCGTGCCGGAGTCCCACGTGCGCCGACGCCTGCGGCCGTGGCCCGAGCTCACCGCGATCGCGGTCGAACGCCAGTCTATACACGGACTGAAGCTCATCGAAGCGCTGCGCCGCTTCGCCGGGGACGAGCGATCGGACCGAGTCGCCCGATCGACCGCTGAGCAGTGGTTCGAATGGGTTTGAGGAGACGATGCATGAGGCACCGGAAATCCATCGGCCGCAGCCTCCAACAAAGCCCGGATGCGACCGCGCAAAGTCGAGCCATCAAACTCAGCGACGTCGCGGTAAGATCCCGGACGTGACCGTCGTCGTAGCACGAGACTCGTTCGACACGCTGTTCGCTGCGCTCGCGCGGCGCGGCTACGAGTGCGTCGGACCGACGGTGCGCGACGGTGCGATCGTCTACGATCGACTTCGCTCGCCCGAGGATCTGCCGCGTGGCTGGACCGACGAGCAGGCGCCGGGGCACTATCGGCTCCACCGCCGAAACGACGAGGCGCTGTTCGGTTACGTCGTCGGCCCGCACTCGTGGAAGAAGTTCGTTTTCCCGCCGGAGCGACGCCTGTGGCAGCTCCGGCGTGGGGATCAGGGCTTCGAGCGCGTCGACGAGCCGAGCGCCCCACCGCGCTACGCGTTTCTCGGCGTGCGAGCGTGTGAGCTCGCGGCACTCGGCATCCAAGATCGTGTGTTCGCCGGCGGCGAGTATGCGGAGCCGCACTACCGCGACACGCGCGCGGCGGCCCTCGTCATCGCGGTCGAGTGCACGGAGTCGGCGGCGACGTGCTTCTGCGACTCGATGAACACCGGGCCCGGGGTCGACGCCGGCTTCGACCTGGCGCTGACCGAAGTGCTCGGAGACGAGCACGTGTTCGTCGCACGCGCCGGCAGCGATCGCGGCGCCGAGATCCTGGCCGAACTCCCGACGCGTGCGGCCACGGCTGCCGAGCTGGACGCGGCTCGCGCCGGCGTCGAGAACGCAGCCGACCAGCAGCAACGCCGCATCGATCCCGAGGCGCTGCCCGAGCTGATGGCCGCGAGCTACGAAAGCCCGCGCTGGGAGCAGATCGCGGAGCGCTGCCTCTCGTGTGCCAACTGCACGCTGGCGTGCCCGACGTGCTTCTGCAGCGACGTCGAGGACGTCTCCGACCTGACGGGCGAGCATGCCGAGCGCTGGCGTCGCTGGGACTCGTGCTTCAACCCCGGATTCAGCTACCTCTACGGAGGCGAAGTGCGGAAAACGACGGCGTCCCGCTACCGCCAATGGCTGACCCACAAGCTCGGCTCGTGGGTCGCGCAGTTCGGCAGCTCGGGATGTGTCGGCTGCGGGCGTTGCATCACGTGGTGCCCGGTCGGAATCGACTTGATCGAAGAGGTCGCGCAGTTGCGAGGAGCCCAGTCATGAAGGAACTCGACACGGTGATCGGCGAGCACCCGTTCTTCGAGGGATTGTCGGCCGCCGACCTCGACCTGATCGCCGGCTGCGGGCAGATCGCCGTGTTTCGGCCCGGCCAGTTCTTGCTACGGGCCGGCACCCCGGCGGACCACTTCTTCCTCATCCGGAGGGGCAAGCTCTCGCTCGAGATGACCGCGCCCGGCAAGGATCCGTTCGTGTTCGAGACGCTGTCGGACGGCGACGTCGTCGGCTGGTCCTGGCTGTTCGAGCCGAACGTCGCGCAGTTCGACGCGCGCTCGATCGACGACACCCGCGTCGTGCAGTTCGACGGCAAGTGCCTGCGCGGCAAGTGCGACGCGGATCCGCGCCTCGGATTCGACCTGATGAAGCGCTTCGCCCGCAAGCTCATCCAGCGCTTCGCCGACACCCGCCTCCAGCTCCTCGACGTGTATGGCAAGCGCGACTAGCAACGTAGGGAACGACGCGAGCGGGGAGCCGCTGCTGCCGGAACCGTGGACCGTGCTCCGCGCGGCCCGCGAGACCCCGGACGTCGTCACGCTCGAGATCGCCCCGAGCGCGGGCTCCGAACCGCGGCGGCCGCGACCCGGGCAGTTCCTGATGCTGTACGTGTTCGGCATCGGCGAAGTGCCCATCTCCGTCGCCGGACTCGGCGACCGCGACGCTGTCGTACACACGATTCGCGACGTCGGCGCGGTCACGCACGCGTTGTGCCAGCTCGGCCCTGGGGACACGCTCGGCGTTCGGGGACCGTTCGGAACAGCCTGGCCGCTCGAGCACGAACGTGGCCGCGATATCGTCATCGGCGCCGGCGGGATCGGCATGGCTCCCCTGCGGCCCGTCGTCACTGCGATCATGGCGGACCGAGCCTCGTTCGACGATGTCGTCGTCATGTACGGCGCGCGTGAGCCGCGCGAGCTGCTCTACACCGACGAGTTCGCTTCGTGGCGGGCGGCCGACATCCAGGTCGAAGTCACGGTCGATCACGCGGATCACGCGTGGGACGGACACATCGGCGTAGTCACGACGCTGATTCGCTATGCCGACTTCCAGCCCAATGAGGCGGCAGCCTTCCTGTGCGGCCCGGAGATCATGATGAGGTTCACTGCGCAGGAGCTCGTGCAGCGCGGCGTCGATCCGCGGCGCGTGCACCTGTCGATGGAACGCAACATGAAGTGCGCGGTCGGATTCTGCGGCCACTGCCAGCTGGGGCCGGAGTTCGTCTGCCTCGATGGCCCTGTGTTTCCGTGGCCGCGGATGGAACGACTGATGGCGGTGCACGAGCTATGAAGAACACTCGCCCCAAACTGGCCGTCTGGAAGTTCGCGTCGTGCGACGGTTGCCAGCTGAGCCTGCTCGACTGCGAAGACGAGCTGCTCGCGGTCGCCGGCGCGATCGAGATCGCGATGTTCCCCGAGGCTTCGAGCGCGATGGTCGAAGGCCCGTACGACGTGTCGCTGGTCGAGGGCTCGATCACTACTCCGCACGACGCCGAGCGCATCCACGAGGTGCGCGCACAGTCGGGCACGCTGATCACGATCGGCGCGTGTGCGACGGCCGGCGGCATCCAAGCGCTGCGAAACTTCGCCGACGTCGAGGAGTTCACGCGCGCGGTGTACGCGTCGCCCGAGTACATCGACACGCTCGGACAGTCGACACCGATCGCCGACCACGTGCAGGTCGATTTCGAGCTCCGCGGTTGCCCAATCGACAAGGGCCAGCTGCTCGAAGTGCTCAGCGCGTTCCTGAACCGCCGAAAGCCGCGGATCCCGTCGCACAGCGTCTGCGTCGAATGCAAGCGTCGCGGCACCGTGTGCGTGATGGTGGCCCAAGGCTCGGCGTGCCTCGGGCCGGTCACGCACGCCGGGTGCGGCGCGCTCTGTCCGACCTACGACCGCGCGTGCTTCGGCTGCTTCGGGCCGACGGAACGCGCGAACAGCGCCTCGCTGACGGAATGGTGGCGTCGCGAGCTCGGCGTCCCGGAGCCTGACGTCGGGCGCGCCTACCACACGTTCAACACATGGGCCGAGCCGTTCCGCAGCGCCGGCGATACGAAAGACACGCAGCGATGAGCGAGCGCCGCACGATCAAGGTCGACTACCTCGCGCGGGTCGAGGGCGAGGGTGCACTCGACGTGCTCATCGAGAACGGCATCGTGCAGGACGTCAAGCTGAAGATCTTCGAGCCACCGCGGTTCTTCGAGGCGTTCTTGCGAGGGCGCAGCTACAGCGAAGCTCCCGACATCACGGCACGCATCTGCGGCATCTGTCCGGTCGCCTACCAGATGAGCGCCGTGCACGCGATGGAAGACGCCTGCGGTGTCCGCGTCGATGGTCCGTTGCGGGCTCTGCGGCGACTGCTCTACTGCGGCGAATGGATCGAGAGCCACGCGCTGCACGTCTACATGCTGCATGCGCCGGACTTCCTGGGCCGACACAGCGTCGTCGAGCTCGCGAAGGATCACCCCGAGGTCGTCGAGCGTGGCCTGCGGCTGAAGAAGGCTGGCAACGCGATCGTCGCACTGCTCGGCGGCCGCGAGATCCACCCCATCAACGTGCGAGTCGGCGGTTTCTACAAGATCCCGCCGTCCGACGAGTTTGACGCGTTGGCGCGGCAGCTCGAGATAGCCCTCGAGGACGCGCATGCGACGCTGAGCTGGGTCACGACGTTCGACTTCCCCGACTTCGAGGTCGACTACGAGTTCGTCGCGCTGCGTCATCCCGACGAGTATCCATTCAACGAAGGACGCATCGTCAGCTCCCATGGCGTCGACATCGCGGCCCAGGATTACCACGAACACTTCGAAGAGGTGCACGTCGAGCACTCCACCGCGCTCCACTGCCGCCTCAAGGATCGAGGCTTCTACCACGTCGGTCCACTGGCCCGCTACGCGCTCAACTCCGACAAGCTGTCGCCTGGCGCCAAGCAGGCAGCGACTCGAGCGGGGCTCGATCACGTCTGCACGAACCCGTTCCGAAGCATCGTCGTGCGCGCCGTCGAGACGATCCACGCGTGCGAAGAAGCGCTGCGAGTCCTCGCGAATCTCGAGCGACCGGACCGACCGTACGTCGACGTGCCAGTGCGCGCGGCGACCGGCTACGGGGCGACCGAAGCACCGCGTGGACTGCTGCATCACACGTACCGCATCGGCGCGGACGGCTCGATCGAGTCCGCGCGCATCATCCCGCCGACGTCACAGAACCAAGCGACGATCGAGGACGATCTGCGGCGCTTCGTCGCTCCGCGGATCGCGCTGCCCGACGACCAGCTGCAGTGGCAGTGCGAACAGGCGGTACGCAACTACGACCCGTGCATCTCCTGCTCGACGCACTTTCTCAAACTGAACGTGGTGCGAAGGTGAGCGGGCTCGTGATCGGGATCGGCAACCCGGACCGGGGCGATGATGCGCTCGGCATCGAGGTCATCGCGCGCATGCGAGAATCGGTGGACGACGACGTCCGGCTCGCGACCGTAGGCGGCGACACACTCGCGCTGTTCGACTGCTGGCACGGCGCGACTTGCGTGCACGTCGTGGATGCGATGCAGTCCGGCGCGGCACCGGGCACGGTGCGCCGCTTCGATGCAACCGACGATGCGGTGGGCGCCGAACTCGGCTCGTTCGTGTCCACCCACGCGTTCGATCTGGCCGACGCGATCGAGCTCGCGCGCACCCTCGGTCGACTCCCCGAACGCCTCGTCGTCTGGGGCGTCGAAGCCCGCGAATTCGCGCACGGCCACGGGCTCAGTGCGCCGGTCGCGCGCGCCGCGGACGATCTGGCGAAGACCATCGCCGAAGAGTGTGCATACACCCGTCGTTGATGCGCGCCCCCGCGGCTAGTGGGGTGTCGCTGATGTTTGACGCGTATGTCGGTGTTCCTGCGATTCGCTCGCAAGGCGCTGCGACGACACGGCTTGTCAGTGGACAAGTTGAGGAGCAGCAACGCAGCGAACGGGTCGAATGGCCGGCTACTTATGATGCGGACTTCGGACGCGGGGCACTAGAGTCGTCAGCAGATCCGCGGCAGCTGTTCGCCGCTGAGCATGTCGAGCAGTCGCTGGCTGCCGGTCACCGCCTTCAGCACGACGCGGCCCGGTGCTTCCGTCGTGACGCGACCGATGCATGCGGGTTGCGTGTCGTCTGGCCCGGTCTCCGCGAGCACTTCGAGCGCACGGTCCGCGTGCTCCGCCGCGACGAATGCGACGAACCGGCCCTCGTTCGCGACGTAGAGCGGGTCGAGCCCCAGGAGCTCGCAACCGCCGCGCACGTCTTCGCGGACGGGAACCGCACGCTCGTCGAGCGCGATCGAAATATCGTCGCGGCACAGCTCGACGCACGCGGTCGCGAGGCCGCCGCGCGTCAGGTCGCGCATCGTGCGCACGTCGACCCCCGCGTCGAGCAGTGCGCGCGTCTGCGCCGCGAGCGGCGCGCAGTCGCTCTCGATCGTCGTCTCGAATTCCAGACCTTCGCGCGACGCCATGATCGCGATCCCGTGCCGCCCCACGTCGCCATTGACGAGGACCGCATCACCTTCTCGGACCGACGACGGACGGGCCACGCGAGACGTCTCGACGTAGCCGACGCCCGACGTGTTGATGAACAGGCCGTCCGCCTGGCCACGCGAAACGACCTTTGTGTCGCCGGTCACGATCACCACTTCGGCCTCCCGTGCCGTCGCCCCCATCGACGAGACGACGCGCCACAACGCCTCCATCTCGAACCCCTCTTCGATGACGAACGCGCAGCTGAGGTATCGAGGAATCGCACCGCACATCGCGAGGTCGTTCACCGTGCCGCACACCGCGAGCTTGCCGATGTCGCCGCCGGGAAAGACCATCGGACTCACGACGAAGCTGTCGGTCGTGAACACCAACTCGTGATCCTTCGGCGGCGCTCCGAGCACCGCGCCATCGTGCTGCTCAACCATCCACTCGTTGTCGTGCACCGCGCGGAACATCCGATCGATCAGCTGCCGCGTCAACCTGCCGCCGCCGCCGTGCGCGAGCGTGACGACCGGATAATCTGAGATCGGGATCGGACAGACGAGACCGTCGAAGCTCACGGTGTGGCCTCGGTCACCGGCGGCTCGGCGAACTCATCGCGCCGGTAGCTGTAGTAGGCCGCACACGCACCTTCGCTCGACACCATCGGCGCGCCGAGCGGCTTCTCGGGCGTACACCTTGTGCCGAACGCCGCGCAGTCGTTGGGCTTCTGAATCCCGCGTAGGATCGCGCCCGCGATACATTCCGAGGGTTCCTCGACCTTCCCAGTGTCCGGCGCGAAACGCACGAGCGCGTCGTGCGCAGCGTAGTCGTCCTCCAGCGCGAAGCCCGAACGTGGGATGACGCCGAGGCCGCGCCACGGGCGGTCGACGATACAGAACACGCGCCGCACCATTTCGAGCGCAGTCTCGTTGCCGGCTCGTCGTACCGACCGCACGTACTGGTTCTCGACGTCGCTGCGCCCTTCCTCCAGCTGCCGGACGCACATCAGCACGCCCTGCAGCACGTCGACCGGCTCGAATCCCGTGACGACGATCGGCGTGCGATGCTTCTCACAGAGCTCCGGGTACTCGTCGGCATACCCCATGACGGTGCACACGTGCCCCGCCGCGAGAAAGCCCTGCACGCGGTTGTCCGGCGCGCTGCACACTGCGTCGATCGCGGGAGGCACCAGCACGTGGCTCACGAGCAAGGAGAAGTTTTCGATGCCCTGCTGGCGCGCCAGGTGTACGGCCATCGCGTTGGCTGGCGCGGTCGTCTCGAACCCAACGGCGAAGAACACGACCTGACGGCCCGGCTCCCGCTTCGCGATGTCGAGCGCATCGGTCGGCGAGTAGACGATGCGAACGTCGCCACCCCGCGCCTTGATCTGGTACAAGTCGTCCGCGCTCCCCGGCACGCGGAGCATGTCGCCGAACGTGCAGAACGTGACGTCCGGCCGAGCGGCAATCGCCATCGCCGCATCGAGGATCTCGAGAGGCGTCACGCAGACCGGGCATCCGGGTCCGTGCACGAGCTCGATGCCGTCGGGCAGCATCCGGTCCAGTCCGAAGCGAACGATCGCGTGGGTCTGGCCGCCACACACTTCCATGAGGGTCCACGACCCGCACGTCTCGGCGTGAAGTCGATCGGCGATTCGCCTCACGCTGTCCTCGTCGCGGTACTCGTCGACGTGCTTCATGACGCACCTCCGTCGACTTCGACTCGCCCACCATCGTCTCCGAGCTCAACGTCTCCGAGCTCGACGAGACCCGCGTCGGCGAAAGCCTCGATCGTGCGCTTTGCTTCTTCCTCGTCGACCACACTCAGCGCAAAGCCGACGTGGACGATCACGTACTGATCGACGCGCGCTTCCGGGACGTACGCGAGTGAGATCTCCTTGACGATGCCGCCGAACGAGACACGCGCGCGGCGCTCCAGCGGAGTGCCAGTATCAAGTACTTCGAGAATCCTGCCGGGGAGAGCGAGACACATGTGGGATCTCTCTTGAGACATAGTCGGCGTAGGTGAGCTGACCGAGCGGCAGCCCACCGTCGTTCGACGGAAACTGACGAGCCCAGAACGGGCGGTATCCCGCGTCGCGAAGCCCTCGAATCGAGGACTCGAGGAGCACGCAATTCTGGAAGCAACCGCCGGAAAGAATGATATCGACGGCGCCATGACACGACCGCGCGAACGCGACGAGCGACTCGACGAGCGCCAAATGGAAGCGCAGCGCGATGACGTCTACGTTCACCCCCGCGTCGATGTCGTCCGCGATCGCTTCGAGCATCGGGCGCGGGTCGAGATCGTCGACATCCGCGAGCGACTCGCGACGTCCCCAGGGATACGCGGGTACGGACGGCGCGGACCCGAGCGCGCGCAGTGCCGCGTGCTCGAGCCGGACCGCCGCGTCGGCTTCGTATTCGGCAACTCGACACAAGCCGAGCATTGCAGCGACCGCGTCGAACAGCCGACCGACGCTGGAGCAGCGAGGCGCGAACCGCAGAGAAGCCGCGAGCAGTTCGTCACTCGTATCCGTAACGCGAACGCGGAGCGCATTCGGCACGTCACCCGGGCCGAACACCTCTCGTACCAGGCCGAACGCGATGCGCCAGGGCTCCCGGATCGCGCGTTCCCCACCGGGCAGCGGAAACGGCCGAAGCCGCATCTGACGGCATGGCAGCTGGTTCTCGGAGGTCCGCTCGAAGAACTCACCACCCCAGATCGCGTTACCGTCCGCGTCACCGCCGTTCTCGCCGTAGCCGGTGCCGTCCCACGCGACTGCGGCGAATGGGCCCCGCAGGTCGTGTTCGCACGCAACGGCGAGGACGTGCGCAAGGTGGTGCGGCACCCGGAGCGGCGCATTGGTCAGACGTTCGGCGAGCAGTGTCGACGCATAGTCGGGATGTGCATCGCAAACGACTCGCGTCGCACGCGTCCGTGTGAGTTCTTGGAGGTCGCTCACCGCTCGCTCGTGGTAGACGCGCGCCTCGAGTGTGGCAAGGTCACCGACGTGCGGCGAAAACACGACGCGCCGACCGGTGCGAACCGCGACCGTGTTCTTGAGGTGCGCGCCCAGCGCGACGTCGACTCCATCCTCCGGGAAGCCCGACCACTCGAAGCCGACCGGCGCGTACCCTCGGGCGCGCCGCAGCAACATCGGATTGCCGTCGAGAACGCGAGCGACCGAGTCGTCGATCGGCCGCGCGATTGCACGATCGTGATGCAGGAAACCACCGTCGACGAGATCGCCGAGTCGCTCTCGCGCTTCCTCGAGCGTCCTGCAGATCGGCTCGTCGCGCCGATTGCCGCTGGTAGCGACCACGGGTCGGCCGTCGAGCCGCTCGAGCAGCAGCGCGTGTTGCGGAGTGTACGCAACCATACAGCCGAGGTACGGGTGCCCCGGCGCGATCTCGTCCGCGATCCCGGGCACGTCGCTCCGCTTGCGCAGCAGCACGATCGGCGCGGCCGGCGAAGTCAGCAGCCTGCGTTCGGCCTCGTCGACGAACGCAACTCGCTCGATCGACGCGACGTCGGCGAACATCACCGCAAACGGCTTGGCACCGCGCTGCTTCCGCGCACGTAAACGCGCGACCGCAGAGGGGCTACCTGCATCGACGCACAGATGGAACCCACCTAGCCCGAGGACCGCGGCACATCTGCCTGCGCGAATCGCGCGCGCTGCGCGTTCCAACGGATCGCCGCTCCCGGACTCAACCTCGCTCACTCCTTCGAACGCGAGCCGTGGCCCGCATTCGGGACACGCAATCGGCTGCGCATGGAAGCGACGGTCGTGCGGATCCTCGTACTCTTCGCGACAACTCTCGCACATCGAGAACGCACGCATCGTCGTCGTCGCTCGATCGTACGGCAGGCCTTCGACGATGCTGTAGCGCGGCCCACACGCCGTGCAGTTGAGGAACGGGTAGCCAAACCGACGGTCGTTCGCATCCGTGAGCTCGGCGCGGCAGTCATCGCACATCGCGAGATCGGGGCCGACTGCGAGCTGCACCTCTTCGCCCGCGCCGCTGCTCGCAATCGTGAATCGGCTCGTGAACCGGTCTTCATCGAACGGACGATCCAGCGGCTCGCGCTCGATCCGATCGATCCGTGCAGCGCTCGGAGCCTGCTCACGCAATCCGACCACGAAACTCTCGATGGCATCGAGGCTTCCCTGCACGAGGATCTCGACCCCCCGCATGCCGTTGGCGACCTCACCGACAACGCCGAGCGCCTCTCCGAGCCGCTGCACGAACGGCCGGAAGCCGACGCCCTGAACCACGCCGGTGACGGCGATCCGCTGGGAACAGAGCTCACTCGCGACCCGTTCCACGGCTCCTCAGATCGCGACCGCACGCTTGGCTTCGACAGCCTTCCGCACGCGCTCGAACCAGTCGCTCATTCCCGAACCGTCGCGCGACGACAGCTCGAGGATCTCCGCCCCGGGTGCCACGTCGGTGATCGCACCGCGCAGCTTGGGCATGTCGACCTCGAGCACGTCCGCGATGTCCGTCTTCGTGATGAGCGCGAGATGCGCGCCTTCGAATATCGTCGGATACTTGTGGGGCTTGTCTTCGCCCTCGGTCACCGATGTGAGCACGACTCGCCAGTCTTCGCCAAGATCGAACGAGGCCGGGCACACGAGGTTGCCGACGTTCTCGAAGAACAGCACATCGACCGCGTTGAGGTCGATGTGCTCGAACGCGTGCAGGATCATGTGCGCATCGAGGTGACACACGGTCCCGGTCGTGATCTGCACGACCTGCACGCCGTCCTGCTGCAAACGCTTCGCGTCGTTGTCGGTCGCGAGGTCGCCGACGAGGATCCCGACGCGCAAGCCGGATTCGACGAGCGCGCGCGCCGACCGCTCGAGCAACGCCGTTTTCCCGGAGCCCGGCGAAGACACGAGGTTGAGCGCACACACACCTTTTGCGAGGAGAATCCCGCGCACTCGCTCCGCCAGTCGCGTGTTTTCACCGAGCACGTGGCGGCTCAGCTCGAGAACTTGCTCGCCGCCGTGCCCGTGATGCTCGTGAACGGCAATTTCTGACCGGTCATATTCCGAATCAGTGCGCGTCGAATGCGCTTTTGTGTGCGATCGAGAGTGATGCGCTTCGTTGCGAGCGTTGTCGTCGCGTTGCGTCGAAGAAGACTCGGTCGTGCAACCGCAGTAACCACACATGGGATCATTACTCCGTCATTGGAACGGTGATTGAACGCGCGACGACGCGTCGCGCGCACCCGTCACGCGACCCTAGCAGACGTACGAATCTTCTGCTAGGGTCCGCGCGTTCGGTCAACCCACACGGCAAGCGTCTCTTGACCTCCAACGGAAACGCGTCTGCTGCCGCGAACGGATCCACTCACACCGATCTGACCTCGCGCCTCTCGTCACCCGAAACCGCGCAACTGTTGCTCGGCATCCTCGACAAGCTGGATGTCGTGCACTTCGCACTCTCGTCTCTCGACGGGTTCCTGCAGCGCGGGGAGTCGATCGCCGACAACATCGCGGACGGCGTCGGCGAGCTACGCGGTGTCGGCGACACCGCGACGATCGAGGCGCTCGGCAAACTCGCGCAGTCCGCCCCCGAGCTGTGCGACACGCTCGACAAGCTGCGCCCGGCGCTGTCCTCCGATGGATTCGCGAAGCTGGTCGATCCGCAGACGATCGACGCGCTGGGCCGACTGACAGAACGTGCCGAGCTGCTCGCGTTCGCCGCGGAGGCCGCCGAAGGCTTCCTGAAGCGCGGCGAGGTGATCGCCGACGCGGCCGCGGCGGGCGTGCGTGACTTGCGCAGCGTCGCGGGCGAGAGCGCAGCCCCGTTGACCGAGACGCTCGCGCAGATCGGCAAGTTGTTGCCCGGCCTGCAGTCGCTCCTCCGCGCCGTCACCCCACTCGTCGAGTCGGGCGCGATCGACGCGCTCGCGCAGTCGCAGGTCCTCGCACCCGAAGTCGTCCACACGATCGGCAACCTCGGGGACGCACTCCACGCGACGCGCGTGCGCGAAGCCGAGAACCCGACTCGGCTCGGCCTGTTCGGCCTCCTCAAGATGATGCGTGACCCCGACGTGCAGCGCGCGCTCGGGTTCACCAGCACCTTCCTCAAGGAGTTCGGCAGGCGCCTCGGCTGATGCACGAACTCTCGATCGCTCATCGCATCGTCTCGATCGCGGACGAAGCCGCGCGCGAGGCCGGAGCCTCGCGCGTCAACAGGCTCTACCTACGCCTCGGCACGCTGTCGGGCGTCGTGCGCGAAGCGCTGGAGTTCGCTTACGGCTTCGCGACGACGGCGACTCTGCTGGAGGGTTCCGAGCTGGTCGTCGAGCCGGTCGACGTCCTCGTCCGCTGCGACTCTTGTGCGAGAGACCTGCCGCCGCTCGCGCCCGAACGCCTCCGTTGCCCCGAGTGCGACGCGCCGACACCGCAGATCCTCGCCGGCCGCGAGCTCGAAATCCGCGCGATCGACTACGACACGGCATCGCCGAAGCCGTCGACCGCGCCTCACGTTCCTTCTCCCGTCTCCTCCTCAACGAATCCGTACTCCGCGGAGAGTTAGTCGATGGCCAGTCTCCTTTGGTTCCAAGGTGGTGCCTGTAGCGGCAACACCATGTCTTTCCTGAACGCAGAAGAGCCGAGCGTCTGTGACCTTGTCACCGACTTCGGCATCGAGCTCCTGTGGCACCCCTCGCTCGGCATGGAGCTCGGCGATCAAGCCAAGGCGCTCTTCCGCTCGCTCGCGAGCGGCGAGCGTGACCTCGACATCTTCGTGTTCGAAGGCTCGATCATCCAGGCGCCCAACGGCAGCGGTCGATTCGACATGTTCGCCGACCGCCCGATGCAGGAATGGGTGCGCGAGCTTTGCGACCAGGCCGGCATCGTCGTCGCGATCGGCGACTGCGCGTGCTGGGGCGGCATCCCCGCGACTCCGCCCAACCCGTCCGACTCGACCGGACTGCAGTTCCTCAAGAAGGGGCCCGGTGGATACCTCGGCAGCGACTTCCGCTCGAAGGCGGGCCTACCGGTGATCAACATCCCGGGTTGCCCCGCCCACCCCGATTGGGTCACGCAGATCCTCGTGGCCGTCGCGAGTGGCCGCGCGGGCGACCTCGTGCTCGACGACCTGCACCGGCCGGCGACGTTCTTCACGAGCTTCACGCAGACCGGTTGCACCAGGAACCAATTCTTCGAATACAAGCAGTCGACGATGACGTTCGGCGAAGGCACGCGGAGTGGCTGCCTCTACTACGAACTCGGCTGCCGCGGCCCGATGACCCACTCGCCGTGCAACCGCATCCTGTGGAACCGCACGTCGAGCAAGACGCGCGCCGGTATGCCGTGCATCGGTTGCACCGAACCCGAGTTCCCGCACCACGACCTGATGCCGGGATCGATCTTCAAGACGAAGAAGGTCGCCGGCTCCGTTCCCGCCGAGTTGCAGGAAGGCACCGACCACCTCACGTACATGGCGCACGCCGCGGCTGCGCGCATCGCCGCGCCCGACTGGTCCAAGAAGGACCTCTTCGTCGTCTGAACGAGATTCACGAACCCACACGATGACTACTCAAGAACTCCACGTCAGTCCGCTCGGCCGCGTCGAAGGCGACCTCGACGTCAAGGTGAAGATCGACGACGGCGTCGTCAGCGAAGCCTGGACCGAAGCCGCGATGTTCCGCGGCTTCGAGATCATCCTGAAGGGCAAGGACCCGCAGGCCGGGCTCATCGTCACGCCGCGCATCTGCGGCATCTGCGGCGGTAGCCACCTGTTCAAGTCGTGCTACGCGCTCGACACCGCATGGTCGACCGAGGTGCCGCCGAACGCGACCCTCGTGCGCAACATCGCCCAGGCCTGCGAGACGCTGCAGAGCATCCCGCGCTGGTTCTACGCGCTGTTCGCGATCGATCTGACGAACCAGAAGTACGCCGGCGCCAAGCTCTACGACGAAGCCGTACGCCGCTTCGCACCGGTCGTCGGCACGAGCTACGAGCTCGGCGTCACGACCTCCAACAAGCCGGTCGAGGTCTACGCGATCTTCGGCGGCCAGTGGCCACACTCGTCGTTCATGGTGCCTGGCGGCGTCATGTGCGGCCCGACTCTCAGTGACATCACTCGCTCGATCGCAATCCTCGAATACTGGAAGGACACGTGGCTCGAGAAGGTCTGGCTCGGCTGCTCGATCGACCGCTGGATGGAAAACAAGACCTGGGCCGACGTTCTCGCGTGGGTCGACGAGAGCGAGAGCCACCGCAACTCCGACTGCGGGCTGTTCATCCGCTTCTGCCAGGAGGTCGGCCTCGACAAGTACGGGACCGGCTACGGCAACTTCCTGTCGACCGGCACCTACTTCGAACCGGACGAGTACGTGCACCCGACGATCGACGGCCGCAACGACGCTCTGATCGCGCGCTCGGGCGTCTACTGCGATGGCCAGTATTACGACTTCGACCAAGCAAACGTCCGCGAGGACCACACGCACAGCTTCTTCAAGGGCAGCGGCGCGCTGCACCCTTTCGAAGGCGTTACGGATCCAATCGACCCGAAGGACGGCAAGGCGCAGGGCAAGTACACCTGGGCCAAGGCCCCGCGCTACGAGATTCCCAGCGTCGGCGCGAAGCCGCTCGAAGCCGGCCCGCTCGCGCGCCAGGTCATCGCCGGCCGCCCCGACGCACGGGCATACCAGGACTACGACCCGCTGTTCCTGGACACGATCCAGACGGTGGGCGCGTCGGTCATGACGCGCGTGATGGCGCGGATGCACGAGGCGCCGAAGTACTTCAAGCGCGTGCGCGGCTGGCTCGACGCGATCAAGCTCAACGACAGCTTCTACGTCAAGCCCGAGGAGCGACCGGAAGGGCGCGGCTTCGGTTCGACCGAGGCGGCGCGTGGCTCGCTGTCGGACTGGATCGTGATCAAGGACGGCAAGATCGAGAACTACCAGGTCGTCACGCCGACGGCTTGGAACATCGGACCGCGCGACGGCAAGTCGCAGTTCGGCCCGATGGAGCAGTCCTTCGTCGGCACGCCCATCGAGAACCCGACGGATCCGGTCGAGCTCGGCCACGTCGCGCGCAGCTACGACTCGTGCCTCGTCTGCACCGTGCACGCGTACGACGCGAAGTCCGGCAAGGAGCTCGCAAAGTTCCGCGTCGACGGCAACTGCTGAGCCCGAAGCCTTGCCGACCGATCCGGACTACGACCCGCACGCTCCGATCCCCGGCCCACCGGTCGCGGTGATCGGATGCGGCAATCTGCTGCGCGGCGACGACGCCGCGGGACCGGTCGTGATCCGCGAGCTGTGGGAGCGCGGCGTCGGCGACCACGCGCGCCTCGTCGACGGCGGCACGGCCGGCATGGACGTCGCGTTCCAGATGCGCGGCGCCGAGCGCGTGATCCTGATCGACGCCGCGACGACGGGCTCCGAACCGGGCACGCTATTCCGCGTTCCGGGCGAAGAGCTGTCGAACCTCCCTGCTCCAACCGACATCCACAGCCACGCGTTTCGCTGGGACCACGCGCTGTCGTTCGCGAAGTGGCTGCTCAAGGACCAGTATCCGCGGGACATCGAGGTGTGGCTCATCGAGGCAGCCTCGACCGAGCACGGCGCGGAGCTGAGTGAGCCGGTCCGCAGCACGGCGCGCAAGCTGGCCGACCGCCTCGCCCGTGAGCTGGTCGAACTCGAACCGACCGAATGAAGCCGTGGCCCAGGAACGCGGAGACTACTCCGAGGCGCGCGTCGAGCACGAAGACGGTCGCTGGGCCGTGTATCTCGACGTGTGGCTGGTCGACGCAGACCACCAAGCCGCGCGCGTCGACAGCAAACGCATCGCGGACTACCCGCCGCGCGCGAAGGCGGACGTCGCCGCGCGCTGGATCGAACGCGGTGCACGCCGGAAACCCTGACTGACGATGAACGCACGACTCGAGATCTCCATTCGCCCCCAGCCGGTCGGCCTGACGCCGTGGCCGCACGGCGGACTCCTCCTGCCCGACGTCGAAGGCGCGGCACGAGCGGCGCGCGAAGTCGTGGTCGACGGCGCGGACGATGCGACGATCCCACCGACGCTCGCGTTCTGGTCCGCAGCGAGAGACGACGACGTGCCAGGCGCACTCGAAGTCCTCGCAAAAGACTCCCTCGAGAACGGCGACTCCCCCATCGCGGCCTACAATCGGTTCGTGCTCGACCCGAGCGCATCGAAACTCGACGAGCTTCGCTCCCGATTCGCGGGAGAGCCGCTCGGCGCGATGCTCGAGGTCGCAGCGCGTCACGCAGGTCTCGAGGCGCAGGCCATCGACGCGGATCTGCTCGACGGCGAGCTGCTCGCGCTCGCGATCGCCACCGACGGGGCAATCTCGCTCGAGCGCGGCGCCAGCGATTCGGCCGTCGAATCGTTCGTCGCCGCAGCGAGTGTCGCGCGCGATGCGTCACCGGGATTCGCCGCCCAGCTCATGCTCTCAGCCTTCGAGATCGAACGCGAAGCCGGCGCAGCGACCTTCGATCGAGCCCGCGCGCGGATGCAGGAGGCGCTCGACGTGCTCCCTGAATCCGGCTTCCCGGTCATCCGCGCCGAGATCCAGCTCGAGCTCGGCGCGCTGCTGCAGCAAGAGGCGCCACAGGACAAGCGCCGGTTGCTCGACGCCGCGGCGCACTACCAAGACGCGCTGCGCAACCTCGACCCCGATCGGCATCGGCGAGCGCACGGCTTCGCGCAGATGCGTCTCGGTCTCGTCTACCTGTCGCTGCCGATGCGTGAAGCGGGCGACGCACTGCGCATGGGTGTCGCGACGCAGGCGCTACGCGAAGCCGTGCGGACGCTGTCGCCGGAGATCGAGCCCGATCTGTGGTGCGCCGCCGCGACCAACCTCGCCAACGCCTACCAGATCCTTCCGTCAGGTCACCTGGCCGAGAACCTCGACGAGGCGATCGCGCTGTACGGCCGCGTGCTCGAGCTGCGTGCCGAGTCCGACGACCCCGCCGGCCACGCACGCGCGCGCATCAACCGCGCCAACGCAAGCGCCTCACTCGAACGTCTCTCGGAAGCGATCGACGACCTCGTGCTCGCAATCCCACTGCTCCAGCGATGCGGACTCGCGGAAGATGCGGGCAGAGCCCGCGGCATGCTCGACGATTTGCGCCGCCGCGTGACCGGGATCCAAGGAGAACAGGCCTCGTGATGGCCAAGCCGGAGACCCGGCCGCACGCTGCGGCACCCGAGGACGACGCGGAGCTCATGCGACTCGCAAAACGAGTCGACGAAGCCGTGCGGTCGGCGCAGGATCAGGGCGTCGGCACCACGCGCGTCGCGTTCGAGCTGCGCGATGCGGTCGAGGCGTTCCACCGTGAAGGACTCGTCCGCATTCTGAGAACGCTGCGCGCCCATCCGGCCGGCGGGTCGATCCTGCCCGAACTCGGTAAGGACCCGTTCCTACAGGCGATGTTCGGACTGCACGGCTTCGTCCGGCCGGATCTCGACGGCCGAATCCAGCGCGGCCTAGACGCCGCGCGGCCGCTCCTGGCGCAGCACAACGGTGACGTCGAGTTCGTGCGACGCGAAGACGACGTGGTGTTCGTGCGACTGCTCGGCAGCTGCACCGACTGCACGCTCGCACCACTGACGTTGCAGGAAGCCGTGACCGACGCCGTGCTCAAGCTCGCGCCGGAGGTCAAACGCGTGGAGCTCGTGCGCGAGGATCGCCCCAAGGAGAAGGCGGTCATCGAGCACCCTGGCGAGGGCTGGGAGCGCGGCCCCGACCTCGCCGACGTGCCGGACGGCGCGCTCTTCCGCTTCGACCTCTCGAAGGACTCCGTGCTCGTCAGGCGCAACGGCGACGCGCTGCGGGCTTGGTACAACAAGTGCCCGCATCAGGGGCTCGGACTCGACGGCGGCCTCCACGACCGGAAGAACGGCGACGAGCGCACCTGCACACTCACATGTCCGTGGCACGGCTGGGAGTTCGACGTCGACTCCGGCGAATGCACGAACAACAAGACCGGCGCGCCACTCGTGCCGGTGCCGCTGATCGAACGGGAGGGTTCCATTTGGCTTCGACCGTGAACCCGTCACCCACCGCGGGGCAGCCGATCCTCGAGCTCGGCGCGACGAGCCCGGGTGGCCTCCGCCTCCCGGACGCAAAGCCTTCGGCATCGACGCTCTACGCGCCGCGCGCCGTGTGCTTCGCGAACGACGGCGCGAGCCTCGTCGTCGCGGACACCGGCAACCACCGCGTGCTGATCTGGCACGACCTCACGCGCGCACACGGGCCGGCCGACGTCGTGCTCGGTCAGCTCGACTTCGATTCCGAAGGCCCGAACCGCCCGGGTCCCGGCCGCGGGCTCCACCTACCGACGGGCGTCGCGGTGCACGGCGGCCGGCTATTCGTCTGCGACGCATGGAATCACCGCGTGGCCGTGTGGAACGCGCTGCCGACCGAGCACGGCACGGCGCCCGACGCCGTGCTCGGGCAGCCCTCGTTCGAAGACACGACGAAGAACCGCGGGAAGGACATCGGACCGGACGGCCTCGACTGCCCCTACGGCATCGCGATCCTCGACTGCGATCTCTACGTCGCCGATACACAGAACCGCCGCGTGCTGCGCTGGGACGGCGTGCCGGATGGCGACGCCCCGGCAGCCGCCGTCATCGGACAGGACGACTTCGGGGCCGGGGAAGAAAACCGCGGCCGCGGCGTCGGCGCCGACACGATGCGTTGGCCCCATGCGCTCGCGACGACGGGTCGCGGCGAGCTGCTGGTCGCGGACGCCGGCAACCATCGCGTGCTCGGTTTCGAAGCGGACAACGACCGACGCGGCGCGGCAGACGTGCTCGTCGGTCAGGATGGGTTCGACCACGCGTTCGAGATGCCGCACACGGCACAAGGCCCCGGTCGGCTGCGCTTCCCGTACGGCCTCGCCGCCGACGACCGGCGCGTGTGTATCGCCGACACCGCGAACAACCGCGTGCTGACGTTCGATGCGCCGCTGCGCGATCGCGCGCACGCCAAGGGAGTGCTCGGTCAGCTGGACTTCGACGCGGGCGGCGAGAATCGCTGGTCGGAGATCACGGCCGACACCCTTTGCTGGCCGTACGGCATTGCGCTGCACGGCGACTTGCTCGCGGTCGCCGACTCCGGCAACAACCGCGTCGTCGTCTGGCGACTGGCCGCCGCCACCTCAGCGGCAGGGATCATTGCTCCATGACAGTCTTGGTACAGGGACTCCTCGCCGGCGCGGCCCACGTGCTGACCGGCCCCGACCACCTCGCCGGGGTCGCCCCCCTCGCGATCGACCGCCCACGGCGCGTGCGACCTTCGATCGTCGGCGCCTGCTGGGGACTCGGCCACGGCATCGGAGTCGCGCTCCTCGGCGTTCTGGGCCAGACGCTTCTCACGATCGGCCAGGTCGAAATCGCGTCGGTGTGGGCCGAGCGACTCGTCGGCCTCGTGCTGATCGTGATCGGCGCAATCGCAATCCGCCGCGCGCGCGGGATTGTCGTGCACGAGCACGTGCACTCGCACGACGAGGGCGGCGCACATGCCCATCTGCACGTGCACCACGGGCACGAACACGAGGGCGACGCACACCAAGGTGGGGAACCGTCGCACAGCCATCGCCACGCCGCGTTCGGCGTCGGCGTCGTGCACGGCCTCGCGGGGGCCGGTCACTTCTGGGCCGTGCTGCCGTCACTCGCGATGCCGCCCACCGACGCCGCGGTCTACATCGGCAGCTACCTCGCCGCGAGCGTCGCGATCATGACCGTGTTCGGCGCGCTACTCGGCAGGTTGACGAACGCATTCGGCGACCGCGCGGTGCCCCGCGTCATGACCGTCGTCGGCGCGGCATCGATCGGGATCGGAATCTACTGGCTAGTGCTTACCTCATAGCGTCTCGGCGGTCGATCGGGCGACGCCGGCGTCGTCCCAACAGAAACTCGATTCCCTGTCCATTCTCACCCCTTGCGCAACCGGAACTCCTGACCTAGGCCTCCGCGTCACGAGCGAAGGTCCGGCTCGATGGTTCGCTACTTCCCCTGGCGAGCGCACGTATGATCGGTAAGAGGACCCGACCACCACGAGTTTCCACGCAGCCATGGATTCAGACCGCGTGACCGAACTCCTCGCCGGAGTCCGCAGAGGAGAACCGGACGCACCGCAGCGTCTGTTCGATCTCGTGCACGCCGAGCTGCGCAGGATGGCCGAAGGCAAGATGCTCGCGGAGCGGCCGGGACACACTTTGCAACCCACCGCACTGGTCAACGAGGCGTTCCTCGGACTCGACGGCGCCATCTCGTACCTCGAGGACCGCCCGCACTTCTTCGGCGCCGCCGCCCGCGCGATGGAACGCGTTCTGATCGACCACGCCCGGCGACGAGGCGCGCGCAAGCGCGGCGGCGACGCGGTGCGTGTGACCCTCAGCGACGTCGACGCGGCGTCGCCCAACCCGCAGCTCGACGCCCTGGAGGTCCACGAGTCGATCGAAGTCCTCGAACGCGAGAGCCCGCAACTGGCCGAGCTGGTCCGCTACCGCTACTTCGCCGGGATGACGCTGGAGCAGGTCGCCGAGATCGAGCAGGTCTCGCTCGCGACGATCAAGCGGCGGTGGGTCTTCGCGCGGGCCTGGCTTTACGAACGCCTGGGACACTGAATGCCCGATGCATCGCGAATTCGATCACTTCCACGAGGCGCTGGAGCAACCGCCGGCGGAGCGCGCGGCCTTTCTCCAGAGTCGCCACGCTGACGACCCGGAGCTCGTCCGTCGACTCCTGGGACTGTTGGAGGCCCACGAACGCGCCGAGCGCGAAGAGGTCGACGCGGGCATCGGATCTCCGCTGGCTGACTTCCGCGCCCTCGGGATTGCTGCGGGCCACACCCCGGTCACCACGATCCCCGCGGACGAGCCCCCCACGCGGATCGGTCCGTACCAGATCCTCGAACGGCTTGGCGAGGGCGGCATGGGTGTCGTCTATTCGGCAGAGCAGACGGCCCCGCTGCGGCGGCGCGTCGCGATCAAGATCCTCAAGCTCGGCCTCGACTCGCGCGAGGTGATCGCGCGCTTCGAGGCGGAGCGGCAGGCACTGGCGATCCTCGACCACCCCGGCATCGCCAAGGTGCACGACGCCGGCCTCACCGAGCAGGGCCGCCCCTTCTTCGTCATGGAGCTGGTCGAGGGTCTGCCGATGACGCGCTACTGCGCGACGCACGGGCTCGACCTGCGCGATCGACTGCAGCTGTTCATCGAAGTCTGCCGCGCCGTCCAGCACGCACATCACCGCGGCATTATCCACCGCGACCTGAAGCCCTCGAACGTCCTGGTCTCGTCGCTGGAAGGGAGCGCCGTTCCGAAGGTCATCGACTTCGGAGTCGCCAAGGCGACATCGTGGCGCTTGACCGAACGCACGCTGCTCACCGAGCAGGGCCGGCTGATCGGCACTCCCGAGTACATGTCGCCCGAACAGGCCGAGGGATCGGGAACGGACATCGACACTCGCACGGACGTCTATTCGCTGGGTGTTCTCCTGTACGAACTCCTGACCGGCGCCCTCCCGTTCGAATCCAAGACGCTTCGCGAAGGCGGCTACTCGGAGATCCTGCGCATCATTCGCGACGTCGATCCGGTGCGGCCGAGCTCGCGTGTCGGGCACGCACCACGCGCCGAGGATTCCGCGCACGACACGACCGGGATCGAGTCTCGCGTTCTGAAGGGCGAACTCGATTGGATCGTCATGCGCGCGCTCGAGAAGGACCGGACGCGGCGCTACCCCTCGGCGGACGCGCTGCGCGACGACGTCGAGTGCTACCTCGCCGGGAAGCCCGTGCACGCGGGACCGCCGAGCGCCATTTACCAAGCTCGCAAGTTCGTGCAGAGACACCGCTTCGCCGTCGCCGCCACGGCGGTCGCCGCGATCTGCACGCTGGTCGGCGTGACCGGCCTGATCGTCGGTTTGGTGCGCGCGCGCGGCGCCGAGGCCCTGGCCGAACGTCGCGCCGAGAACGCCCAGGCGGCCGCGCTGTTTCTGGAGCGAATGGTGTTCCAGTCCGACCCGGAGACCGGCGGCGATTCGGAAACCACCCTGCTCGATCTGATGGCTGCGGCGAGCCGACGCATTCCCGAGGACCTCGGGCCGTTCCCCGAAGTCGAAGCGTCGGTGCGTGAGTCCCTGGGCGTGGCCTACCGACGTCGTTCGATGTATCCCGAGGCCGCCCCGCACCTGACGCGATCACTCGAACTCCGCCGTCAGCATCTCGGCGAATCACACATCGACACGGCACGCGCCTACGTCGCGATGGCCGACCTGAGATTCGAGTACGAGGGAGCGATCGACGAGCCGTTGACCTTCCTCGAGCGGGCACTCGCAATCGTGCGGAGCCTCGGCGCCGAAGCGGCCAACCGCGAACCCTGGATCCATCTCGACATCGGCCTCATCAGCCTCGCCGGTGACCGCCTCGCAGCAGCGGATCGCGCATTCACCCGGTGTCGGGACCTGCTCGCCGCGAACCGCGGAGAAAGCCACCCGGACATCGGACGTGCGGTCCGTGGACTCGCCGGCGTGGCCCTGGGCCGCGGTCACGTCGAACGAGCACTCCGTCTCGCCGAGGAAGCCGTGACGATCTGCGGAGACGAGCGCTACATCGCGACCCGGGCCAAGATGGTGCTCGCTCAGGCACGGATCGCAGCGGGCGCATACGAAGATGCGAGCGAGCTTCTGGATCAGACGGCCGAAGCGTACTTCGCCACCGTCGGCAGCAAGCACATCCGAATCGCCGAGCGATTCGAGTTGCTGGGGCACTTTCACCTCCGCCAGCAACAGTGGCCCGAGGTCGCGGAGATCGCATCGCAGTGCGAGACGCTACGACGGCAGTTGCTCCGCAGCGACCACTGGGCCCTCCTCGACGCACGACTCCTGCGACTACGTGCGGCGATCGGTCGTGGCGAGCTCGACTCGGCGCGGCGCGCCCTCGTCGAGATCCGCAAAGCGGCCGCGCGCGTGTTGCCCCCCGACCATCCGCTGGGGATCCGAATCGCCGAGGCGCTCGAGGAATGCGCAGCCAAAGAGGGCGATGAGATCCTGCAGCAGTCGTGCGCTCGGCAGCTGAACCGCCTGCGCGCACGACGCGCGCAGCGGTTGCGCCGTGACTGACCGACGCCGCCCACCACGAGGTGGCGCGCGCGGTTACTGAATGACGAGTTCGAGTCCGCCGGACGAACTCGGGATGCCGACGCTGAAGTCGAAATCCGCGGCCCACGCCGTGATCGTGAAGCCGGCGAAGCCCGGCGGCAGTTCCAGGCGAATCCCGCCGCGACCGGAACCGCTCGTGGCGCCGATCACGTTGAGCAGATCCGGCAGCGCGAAGACGGTGCACGGCGACGACAAGACGGCGGACAGCGGAATATTCTGCCGCGCGGTGCCGAGCATCAGCACGAACGCACTCCCGGGCGGCAGCGCCCCCTGATAGCCGATCCACAGGCCGCTCTCGGTGACGCCATCGTCGACGGCGATGTCGCTCGCGGCGATGCGGCCGCCGCACGGCGTCCCGTAGCGGCTCAGCGCACCGGCCGGCGGCGTCGCGAGGATCCCGGCCAGCTCGGCGACCGTCTGCGCGGCCAGCCCGTTGCCGCAGAACACGCGGCCCGTCGTCGTGTCGACGGCCAGGCCTTCAGGGCTCAGGCCCAAGCTGGCGACGTCGAAGCGCCGGAGCAGCGCGCCCGTCCGGTCGACGACGAGGATCTCGTCGCCGCCATCCTCGCCGATCAGGAACGTGCGCGTCGTCGGATCGTACGCGAGGCCGTCACCGTCCGTGCTGCCCACCGGCGCGAACGAGGCGCCGGTCGGGGTACCGTCCTTGCGAAACTCGGTCACGGTGTTGGCGCCGTCGTTCGAGACCCAGAGAGTGTCGGTCGCGGGATCGATCGCGAGCGCCGACGCGTCGTCGACCACCGGCAGCGTGGAGAAGGACGACACCACCACGCCGGTGCGGTCGATCTCGCGCACGACCTCGTCTTCGCCGACCGCCCAGATGTTGCCGGTCGTGATGTCGACCTGCACGCCGATGACCCTGCCGGAAGCGGGGAACTGCAGCGTCTCGACACCGGTCGCGCGGTCGTAGTAGTTGATGGTGTCCCCGTCGTCCACGACGATGACTACGTCCGAGACGGCGTCGTAGGCGACGCCGCCGACGAAGTCGCCGTTGTGCGCAATCGTGTTGACGACGCCAAACGCGGATCGGAACGCGACCTCACCGAGCTTCAGGAAGTTGCCGCCGCCGTGCGCCGTGACCCGGAGGTGCACGAAGCGCGTCGTCACCGCGGTGATCTGCTGGGCCGCGGTTGGTGCTGCCAAGAGGCAAAGCAGGGCCCAGCGACAGGCATTCGCGGTGACGAGGAATCTGGTGTTCATGACTCGCCTTGCGAAGAGCGACGGCAGAACGGCTCACCGTTTCGTCGACTTTTCGGACGGACACCCGCAACCGTCGTTCAGACGCTCTCAGCGAGGCATCCGAGCCCGCAGCTCGACGAACTCCGGTCGGCTCCGGATGCTGTCGAACACCGCCTCGTCGAGCTCCGCGCCATCCGCATAGCCGTGCTCGACTGCGCGCGTCAGCGCTGCCAACGCGTGGTCCTCGAACTTGCGCACCCGCTCAGTGTCGACAGGCTCACGTGATCCCGCCACACCCGCGGCGTCTGCAAAACACAGTGCAGCCGAACTCCACGAGCTCACACTGTCGTCGAGGCTCTCCACACACTCGAACAGTGCGTCGGCGTCCGGCCACTCGTCGAAGGCCATCCGAGCTCGCATTCGCACTGAGCGCATCGCCGGGATGGCTCTGCTCGCTGAGGCAATTCCGTGTTTGGCGAGCCGCTCCATGCCCGCGTTCGAAACGTCCGTGAACCTCGCCGCCTCAGCTCGGCGACCCAGGAGGATGTAGACGACCGCACAGTTGTGGTTCGCGATCGCCCGGTTGTAGATCAGCCGGATGTTGTCGGGGTCGAGACGCAGAAGATCACCGAGGATCTCGACGTTGCGGACGACCCACGGTGCCGCCTCCGCGAGCTCCTCGCGGCCGGCGATCGCGAGGCCGATGCCCTCGCACGCCGACGCGAGATGGGAGAGATACTTGGAGCGGTAGGGCTGCTCACGCGTGAGAACCTCGAACAGCGCAAACGCCTCTCGAGAACGTCGCTCGGACTCGTCGTAGCGCCGCGCCCGATAGTCGAACACTCCCGCGTTGATCAACAACAAGCCCAGGCGCGAGCGATGGTCCGGCTGCGGATCGTCCTCGACGAGCGATCGCAGGGTCTTCTCCGCGCTCTCGAGATCACGCAGACCGAGTTCCGTGCGCTTCGACTCGAGGTGGATCAACCCGCGCAGGCTCAGGTCGGCACCGAGCGCACAGCGAATCTCCGAGTCGTCCGGCGACCGCACCGACTGCAACCGCTCGGCTTCCGCCAGGGCCGCATTGACGACGGGCAACGCTTCGTCGTAGCGGTCCTGGTTGTAGAGTGTGTTGGCGCGGTTGTGCAGCAGCGTGCGCCGTGCCGCGATCACGCGGTCCGGAGCCAGGAACTCTGCCGGGGCGGATTCGGCGATCGCCAACATCTTCTCGGCATCTTCGAGCACCTCGAAGACGTCGTCCGGCTCGGCCGCCGAGTAGTCGATCAACAGGTCGGCGAGCTCGAACGCGACGACGCCGGTGTGAATCTCACCCTCGGGCGAAGCCTCGACGGCGTCGGGATAGCCGCGATCCACGAGCACGGCGCGCATCCGCGCCTCGCACGACCGACGCTTCTCGCGCGCCTCTTCGAGCCGCCCCAGAGTTTCGAGAACCGAGGCGATCTCCCGCCCGATCTGCGCACCCTGCACACGCAGCGCCGTGTCGTCCGGTCGGTCCTCGAGCAGGCGATCGAAAAGTGTCGCGCACCGCTCGAGGACGTCAAGCTGCACCGGTGCCGCACCCGGAACTTCACTGAGATCTTCGCTCCCGACGACGCCGACGAGATCGATGATCGCATCGTGAGCGTCCTCGAAGCGCATGGCCGCACGGATTCGCTCGCGATCGGCAACTTCGAGCGCGTCTTCGGCACGGGTGCGCTCGCGTTCGGTTCGCGCGAGGGCGTCTCGGATCTCGGCGTTCACCCAGAGCAAGACGAGCGGACCCGCGATGAGAGCGAGAGCGACCGTCGCGACGCCGAGCGCTGCCGCAGGACGGCGGCGCGCGTAGCGCTGAGCGCGGCGCCAGACGCCAGAGGGTCGCGCGCGGATCGGGCGCAGCTCGAGGACGGCGTCGAGATCACGAGCGAATTCACCCGCGGTCGCGTATCGCCGGTGGACATCGAGGTCGAGAGCCTTCTCCAGCACGACGATCAGGTCGCGCGGCATCCGTCGGTTGCGCTGGATCCAACGAGGTCGCTCGCCGGCGAGAATGGCGTCGCGCAGTCGCTCAGCACCTTCGGAAGCGTGCACCGGCCGAAGGGTGAACAGCTCGGTCAGCGTGGCAGCGAGCCCGTAGACGTCCGTTCGGCGGTCCAGATCGGAGTCGCCACGAACCTGTTCGGGCGCCATGTACTGCAGCGATCCGACCATGGCGCCGGTGCGCGTCAGCTCCTGGACACCGTCCCCGGATTCCGTCCGCGCCAGACCGAAGTCGAACAGACGAGCGCGGCCATCCAGGCCGAGCATGATGTTCGATGGTTTGACGTCGCGGTGGAGAATGCCGGCCCGGTGCGCGTGGTCGAGTGCGGCCGCGATGTCATGCCCGATCTTCGAGCAAACCTCGATCCAGGTTCCGTTGTAGGACCACGTGTCCTCGGGAGTCGCCCCGCATGCCTCCTCGAGGGCATCGTGGAGATCACTCCCTTCCAGGGTCGCAGGGTCACGACCGCGCAGCTGCCCCAGCACCTGTGCCAACGACGCGCCGCGGACGTGCTCCATCGCGAACCAGGGCACGCCGTCGTCTTCGCCGGAGCCGAACACCGGCACGATTCCGGGATGGGAGAGCTTCGCGAGCGCCTCGATCTCGCGCCGGAAGCGCTCGCGTGTGTCACGGAAGTGCAGCAACTCGGGACGGACGGTCTTGAGCGCAACCTCGCGGTCGAGTGGCTCCTGCACGGCGCGGTAGACCTCCCCCATCCCGCCGCCGCCGAGGCGCGCGAGAATCCGGAACTCCCCGAGTCGCTCGGGTAGCTGTCCCTCGTCCGAACTTTCCTCGAGCAGGCCCGCATCGAGCAGCACGCCGAGCCGACGCCGAAGGGCGGCCGCGTGTCGAGGATGCTTGCGGCAGAACTCCTCGATGACGCCGGGACCGGAGTCTTCGACCGCCGCGAGGCACTCGACGACGAGCGTGTCCAGGTCTGCGGGAAGCTCGGACGGATCGGAGGAGTTCATCGGGAGCCTGTTCGAACACTCGTCGCGCGGCCGCCATCTCGGGGGACGCGCCCTGATCGTGCGAGCGCTACCATACGCCGCAGATCGCCTCTACTGGAACGTGACCGTCAGCGCATTCGAACTCGATAGCGAGAACGGCAGCTGCGGACACCCGGACGACCAGAGCGCGAACATCTGCATCGACAGCTGCACACCCGCGAGCCCCGGATCCGCAGGCAGGGGCACGACGAACTCGCCGTGCGTGCCGACGAGCGACGGCAGCTCGACCTGGGCCGTCGGGAGCAGATGGAACTGCACGCCGAGCACTTCGATGCCGGGGTCGAACGGTGATTCGCCGAGGAACAGCAGCGGCTGCACGCCCGTCGCCAACGTTCCGTAGCGCAGCGTCATCGTCTGCCCGACGTTCGCCGGGCGATACAGCGTCAGATCCATCGGGCCGGAGCATCCGGGCGTGCCAGCGCCGAGCTGCTCCGAGCCGAGCGACCGAGCGGACCACTGCTCGATGGCGCCACGGTTCCGCCAGCGCCCCAGATCCCCGACGACCAGATCCCTCGCGCGGTCCCCGTCGACGTCCGCTCCTACCGCGAGCGACGAACCGAACGGGGTGTCTCGCGACGGATCGGACGGATCGGGGGGATCGGCTTGGGTGAGGGTTCGGAACAGCGCGTTGGTGTTGCCCGAGTAGAGCCGGACGAGACCGCGGCTGCCGTTCCAGAAGTCTACGAAGTCCGGCTCACCGATCGCGAAGTCCGCGACGCCGTCGTTGTCGACGTCGCCGAGGCCGAGCACGGATGTGCCGAGGCGCGACTGGAACGCGCCTGCGACCGACCAGAGCAGCGACCCGTCGGCACCGGACCGGACTTCGGCACGGCCGTCTCCCGAGCTCCCGACGACCGCGCCGTAGTGCGGCGCGCCAGCGATGAAGTCGGGGATCCCGTCGCCCGACACGTCACCGTCGAGTGCAGACACCGAAGTACCGAGCCCCATCGAAGGCTGCGACCCCGTGACCGAGAAGAGCTCAACGCCGCTCGCACCCGAGTAGCACCGCACCTTGCCTGCGAACAAATCGAACACACTCGTGAACTCGCGCGGTGCTCCGACGAGCAGATCGCCCCGTCCGTCACCGTCGACATCCGAGGTTCCTGCGACGGACGCGCCGAACAGGCCTCCATCGAGCGAGCCGTTGCGCAAGTACAGTTGCTGCCCGGTGATTCCCGAGTAGAGGTAGACGCGCCCGGCCGCGGTTCCCCCTGCGCTGGTCCACCCCGGCGCGCCGACCGCGTAGTCGTCGACGCCGTCGCCATCCGCGTCGGGCACGCGCGCCACGCTGGCACCGAACCGTTCGCCGTCGACCTGGCCGGGGACGATGCGCAGCACGGCGCGCGTAAGCCCGGAGTACACCCGGATGCCACCGCGCCTTTGGGTCAGCCCGTACCGTGCATTGGGCGTCCCGACGACGAAGTCACCGAAGCCGTCGCCATCGAGGTCGTCGAGGGCTGCGATCGCCGCACCGAACTGTCCGGCGGGTGTGGGGCCCGTGAGTTCGTCGATCACGTCGCCGCGCGACCGGATCTCGACGTGACCCGCACCATCGACGCCGGCGAACGGCTCCCCGATCGCGATCTCGGGTACGCCATCGGAGTCGAGGTCATCGAGGACCGCGACGGCTGCCCCGTACGCGGTTCCACTTGCCGAGTTGAATCGGAGCGAGCCACTCCCCTCCGTCGCGCCGTCGAGCCGCTCGATTGTGCCGGTCTCGCCGAACCAGAGATCCGAGCGACCGTCCCCGTCCGCGTCTTCGTCGGTCACCGCGAACGCGCGATCCCCGTAGCCGTCGAGAATGAGCGAGAGCGACGCACCGTTCGCCCCCGACAGAACGTGTCGCTCATCACTCCAACCCGTGACGATCACGTCGGGGACGCCATCGCTGTTCACGTCCTCGCCCCCCGCCAGATCCGCACCGATCCTCGGATCCGTGGTGTCGTCGCCTACGTAGTCCCACAGTCGAGCACCACTCCAAGAGCTGTAGGCGTAGACACGCCCGGTCTCGTCGGTGGTGCTGAAATTGTATGTCGTGTACTCGGGCGCCCCGACCACGACGTCCTTGCGTCCATCCCCATCGAGGTCGGCGACCGCCGCCACGACATGACCGAAGTCGTCGTCGCCCAGCATGTTGAACGGCGTGAGCGGCACCAACGTGACGAGACCCGGTTGCCCGAGCACCTCATGGACGTACGCGCGCCGTGCGCCAGGCGCACTGAACACGATGCTGACCGTTCCGTCTCCGTCGAGGTCTCCGAGCGCGTCGATGGACATCCCGCAGTAGCTGTCGGGACCGCCTATGGACGCCGACCAGAGCGCGGCCCCGTTCGCCCCGGAGTGCACGCGCACCAACCCGACGTTCGGGCCGCCACCGGGGCCAGTGGTGCTGCGGTTCGGCGCTCCGACCGCGAAGTCGGGAATCGAATCGAAGTTCGCGTCTCCGACCCCACACACCGACTCGCCGAATCGCCAGCCAGGACTTCCAGCGATTACGAAGATCCGGTTGCCGGTGGCGACGGAGAGCGTCTCGACGAGGCCTTGTCCTCCGTCCTCGTCTGGGTAGCCGACGACGACGTCCCGCAGTCCGTCGCCATCGAGGTCGCCGACGACCGCGAGCGAGGCGGGCAAGGAGTCGACGAGTGGTCCCGGCGGCAGATGGCGAAGGATCCGACCGGTTCGGGTCGAGAATATGCGCACTCCGCCGGCAAGCGTTGCCGGCTCACCAAGACCGTCGCCGTCGAGGTCGTCGAGCACGACGATGGCCGTCGCGAAGGCGGGGGTCGAAGGGGGAAAGCCGTCCGGGCCGTGGCGCTCGAGGCGCACCTGTCCGATGCAGACGGGTGCCAGGCAGGTCGCGATCGCAAGAGCCCGCGCGAGATGAGAAAGCGGAAGCATGGACATGAGGCTTTCCGAGGAAGAGCGTGTCAGTACGAACGAGGCGAAGCGGCCAATCCGCTCGGCTCGGGGACACCAATCGAGAGCGGCCCACGGGGGTCTCGCACGAACCGCGAAAAAGATGTCGAAGTTTTCGGGCGGCTGCAGCCGCCGCGGAAGTCCGCGATCGCCGCTACTGGAACTCCGTCCCCCAATCGGCAGACAGAATCAAAGACGAGCCGCTCGCTCCGGACTCAACGCTCGTGCACACTCGCCTGCAGCGGATTCGCCCGAGCCTGCTGGTCGTAGTAACGCCAGAAGCCGGTATCGAACCGATTCAGCCCGCGCGCATAGAACTCATCGCGCCCGCGCTCGACTTCGAGCCAGTGTTCGGCGATCGCGGACGCGTAGAGCGGCTGGAGGCGCTTACGCGCCTTGGCCGGAGCGCGCAAGTACTCGCTCGCGCGCTCCGCGACTTCGAGCGCGCGCGACACCCCCTGGCCCCAGATCGGGTCGGTGTATGCCGCGGCATCGCCGACGGCGATCCAGCGGTCTCCGATCACGCGATCCAGGAGCCCGCTACCGGCCATCTTCTTCGTCATTCCGACGATAGAAGCGTCCCCGACGCACTCGCGCGTCAGTGGGGCGTTCACCAACGCGGCCCGCAATTCGCGCTCGGCGCTTCGGGGGTGCACTCGTCCGGGCTCCGTGACCCACCCGACGCTCGCACCGCCGTCCGTGCCCATTGTGTAGAACCAGCCGTCGGGACTCGCCTCGACGACGAGCGCGCCGAGGTCCGCAGTCTCGAATTCCGCGATCCACGCGATCAGGGGGATTCGTTGCGTGCGCTGAGCCCCGAGCTTTCGAGCGATCGTGGCACGTCGGCCCGTCGCGTCGACGACGTACGATGCGCGGATCTCGAGGCGATCTTCGCCCCCGCTGTGAACGCGCACATGCCGAGGGTGGACTTCGACGTCGCGCGCGACTCCAGTCTCGATCCGAACACCTTCCTTCCTTGCCGCGTCGCGCAAACACGCATCGAACGACGAGCGATCGACGGAGAGTCCGGGACCGCGGGGCTCCGACATGTAGGAGCGCAGAAACGGCTTGTCGTCCCAGGCCACAGCGACACCTCCAGGAACATGGCTTGGAGCGGCTCGCTCGAGGTCGGCCTCGAGAGCGAGGACGGACGTTCGCGCCGAGGGATGAATGTGCTCCCATGTCGAGGCCCGATTCGCGCCCGTGAGTAGCACGACATCGGCTCCGGCGCGCGCAGCAAAACCAGCGAGTGCCGCGCCAGCGGGGCCGCCTCCGACGATGCAAAGCTCGGTGCGAATCAGTTGCCCCTCTCGGTTTCCTCGAGCACGTTCGAGCCGGGCGCCGAGCGGCGAATGAAGCCGAGTTCGTGCCAGTGTGTTTCGAAGTTCATGTCCGAGTGCGTCGTTTGGTTCTCATCCCACGCATGGGGAGAGGACGCACCCCTTCGCGTCGCGATCGACGGTCTCGAGGAGGGCCAGTACTCGAGCGATCCGCCGGAAGACGCGCAGAGCTTGTAGTCTTTCTGCCACGGCACGGCCAAGTGTTGCGTCAGATCGCCGGGACTCCCCCGGAAGCGCACATCGATGTGACCCTCCGCTGCGCCCCAACTTGCTTCCCAGTTCCGATAGTCCGCGGCGTCCCGCCCGACTTCGATGCCAGGGAAGAACGAACCACCGCACATGGAACCCATGTGAGCTTCATCGAGGCGACGAGGGGCATACGTCTTCCCCGTCCTTGCGGCCTTGCTGAGCCGATTGTCACGCCAAGCCTCGAGCCACTCTCTCTTGAGGGACGGATACTGCAGGAAGTTCAAGAGAGGCATGTTGTGCTTGTTCCCGATTTTCGGGGTGGCAGGCCGGGGAACGCTGGTATCAAAGATGTTCTCGGCGAGCTTGGGATCGGGGGAGGGACTCAGCTTGTCGACCACCTTCTTCTTGTCGGCGCCGAGCGCTGCGAGGTCCGGCTTGGTGTGTGCTGCGCCCATCAGTGACACGTCTTGAACGTCGAGGTAACTCTGCAAGGCAGGGAGAACCTCGCCGTTGAACGTCGGCTCGCCGCCGAGGAAGTCCGGGCCCTTGCCCCAGAAATCGAACCAGGACTTGGCGTTGGTACGACCCCTGTCAAGCGCGAGATCGTAGAGGCTCACGACTTGCTCGATATCGGCCCCGAAGTCGGGACTCCCGATCACTACCCAGGCGTGCTTGTACGTAGCCTCGGAATGCACGGCCCGGATGTAATCGGGGGCGGAGGCCTTCGGTGTGACCTTGACTTCGACGCTGCCATCCGCGGCATCATCGGTGGCCTCGTCCACGACGAGATTTCTAGCGAAGCCCGTCCATTTGCTCCGGTCCGTGCCGCCCCAACCGGACTTGAGGCCATGGTTACCTTCGCTACCCATGACGAGAAGCGTCCCCCGAGTAGCGGGCTCATCGTCCAGAACGACATGCGCGAGTAGCCACTGGCCTGATGCTTTGATCTTCTTGGGCGGACCGTAGTCACCAGGCAACGGCTTGGAGGTCTTCAGGATCTTCGCCGCAGGCTTGTTTGCATGTGCATCGACGACTCCCTTCTTGCAGTTGGCGACCTTGACCTTCCACTCGAAGTCGAAATCCGCGATGGTGCATTCGCGGATCTCGAGCGGGTGATCGTTCTTGGTAAGGCCGGTCCAGTCATCCCAGTAGTAGGCCCAGACGCGAAAACGGGCAGCCTGCTTCGCAATCTGGCCGCTCGCGAGACGGAACTCGTTCCCGGGCCCCACCGCCGCCGACTTCGTGCTCGCCGTAGCCATGCTCCGGATCTGCGGGCTAACGGGGACCCTTGGCTCTTCGGCGCCGACGAAGTAGTGACCGGGGGCATTGCCCATTCGCGCGATACCGACACTGGGGTGAATTCGGTACTCGAGAAAGACCATGTCGTCGTACTCCTGCGGCTTACGGCCGCTTCTCGTCGAGGTAGTCGAACCGCACAGCCGGGTGCTGCAGACGTTGGGCAGCTTCCTTGACCCGCCCAATCCAGAAGTGCTCCGCACCGTCGCTACCGCGAGCAAAACGCTGGATACGCCGCACGCGGACGCCGGAGCGGGGCACCTCGTGCTCGTCGATCCGCCAAGACTCCTCGACGACCTTGGCGTGGTATTGAGGAGAGTCCCCGTCCTCTTGCGTACGCGCGCGGCGCAGGTAGATGTCCGAGATCTCCGTCGATGTCGAGGACGGATAGAGCTGGCGGGGCACGTATGGGGTCCAGCTGGACGCGATCGGGTTGGCCAGAACGAAACGCGGGGATTCCTCGTCCGCGCCCGGCTCCTGTTCTGAGTCGCTTCTCAGGTCGTCACCGTTCACGACCGTCCGACCGTCCTCGTCCTGGTAGCGGCGCTCGTGCGCCCAGACGACGCGCGCGTCCTCGTCACGCAGGAATCGCACCTCTTCGACGTCGACGTTCTGCAGGATCTCCACAGCTACATTCGGGACGAACAGCAAGCTACCGTCAGCTTCGCGGGTCGCCGTCGACTCCCCGTCGAGGACGAAGCACCCCCAGTCGCCGGTCTTCCAGCTGCGAATCGCCGGCCCGAGCTTCGTCGCGTGCCCGAAGCTGTCGATGACCTCGACTTCTTTGATGCGTCGCACCGATCCCGCCCGCTGCGACAGGGGGATCATGAACCAGTTGTTGACGTCGATCATCAGAAACTCGGGCAACAGCATCGAGAGCGCGTTCGGCTCCGGATCGACGTAAGACAGGACAGAGCCCGAGGCTTCCTCAAATTGCCACCAGCGCGGCTCGGGCGCGCCGCTGACGCTGACCGAGTTCGCCACGAGCTCCTTCGATACGGTGTGGTCCGGTGCAGCCTCGCGAATCTCGGATACGTCGAAGTGGTACCAGTCCAAGTGGTCCCCGTGATACTCCGAAGCCAGGAGATCGTGCGCGGACGTGCTGGCCCCGAACCCGTACTCGAGTCTCCTGGTGCTCCACGCAGCAGGGTCCTCGTCGTCGACCTCGGCCTCGACGAGTCGTTCGAGCGGCGCGCTCGTGTCGACGGGCATCTCCACCTCGTCGAGAGTGACCGATGTCAACGAATACTCCTCGGCCTCGACCCGAATCGTCGCGACACGCCCGCCGTTCTCGGCTTCGAACTCGCCGGTCAACCACTGCATGGACAGAAACCACAGCGGGTCCGCTATCCGACAGCGCAAGCCATCGTCGGGGCGCGCGGTCGTGTTGATGCCGTGTAGGCGTTGACCTCTCTCGAACTCGACCATGTCACAGCTCCTCGCCAAGAATCGCTTCGTTGAGCGTGAACGAATGCCTTGCGTTGTTCCGGAGGACGAATCCGGACGCCACTGCGTCAGGGAAGTGCATGGCGAGCAGCTGCTGCCGCGGGATGCGGCGCTTGCCGTCCTGGCGACGCGGAACTTCGTTAGCACCCGACATCCACGAGAACGCACCAGACGAGGTTCGCGCGCGGACTTTCATCCACTGGAGCACCTCATGCACGTAGCCGCTCGCGTCTTTCTCTGTCCACTGGGCGGACGCCCCTGCCGTGGGTGAGCAGAGAAGAACGCATTGAGGAGCCTCACTCTGCGGTGCGTCATAGTTGACGCACAGGCCGGTGGACTGCTGGCTGCTCGGACGACTCTCACTCCACTCGTCGACAACGAACCCTTCGACCCGTGCCAAGTTCTGGGGTCGAGCCTTCGTCGATAGGAAGGTCCCGTAAAAGGCCGTCCGCGGAGCCACGTCTTCCGGTCGCTGGTCCGCAGTCGGGTCTCCGGCTTCGTCGTCGTACGCGAGCTTCGAGACCGGGAGCACCTTCAGCTTGAACTGGCTCACGAAATCGACCGCGGCACTCACGCGGGGACGCGACACACTCCAGGACCCGAGGCGGGTGTTTGCAGAAACCGCAGCGCTCAGCTTCGGCTTCGTGCCGGCGCGCTGGGCGAACGGTAGCGCGATCGGCAGCGCCTCGCCGTCCAGTGCTTCCTGCAGCACCGCAATGACATCTCGCCCTCGCTGTCGCGCCTCTTGCACGTCGGTCGCCGCAGCCGACGACGTGCTTGCGCGTGCGAATGCAGCCGCCTTGACCCTCAGCCTCGCAACGAGCGCGCTGCCAGTCTCGTCAAAGATCTCGGGATCCATTCGGCGAATATCCATCGCCAGAAGCCCCAGCGCAGCCTGCTCTCCGAAGCCGAACGTGTTCTCCAGGAGCGGGCGCAGCTCGCTGCGCGCCGCGGCGAGCGAACTCTCGAAATCACCCAGTCTTGCGTCGTCGCTCGCGGCACCCATGAGATTCTTCGCCCGCACGACTGTGCGGTCGATCACGGTGGCGAGGCTGGTCGAAAGCGCCGTGAGCCTCGTCGCGAGGAGGGAGGCGCGCTGCGCAACAACCTGGACGGCCTCATTCCAGTTCAGTAGCTCGTCCGCGGGATCCAGGGGGTCCGCCAAAGCCGCGCTCGCCGCAAGGTCGCTCGGATCGAGCATGCGTGCGCGGCTCATCGCCGCGCGAAGGGCACCAGCGAGCGCCAGGAACTTGCTGGCTCGGACAGGACCGACTTCGCACGAAATCGAGACCTCCTGCTGCAAGGCCGAAAGCTCGTGCGGCGGCTCTCCCGTACCGTTCGCCTGCCAGTCGAACAGAAAGCGCGCCTTCGCCCGCTTGCCGATCTCCTCGGCACCGCCGACAACCAGGTCGAGAGGCGTCATGCCGAGGTCAGCCTGGAGCGCGTAACGGACCGCTTGTCCCGGGAGGTCCCCGCTCGCCAGCAGGCCTAGCTCGACTTTGCACCGTTCGAAAGTGGGCATGGCGGCCGCGGCGGCGGCGGCGAGCGCCGGAGAGGCAACTTCACGCGGGCTCGCGGAGTCAGCGGCCTCCTTGGCCTCGAAGACGGCCATGATGCTGTGGGACGAGCCGTGTCCCATGCGGCGGGTCCGCACGAAGGCTGGCACCGAAGGCGCCGCGCCGCCGGACAGCACTTGGGTCCAGGCTTGACTCGCCTCGAGATTGCCGAGGGTCCGCTGATGTAGGGCCTCGGCCATCACGAGATCGGTCAGGCCATCGAGGCAGTCCCTGAGGTTCGCGCGCAGCTGGCGCAGGTGCTTCTTGTCTGACGAGTTGCCGAATAGTGAATTCGATTCCTGGAAGGCGTGTCCGTCGAAAAGCCGAATCTCGAGCGAACCGTCTTTGTCCGGATCCTTGATCGGGAAGCGCGCTCGCAGATCGGCGATGAGGCGATCGACCTTGTGCTCGTGGAGCCACCGCTCGCCGACGAGCCCGAGGACTTCCTGGATCGACAGACCTTTCGAAATCAGGTCCAGGAGTTTCAGCGCCGAACGCACCCGCGCAGAGGAGAGGTCGATGTCGAACGCTCCGGACGAGCGATGGCGGAGATGGCTGGCCCTCATGACCGCAGTCGTCACCGCCTGCTCCATGCTCGGCGCCTGCAGGTAGCCGTCGGAAGCCCCTGTCGCGGACTCGGGCCGGAGCTTGCCGAGCATGCCGTACCAGCCGCCGCGGAGCCCTTTCACGCCGGACCTTCGCGAAACGGCAACGGAACGATAGGCGAGGCCGCTCGCCCAGGCGTCCGTGCGATATTGGACCAAATCGATGGTCTCGAGCATGAGACGCTCGAGCTGGGCGTCGCCGTCGGGCCGCGCCGCGATCGCTTCCAAATGCTCGATCGCCTCGGCGAACGCGCGCGTCACGCGCACGAGCCGCCGACTCTCGACGCCTGAAAGCCCGGCAAGCTGCGTCGAACGCCCCAGCGACGCGACCGACATGCCCGCGATTGAATTCAGAGTAGGGATCGCCCGCGTCTCGTCCGTCACGAGATTCGGACGCGGCCGTGCCGCGATCGGTCGTTCGGCGCGTGGGGTGACCAGCCTCTCGTTGAACCGCCTCGCGATACCTCGCAGCTCAGTCGTGGCGCTTGCGCTCAGGTTCGGTACGGCGGCGACGAAGTAGTTGACGAGTCGCCGCGTCGCTGCTTGCCGGATCAGTCGGTACAGGAGTGGCCACGTCCGGTTGGTTGCCGCGGGATCGGGGAGCCCGTCGATGTTCTTGGTCCTGAGGTCGTGCAAGTAGCCCGCCGGACGATGGTTCTTGTGCGTGACGTACGGGCAGCCGATGGGCCTGGCTTCCTCCTGAGATTCGCTCACGTCGACCCGCTTGGAGACCGCGGAGAGCTTCAACGCGGCTTCCAGCTTCTCCGATGTCTCGACGTCGCCCGGCTGGATAGGCGACGGGCCCGCCTCCGAGTCACGCAGGAGCCAGCCCCGCGCAAATGAACTCGTCCGCTGCAGATACTGCTCGATTGCGTCGTTCGAATTCAGGTGGGCAACTGGCCGCTGCGGCGACGCTTTCGGCTTCGAAACCGGCAAGACTCCGTACGGACACTCGCCGAACCTCAGCGCAGGCAGATGCCCACGCGCGCTGATCCACTCCGCCAGGAACTCGGCCACATCGTCGTTGTCGACACTGCCGAAGAGCGTCACCCGATCGACCATCTGCTCGAGAAGCGCCGGTCCAATGGCCTTGATCATTGCTTGCGCGTCGGCCACGCCGAGCTGCCCCGAGCGCACAGCAGGGCGAACCACGCCGGGGTCGAGCCCGAGAGCCTCCGCGAGGCGGTCACCATCTGAGACCGGTGTCTCCTTGTGCACCACGCGCTCCAGGTGCGACGCGTCGAGCCGGAACCGCTCCAGGTCGAACGAACGGTCCAGTTCGGTAACCTCCTTCCCAACGCCATTGTTCGTCGGCGCACCCTGCTCCAGCAACGAAAACGAGCCGCTGGCCACTCCGTCCTCGAGTAGCCGCGTCATCGCCTGTCGCACGTCACCGTTCTGCAACCCGACAGCCACAATGCCATCCGCTTCGAGCGCTCGCTCGATGAGGGCCTCGTCGTCGATACGCAGACCGAGCCCCTTCTCGACAACCTTGTTGAAGTCAAACATCCAGTGTGAGCGATCAAGGAGCTCGCCGTCGTACGCCAATTCGCGCGCGATCGATGCAGACTTCGCGAGCAGCCGCATCTCGCCGCCCTGTAGGGTAAACAGATGCACGCGTTGCGGCAGCACCGCGAGCTTGCCGATGCGTGCCTCCCAGTCCGGATCGTCGCGCATTCCATCGGTGCGCAGCAGGTGCACCGCGCGTTCAGGACCAACCTGTCTGGCAAAGCCCTCGAAGATGCGGGCGACTTCGTCGTCGGCGGCGTGCCACGCGCGCCCGGCAAGGAGGTTCTTCGTCTCGGTCAGCGCCGCGATCTCGTCCGCATCGGGAGCAGCCACGCCGTCCTCCGCGAAATCTTCTTCCGGATACCACCGGAACCAGATCTGCGTCTGAAAAGACGCAGGTCTGAGCGTCCCTGCTTCTCCCGGGCGCGCAATGATGGGTGGATTCAGTGCAGCCGGCCGGCCTCCGGGGTTGGGGCGAAGAACGATGCCGGCCGGGTTCGGTCGCCGGGCAAAGCCCGCCGGGTTGCGGCGAATGCCGGGCGGCACCGGCGAAGGGCGCAACCGCCTCCCCTCGCGCAGGTCCGGGTTCCGCCGAAACACGGGTACCTGAACGACTCGGTATTCCAGCCGGATCGGCAAGAGCAGGAGCGGCGGTGGATTGCGCCTCAACTGGGGCAAGCGGATCCTCGGCGCACCGATCGGCGGGTTCAGGCGCGGGCGGAGAATTCCCGCGCGTCGACCGACACGCAGACGCGGGTTGAAGCGGGGCGGGTTCGGGGTCATCTAGAGGATCCTCCGTGCCGGGACGACCGCAGCGACCGGCTTCTGCCAAGTACTGCGCGCGATCGACGCGGACGTTCGGTCGCTGGACCAATAGTCGGCGCCGACGGAAACCGATACCTCGGTGCCTTCGACGTCGAGATACTGCGCCGGATCGACCCGCACGTGCGACCAAGACAAGTCATCCCACTTGGACGGCGCCGCATCCGCGGCGGCAGGTATGCGCTGGTGGAAGCGGGTCGGCATGAGCTGCAGGGCCCGCGGAGTGGATGAAGCCTGCAGCTCGAACGGCAGGGAGGCCGCCTGCATCGAGAAGCGTTCGCGACGCACCCTCGCGGTGCCGACGTCGAGCCCGAAGCGCAGGCGTCCCATCGGCTCATAGAGCACAAAGAAATACCGGCTCAGGTTCGCCTCGACGTTCGCGCGCGCAACGTTGAATCCGTAGTAGGCAACGTCGTCGCCGATCGTTCCGCTGAACACCGGCTGGTGGTCGGTACCTTCGCCGTTCTTCCAGGTATTCGAGGTCGCACGGTTCAAGACCACATGGATGTGGCCGACCTTGCGGATGATGTCACCCCGGATAACTAGAACCAAATCCGACTGACCATCGTCGTGATCGGGGAAGTTGCCGCCGATGCGATCGGTCCATGTGTGGATCCCCGGAATGTCATCGCCCTTGGGATCCGAACCTGGGAAGCCGCGATTCCAAAACCGTGGCAAGACTGTCCCTCGCATGTCGGTCGGAAACTCGCGCCAGCGAAGCTCGTTGTTCATCGTGTGGTTCGCTCCAACCAGGAAGCTCTCCACGAACGCGCGATTCTCCTCGAGCAGCGTCACGGTATTGTCCGGCAACCGATCCAGCCCGGCGACGAGCGCATCCTTGTCACGCGGCAGCAGATCATCGACGAGGCTTCGCGGGATGCGCGGGGCACGCAGGATCGGGGCGACCTTCTCCTGCTCGCGGATCGTAAGTCCCTGGACGACGTGTCGAGCCTTCACCTCGGGCAGCCTGCGGACGGACGCAAGCGAAGAAACGCAGACGGTCTCAGACCGGAACGGTTTCACGGCGATCGCCATCGAGCGGACCGTCGCCGGTGCCCATGAGGCCCGGTCGATGATCTCGGGCATCTCGTTCGCCCGTGGCAAGGCAATAGGCGTAGCTGGCCGCGCGCTCGCACGCTGCGGCTCGAAACGGGTATCGGCGGTCAAATCACCAGGGATCGCCGGTACGGGGACGTGACGAACGGCGTCATGGCGACGATCTTCCAGCGACAACGTGCGCTTCGCGGCGACCTTGCGCATGTTGATGGAGAGGTAGCCGCTGGGGATCCCACGTGTGATCATCGCATCCAATAGCGAATCGTCATTCAGCTGCATCGCGGCGTGCAACGGCGTCTGCAGAGACAGCTGGATCGAACTCGGGAGAGGGTCGATTCGCTTCGTGGCCAAACGGCCGACGAGTTCCTTCGCGACACTCAGGCGCGCCAGGTTGCCATTGGCCTCCACGATCTCGTCGTACTGGTCCCAGGCCGCAGCCATCAGCGCTTCGCGCTGCGAGTCGACGACGTGGGCACCCCGCCCGGCGACCTGCCGGAGCTTGAGGTCCAGATTCAGGCGATGAAACCACTGCTTGTGCGCAACACGGCCCGGATCGACTTCCTTCTCTTGTCGGAAGCGCCATCCGTACGCTGGCATCGCGAACAGCGGATCCTCGAACTCGGGGCCATCGCTGGTGACCGACTCACCCTCGATGACCTCGGTCAGAGTGGCCGCGAGGCGGGTCTCCAGTTCTTCTTCAGTATCGTGCGGTGGAAGGCGCGCACCGGGACGGTGCAAGGCCGCCTGCACGGCGAACTCCTCTCCAGGCGCCTCGTAGTCTGCGTAGTAGCCGGGACGGGCCGCAGATGCGGCGCGCGATTCACCGAATCCGTCGATCTCGTCCGCGGGCTGCCCTCGCAATCGCCGGGCGAGAAACTCGAAGTCCTCCATCGAGCTCGTCGTGAACGAGGTTTGCATGTAGACGGGCAGGTCGAGCGTCGTCGTCTGCGCTCCCCACGCGGGCGCGTCCCACGGATCCGCAGGATCGCCGGACCCGAGACCGCGAAGACGCCCCGCCTCGAACGACGGCACGAGGAACATGGTGTAACGCTCTCGTTCCTGAAGCTTGCGCAGGCACAACAGTCGGCTCAACTGTCGCGAAGGGAACTTGTCGATCAGCGAGGCGATGGAACTCGTGGCATCCGTGCGTCGGTCAACGTGAACGTGCGCGGCAGCCCAGAGCTGGTCGGTGCGCGGCAAAGATCGGGTTGCGTCATGGACACGGATGCGGGGCAGCGGACCCATGCCGCGTTCCAGGTACTCGAACTCGTCATTTCGAAGCGCAATCAGTGCGACCCAGGGGGTCGTCCGCGAGCCGGTGCGCGTGTCGAGCGAGTAGCGCCATGGGAAGTCGGCATCGACGAACTCGACGTACGGAAAGTAGTTCGGCTCAAAAGCACGGGCTCCGCGCGGCGGGTCAATGGCGCAGATTGCACCCGACTTGATCGAGGTGATGTCGCCCGCGCCCAGAACTTGTTTGTCGTGGCTGACAGGACTCGTGCCCGTGGCCCGCGCGGTGCCAGCACGAACCTCCATGTCGAATGCGACCTGGCGCCGGTGGTTGCCGGCCTCAGGGTTGCCGGCGGACACCGAGAGCGCGGAACGCGCACGAGGCAGCAACGAGAAATGGGCAGGCATGGCGTTCTCAGTTCTTCATGGCCTCGAATACGTAACTCGCGTGCGCCCCGACGCTCTGGAGATGCGCTTGGGCAAGTTCGATAGGCGCATCGTTCGACACACCGGCAACCGTGGCCGCGGGGCTGTACCGGGTCGGCGCGACTACCGGGGCATCGTCGGCGCGTGGCTCCCAGCGGACGTTGGGAAGGGCACGGGCCGGAAGAGTGCTCTCGGACCATCGGTCGATGAAGGCCGCGGACAGCGGCTTTCCGCTCAGGACCCTCGTCGTGCTCTGTGGCTGGTCCGCCGCTTCGATAACGACGATGTCGTAGTCGTACTTGGCCTTGACCTCGTTCTGGGCGTCGACGCTCAGCGCGCCATCGCCGACGATTTCGACCCCCGCCTTGTGTTCTTCGAAGACGGCACTTCTCAGGCGCTCTGACTCGCTGAGATTCCAGTAGTGGCCGCGCACGAACTCGAGGTGGGACGCCCGCAGTTCGGCATTGCCGGCATTCGTAACTGCGATATCGAAGTTGCGCGCAGAGCCACTCACTCGAGCCTCGCCAACCTTCTCGATGTCCACACGCAGGGGAACCGCGCGCTGAACAAAGCGCAGACCGCCCATGGGATCAACGCCACCTGGATCGTCGGTCGCCAACTCGGCGAACGTGACGCCGCTCGACCGCGTCGTCGGCGCGATGGCCTCGAGCCCATCGCTGTTGCGTAGCGCTTCCTCGAGGACTTTGGCGGGGTCCACCGTCGCGGTCGCGATCGACTTCTTGCTTCCCCAGGTGTGGTTGACGCCGAACTTGACCTTCTTGCCGAAGACCTTCGCCCACACCTTGCCGTTGATGCGGAACGTGTTTGGTCCCCGCAGCCTCAGACGGAACCCGAGGCCCAGAACCTCGTCGCCGTCGACGAGCAGACTGAGCGAACCGCCCAGGGACACGTCGAACGCGAACGGGTTGAAGTAGACCAGCGCGTCGAAGTAGACGTTCCCCTCCGCTGCGAGACGGCCAACGAGCCAAATCTTCGGCCCCTTGGCATAGAGACTCGCGCTGGCGCCGTACTGCAGCGAGTTGAGCGTGACGGCTTGGTAACCCTGCATCGTGATGCGCGGGTTGTTGCCGCCGAAGTTGATGCCGAGCCGCCTCAGCTCGGGCAGATTGGACGGGGGCGGGTATGCCGGGTGCAAACCACCGAAGGAGATGGCATGCCCGATCCGCGGCGCCCAACCAGTCCGAGCGGCGATATCACCGCTGACGCTGTATGTCAGGACACGTGAGCCTTCCAAGGTCGCGTCGAGCGAAATCGTTTTCTTTGCGAAGTCGATCTCGCCAAAGAACTGGAATCGGAGCTCCACCAGCGCCGCGTTCTTGTCGGGGAGGATGCTCTCGAGCGCGCCGAGTATCAGAATGCGGTAGTTCGCTCCGATCTCGATGATGACGCCTAGCTTGCCCTCAACCAGAATCGGCTGACCCCAGCCGATCTTCGCCACGGGCCCGAACACGTGCTGGCCGCGCTTGGCGGGGAAGATATCCGCCATGTCGTCGAGAATCGTCGACGCATTGGCGATTGGATCGCTAGGAAAGATCAGGTTGTCGAGACGGCCGGCGTAGAGAACCTCTCGCATCGCCTCCGTGTCGATCGTCCGGTTGAGCCCGATGATCCCACCGACTCCGGTGAGGAAGAAGCCGTAGCCGAGCGGAACCGAGAAGCTCGCGAAGATCGAGGCGACGAACGAGAAGCCGTCCTGTCCGCCAGGGAGCTTGGTCGTCAGGATGGCGAACGCGCTCAAGCCCAGAGTCTCGAACTGCAGTGACAGCGCACCACGGTACTCGTGGCCTTCGACGGACAGACTCCCTCCGCCCGAGAGCGGACCTGCGTCCAGGTCCACCGCGTAGCCATTCGGGGCCACGAACGCGAAGTCCAAGTCGTAGCGCCCGAGAAGCCCGTTGTCGTCCGGCACCACAGTGGTCTCGACGCCCAAGCCCTCGACTTGGGCGAACAAGGGGCCGATCGTCAGCGAAGCATCGACCACGGTCACGACCGAGAGGTTGTCCTCCCAGTCCAGCGCCAGCTCCAGCTTGCTCAGGTGGAGGGCCCAGAGATCGATGTCGAGCGGAATCGAGATCCCGAGGCTCGTGCCGCCTTCGAAGTACACCCCGCGGCCGGCGCGCCACCCGATGAGCACATCGCCAGCGTGAAACTCGATCGGGCCGGGAATCACCGAAGCGAGCAGCCCGTCCTCACTGACGTCGATGACGAACTCCAGATCCTCAAGCGCCGCCGCGACGAAAAAATCGCCGCTCGTGTCGCCGCCCACGGAGAGCAGTGCAGCTGAGATCTGAACGCGAGTTGCACCCTCGTCGCCCACGAGGATCGTCGCGGAACCGTCCGCATTCGAGCGCTTGAGCGCAAGCTCGAACTGGGCAGAAGCGCTGCCGGAGCCGACGACGGACAGCCCGCCCGGTCGAATCCCGAGCATCTTGCCCCCAACCGCCCCTGAGTCCACCTGAACGAGGAGCTCCAGTTCGTCAGGGACGATCGAGAACCTGCCCGTCGCGTTTCCCTTTGTGTAAGGCGCAATCGCGAAGCCGAGTCGGTCCGGTGCACCCGGATCACCGAAGGGTGCCAAGACGATGCCAGCCTCCGCTTCCACCGTGATGGCGCCGTTCTCGCTCTGCTCCGAGCGGTCGAGAATGGGCGCGTGGGCGATCAGGTTCGAGGTAGAGCCCACCGCGGCCCCTTCCAGGAACAGCTCGACTTCGGCCGCGGTCATCTCCCTTGCGTAACCGAACATCCCGATGCGCTCGACGATGCGAACCATCGCGGTGATCGCCTTGCCGACATCGAAATCTCGCCCCCACCCATACACCTCGTCGGCCCACCGTCCCGTGTCCGACAGGAATGTCCCTAGTCGACTCCAACGAAACACGACGATTGAGGCATCCAACTGTCGCCCGCTCGTCGCGGCCGGGAGCTCGGAGTATTCCAGCACGCCAAGTGCTTCGAATACGGAGATCCAGAGCGGCGACTTGTGAACGAGGTAGTCGTGAGTCAGCGCATCGAAGACCTCACCGAAGAACTCGGAGCCGATACCGAGCGAACCGATCGCTGCACCGGCGGAACCGAGGTCCGCGAGCTCGGTGAAAACGGCCTTCGCCGGGCCCACGAGCTGCAACAGGTCCGCCGCGCGAAGCGAACCGTTCAGGTCTTCGAACTCCGCGCCGAAGGTAGTCAGGCTGGCGGCCAGCTGGCCGAGATCCGCCACGGCGGCGTCGACCACCCCGGGGTCGAGTTGGTATCCGAACCTCGAAAGGAAGTGCGACAGCTGGTCGCCGCCCTGCGATGCCCTTCGAATCGGGAGCAGGAACCTCCCAATTTCGGGTAAGACTCGTTCGATCCCGGAGCCGCTCAATGTTGCCTCCTTCGAGCTGGCAGTATCAGCACATTGAGCCAGACCGTCAAGGGGTAGCCAACACACGGCGACGTCCAGACGTCGCGATCTACGGTGCGGACGCCTGCGACTCCGGCGTACGCCGTCGATGTGCCCGACACCATTCACATTCGTGCGTGCAACGAACCGTCGCGGAAGTGGCAGCCCATCGCCTTTGCGAAAGCGTTGGATGCTCGGCTGGTCGCGCGGCTTCGCGTCGGACACTCAAATCGGCAAGAGCGAAGCTGAATCGATGAGAGCTCGCGTCGAAGTCGAAAGCCAACTGGGGCAGGGTGCGTGCTTCCGAATCCTCTTCCCGCTGATGACACCGCAGGCGGACAAGGCACCTGCAGCGCCTGGCAGCTGATGCTGTCGATGCTGTGCGGCGGGCGAAGCTGCGCGAGATTCGTGGTGCCCGAATCTCGCTGCGGTCCCTCCAACCAGGCAGCGACCGAACCCGCGACCGCGGTCGCAGCTACTGAAACGTCACCGTGAGCGCATTCGAACTCGCCAGCCCGAACGGCAGAACCGGGCACACCGTCGGCCAGAGCGCGAACATCTGGAACGACAGGTCGACCCCAACGAGCGCCGGGTTGGTCACCGGCAGCGTGAGCGAATCGTACGCGGCGTTCATCGGCGGCAGCTCGACCGTGAACAACGGGTTGAGATGCAGCAGGGCGCCGAGGACGGGAATCCCACCCGTGCTCGGGAAGTCCCCCACGAACAACACCGGCGTGGCCCCCGCCGTGAGTTCGCCATAGCGCAGGGTCATCGACAGGCCGACCTCCGCGGGCCGCACCAGGGTCAGGTTGATCGGTCCTGCGCACCCGGCCGTGCCCATCCCGGAGACCTCCGTGCCGAAGGCGCGAGCCGTCCAGGTCGCGAGCTCCTCGGGCTGTCCGAGAACCGTAACGGGATCGCCGATGAGGAGGTCGTCGAAGCGATCCCCGTCGAAGTCCGCACCGGATGCCATCGCGCTCGCGAAGCGTCCCGCGTCGCGCGGCCCCGGAATCGTGAACGCGAGGTCGAGCGTCCGGCCGGTGTAGACACGGGTCAGGCCCGGCCGGGTCGAATTGGAGAGATCGATGGCGCGAGGCTCACCGACGACGAAGTCCACCGAACCGTCGTTGTCGAGATCGCCGGTCGCGAGCACGGCGACCCCGAGACGCGAGTCGAACGCGCCGTTCGCGGACCAATAGACGGAGCCGTTCGCGCCGGACAACAGCTCGACCCGCCCGTCGCCCGCCTGCCCGACGCGGTAGTTCGGGGCGCCGACGAGGATGTCCGGAACACCGTCCCCCGTGAGATCGTCACCGATCGCCGCAACCGAGGTGCCGAGCCACATGTTGGCTTGCGACCCGACGGCCGCCCACAGCTCGCTACCGTTCGCGCCGGAGTAGCAGCGGACGCGTCCCGCGAACAAGTTCGACAGGCTGGTCCATTCGAACGGAGCGCCGACGATGACCTCTCCACGACCATCCCCATCCAGGTCGGGCGTACCGTCGACCGCAGTGCCAAACCTGCCGGACGCGACCGAACCGTTGCGCAAAAACAGCTGCATGCCGTTGAGACCCGAGAACAGCTGCACGCGACCGACGTCGATCGTTCCGCCGGCGCTCGACCAACCCGGCGAGCCGATCGCGTAGTCGTCGAAGCCGTCCCCATTGGCGTCGGGGACGCGCGCGATGCTCGCACCGAAACGGTCCCCGAAGCCTTGACCGAAGTGGTGTCGGATCACGCTCCGGTCGCTACCGGAGTAGATCGTGACCGCACCGGTGCGCGTGGCGACGCCGAACCGCGCATTGGGGCGGCCGACCGCGAAGTCGTCGACGCCGTCCCCGTCGAGATCGTCGAGCGGCTCGATGGCGTGACCGAACTCCTCGTTGGTATCCCCACCCTCGAGTGTTTGCAGCAGCACGCCTTGCGAGCGGATCTCGACGCGCCCGCGACTGCCGGGGCCGGCGAGGCCGGTTCCGAAGTTCAGCCCCGGCGCGTGCGGGATGCCCACCGCCACTTCGGCAACCCCGTCGCCGTCGAGGTCGTCCAGCACGGACAGGACCGAGCCGTAGCCGTGGCCCTCGCGGCTCGTGAACTCGAGCAGCGTGTCCGCCGAGTGGCTGGATTCTGCGAGGCGTCGAAGCCCGGTCCCGTCGCTGCCGACCCAGATGTCGGCCAGGCCGTTCCCATCCATGTCTTCTGCGACGACAGCGGCGCGACGGCCCGCTGGGAAGCTGGACCACGGACCCGCCGGACTGCCGTCGACACCGGAGGCCAGGTAGAGCTCGAAGATCCCCGGACCTCCGCTCGTTCCCAGCCCGATCTCGGGAACACCATCGCCATTGACGTCCCCGACCTCGAATAGATCCGTGCCAAGCATCTGAGAGCCTGTGCCGGCACGGAACCAAATCGGCGCACCAGTCGCACCGTTCTTCGCCGTCACTCCGCCGACGGGTGACGTCGTGTCCTGCAACTGGGCAAACCGCGGTGCCGCGATCAGCAAGTCGCGACTACCGTCACCGTCGAGGTCCGGAACACTCAACATGACTTCCGCGAACCCGTCCATCGCGTTGAAGGCGAACGGCGACCCATCGAACTCGATCAGCGCCGGGTTGCCGAGCACTTCGGCGATGTAGACCTTGCGAGCGCCCGGCGACCCGATCGCGATGCTGACGCGGCCGTCGCCGTCGGGGTCACCGAGCGCCGCGATGGTCTCACCGCAGCGACTGGCGGCGCCTCCGAACGACGCCTGCCACAGCACGTTTCCGGTCGCACCCGAGTAGACGTTGACCAGTCCGATGTCCGTCTGTCCGGAACCGTCTCGCAACGGCGCACCGGCCGCGATGTCGGGAACGCCGTCGAAGTCGGTGTCTCCGATGGCCGCAATTGACGAACCGAGCTGCGAAGTCGGCGTGCCGTTGAAGAGGTGCAGACGACGGCCCGTACGAACCGAGTAGACCGCGACCGCGCCGCGCCCGTCCGTCCCGTGCAGCGGATAGCCGGCGATCAGATCGTCGATGCCGTCACCGTCGAGGTCGTCGATGGGCGCGATCGTCGTGACCCCCGGGTTGAGGCCGGAGCCCGGAGCGATGTGCCGCAGGATTGCCCCGGTCGCTCCCGAGTGGATGCGGATGCCGCCGCTGGCGATGGTCGCGATCTCGCGCACACCGTCGCGATCGAGATCGTCGAGCAGCGCGAGCGCGGTTCCGAAGTCCGACGCGGGCGGCTCCGGTGTGGCGCCGTCGGAGCGGATCAACGACTGGGCCGAGAGCCCGGGGGAAAGCGCGAGCAGAAATGCCGCGAACGTGCGCGGGAGAACTTGGGAACAGCGAGAGGGCGTCATGGCGAGGGGCCATCGTGAAGCGGGTCAACGAAGGACCGAGTGCCGTCGCGGACCCGGCCGACGGACGGCAAACTTCGCCCATCGGTGGCCTCGATCGAGAGCGCGCGCCGAGGGTCTCCCGGAGAAGTGGAAAAACTTCGTGCGGCGACGCCTACCAGAGCCCGAACTGGTGCGCGTGGTGTCCCATGTGGTGCGCCGCGAGCCCATGCACCTGCGCCGCATCCATCGGCCCGTAGAGCGGATGCCGGTGACCCGTCGCGGGCAGCGCCAGGAGTGCGTCGATCGAGGCGAGCAGTCGCGCGCGCGCGGATTCCACGTCGACCGCGTCCATGGAGTCGACGCGGATCGGCTCCAAAGTCCGCAGGTTCTTCGGGCCGTCCTTGGGCGACTTCGGCAGCAGCTTGCGCAAGAACATCGGGCCGATCAGCCGCGCGATCCAGCGGATCGGGAGCGACACCTTCACTCTGCCGAGGCACAGCTCGTTGAAACGATGACAGTGCTCGAGCATCTGCCCCGCGTTCATCTTGCCCCAGGTCGGCGCTCGATCTCCCGGCATCCCCTGGAACAGGTTCCGCAGCTGGTCGAGATCCGGAGTATCCGGCGGAGGAATGGGCAGCTTCATTCCTCAGAGCAAGGCCAAAGGGCGCGCGGTATTTCGTGCGCGGCAACCGGTCCTCGCAGCGAAGACCCGAACCTCTAGGCTTGCCCGCGAACTCGAGCACGCCGCATGTTGTTCCATTTCGAACTCCACCCCATCGAGCAGATCGAACCGTGGGGCGACCCACCGAAGCAGACCCTGAGCTGGTTCGCGCTGACGGACGGCCTGTTCCACATCGACACGGGCAGCGGGACACTCTGCCGCTACGTATCGAAGCTCGCGGACGAAGACACCGGCAGCTGCGACGTCGACTACCAGATCGCCGCGATCGCCGGCGACGTGCTTGCGTCGTTCCCCGCCGCGATCGCTCCCCTACCCACGTGGGCACGCGTACTCGCCGAGGATTGGCCTGCTCTCGCCGACCTGCGCAAGCAAGACCACGAGGATCACTACGAGGCGTTCCGCTGGATCGGAGAACGCTCCCCGTGGCTGAGCTACTTCCTCGCGACTCCGCGATTCTCGTTCTTCAACCTCGGTGACGAGATCGCCATCCACTGGGACAACCGCGACCTCGAGATCGACGGCGAGATCGCGTGGGAAGCTCCGCTACTCGGTTCTGCGCGTCTGCCTTTCGACGAGTTCGTCGCGGAGTGCCACGGCTTCGCGGAGCGCCTGCTCGAAGCCATGACGCGCCGCGTCGACGGTATCGAGGCGGGTGCAAAAGCGAAGATCGAGCTCGACGCGAACGACTTGAGGCGACAGCAAGTGAAATGGGAAGATCGGCTTCGTGGCTATCTCACCGCGAAGTACGAACCGGACATCGAGTGGGACAAGGCAGCCGAAGCCATCGAGAAGCTGCGCGGGCGCTGACGGATCACGCGCCGTGATACGAGGAACCGTTCGCCGACGACTCCTAGCACGCGAATCCGCTAAGGTGACCCGTCCATGCAGCGACTCGAAGTGCTCGGCCACTGGTTCAACCCAGACGCACCGACGACGCTCCCGCGGCCGCAGGCGCTGGTGAGCGCTTGGGACCCGCGGCGGCGCGCCGCGGTGCTCGACTACCTGCGTGCGGGACGGGAACTGGAGCGATACCCGGAGCCGTCGTTCTGTCGATTCGACTGCGGGATCGCGCACACGGGTGCCGGCGACTACACCGACGGTCGCTGGGTCTGGCCCGAGGGGCTCCCCCACTACGTCGAGTCCCACGACGTGCAGCTGCCGGAGCCGTTCATCGCGCACGCGGTCGCGTGCAACGGCGCGCCGCCTCGGTTCCGAATGCCAAAGGCGGTGTTCGGACTCTACGACATGGCGCCCTGGCTCATGTGGTCCCGCGCGCAGGGCGCGTGCCCGGACCTCGACGGCTTCGACCTGCCCGACCCGGAGGTGCGCGACCGTATCCGCGCCGATCTGGGCGCGCTCATCTACGACGAGATCCTGGTGTGTCGCGGCAGCACGCGCGAAGTCGTGCTCTTGGTCCGTGGGGCACTCGAACTGCATCAGGTCAAGACCGGCGGACGCGCCCCCCAGCGGTTCGACGGTTGGGAGGAGTGGCCGGTCGCCGAGGGGGAAGCGAATGCGGGGTCGGCCGGAGGCATGGCCGCGCTGCAGGCTCTGAAGAAGCAGAAGCCGAAGCCGGGGATGTCGTTCGAGGAGTTCTTCGAGCAGCGGCGGGAGCGGGCGGACGAACACGAGTGAGGTCCTCGAAGATGAACGGGACTCGTCACGCTCGCCTAGAGACTGCGTCCTTCATGCGCGAACACGACCGAACAACAGCGCTTCTTCTCTGCTCCTGAAGCTTTCCCGTGGCGTCCCTCGATGGCAACAAACAACGGCGCGAAGTCGTCGCCGCCGACGCTACTCGATGGCCGCGCGCACACGACGCCAATGCGCGGCGCGGTCGGCGTCGCCGTGCTGCTCGTACGCGTCAATCAGCCGTTGGGCGTGCATTCGACGAAAGGCCGGTGGCGTGTCGCCGATGGGCGCGCCGAACGCGTCGTTGCTGCGCTCAAGTGATTCCACCGCGCCGCGCACGTCGCCCGCGCCGAGGCGGGCGGCGCCGAGCATACTGAGTATCACGGCGACCTGCCGGTGATCTTCGGGGAAGCGAGTGCGCTCCAGGCCGGTTTCGAGCACGCGCGATGCTTCGCGGAAGTTCTCGGACCGCATCAACGCATCCGCGAACTGGAGACGCCGATTTGCGATGCCGGCCGATTCGCCGTCTGGCGAACTTCGTACACTCAAGTAGTCGAGAGAGCTGCGCAGGTGCGGCACGGCATCCGAGTATCGACCGACCGCGAACAGGGCCTTGCCGAGCGCTTCGCGGTAGCCGACTTCAGCGCGATCCGCGAAAGTCAGAGGCTCGCTGGCAGCAGCCAGCGCGGCGAGCCCCTGCTCGCCGTGGAACACGGCGTCCTCGTGCCGGTCGAGCCGGGCCAAGCACGTCGCGAGGATCGACTGCAGGCTGTGGCGCATCCAGGTGTTCGGCTCGTTCTCAAGGAAGTGGGGCAACGCACGAAGCCCCACCTCGACCGCCTCGGCGTGCTGGCCGAGCTTCCAGTGGAACATCGCGGTCCTGCTGAGCGCGTGGAAGTAGCGAACGGTCTCGCCCGCCTGCTCACGTTCGAACTCGATGAACCGGCGCGCCACGACGAGCGCCTTCTCGTGTTCGTCCGCGTGGTCGTAGAGCTTTGTGAGGTGGTCGTAGATCCCGCGCGTCAGTTCGTGTTCCGCACCGAGGACCTCCTCGGCGGCCTGGAGCGTGTCCTCGAGGAGGGGGATCGCTTCGGCACCAGAGCCGCTGTCGATCAGAGCGAACCCCAGGGATTGGCTCGCGGCGATCGACTCGGGATGATCGGGGCCGAGCACGTGGAAGAGCGCGGCTCGTGCTCCCCTCAGGAGGTGGACCGACTCGGCGAAGTCGCCGCTCGCCCGGAGATTCCTGCCAAGCCGCAACTGCCAGCGCGCGCACAGGAGCTCATCGTCCTGCTCGGCGATCAGCTCCTCGAGAATGCGTCGCTCGCGCGCTAGATCGCCAGCCGCACCGATCGCTGCACCCCGCGATCCATGAAACTCGGGTCGGCCCGAGTAGGAGCGATCGGTGTCTAGAGCCTCGATTTTCTCGTAGACCGCCAAGGCTTCCTGGTGACGCCCTTGCCAAGCGAGGCACGATCCGAGGCTGTTCATGGTGTCGAGCGTGCGGTCGTCGGTGGGGCCCCAAGCGTCGCGCCGCAGTTCCAGGGCGCGCCGCAGCTGCTCCTCGGCGAGCTCGCCCTCTCCGACGATCCGCAGCGTGACACCGAGCTCGTGGCGGGCGAGCGCTTCGGCGAGGGGCCGGCCGGCAAACCGCTCGCCGACGCTGTCGATCGAACGGACTAGCGCGTCGTGCACAGTAATGTTCCGCCCGAGTCCGCCTTGCACCCCCCGGAATCGCGTCGCACGGATCACGTCCTCTACGAGGAACTCGCCGAAGGCCTCCATGTCTCCCGCGCGACGACTGGCGATCACGCCGAACCAGGTCGCCGCCGTGATGCCGACGATCACCGCGACCGCGGCGACCGCGAGCGAGACCGCGACGCCCGGCCGACGACGGCACCACTTGGCGAAACGTGTCGCGCCGCCGACGGATCGCGCGGAGACCGTTTCCCCGCGAAGGAAGCGCCCGAGGTCCTCGCGCAACGCCGCGGCCGACGCGTATCTACGAGCCGGGTCCTTCTCCAAGCACTTGCCGCAGATCGTCGCGAGATCGATCGGCACATCGGTCACGACGCGGTTGGCCGGCGTCGGTTCCTCATGGAGCACTCGCTGCATCGTGTCGAGCAGCCCGTGGCCGCGAATCGGCGCCTGACCCGTCAGCAAATAGTAGAGGATACCACCGATGCCGTAGACGTCCGCGGGCGGCCCCACGGCGGCGAGGTCGCCGCGCGCCTGCTCGGGCGATAGGAAACCCGGCGTGCCGAGGATCGAGCCCGGGCGCGTGAGGTCTTCGCCGTCGCCCTGTCCCGTGTCTTTCGCGATACCAAAGTCCCCTACCTTTGGGGACCCATTCTCGGTCAGCAGAACGTTGGCCGGCTTCAGGTCGCGGTGGACGATGTTCCGCGAGTGCGCGAACTGCACGGCTTCCGCAACCGTCTCGACGAGGCGTGCGGCGTCGAGCGGCTGCATCGGCAGGTCGAGACCGTCGAGGGAGCCGCCCGGCAGGAACGCCATCGAGAAGAAGTGTTCGCCGTCGATCTCGCCGACTTCGTACACCGGCACGATGCCCGGATGGTCGAGGCGGGCGATCGACTCCGCTTCGACGCGAAACCGCTGAAGCTCGCGGTCACTTGCGAAGCGCGCGCCAAGCACGACCTTGAGCGCGACCGTGCGTCCGAGCGAGCGCTGCTTGGCCTCGAAGACGGCGCCCATTCCGCCGCGCGCGATCTCGCGCACGATGTCGTAGTCGCCGAACCGCGCTCCCGGCACAAGTGACTCCGGCGTCGTTTCACGCGCGTGCGGCGTAGCTCGGCCCAGTCGCTGTTCGTCGGACGCATCCCCGATCGTCCCGACTTCGGCCTCGAGGATTCTCGCGGCCGCGCCGATGCCGAGTTCGCCGTCCTCGTCGCGGCTGTCCTCGCCGAGCATCCGCTCGACCATGCGTCGCATCGAGACATCGCCGCCGCATCGACGCTCGACAGCCGCGGCCTGCTCGTCAGCGGGTAGGTCGCAGATGTCCTCGAAGAGCTCGAGCGCGCGGCGATGCGTGTCGGGCTTCAGTCGTCGTCTCCCGCCAAGTTGGCCTGCAGCCATGCGCGGGCGCGGCGCCACGCGCGATCGACGACTTGGACCGAGACGTCGAGCACGCGCGCAATCTCCGGATGGGACATCCCGCCGAAGAATCGGAGGTCGACGACACGCGCTCCCTGAGCGTCGGCCTCCGCGAGCACCGATAACAAGTCATCGAGCTCGAGGACGTCGAGAGCTCCCGAGCCCGCGGGCGACTCGACCATCGTGAGGGTCTTGCGGTCACCGGTCGGCGTCCGCTTGGCCGTCCGCTTCGCACGCGCGTGATCGCAGAGGATCTGGCGCATCGCGGTCGCGGAGATCGCGCAGAAGTGCTCGCGATCGCGCCATGCTTCGGCCCGATCCTCGCCGTGCACGAGCTTGGCGTAGACCTCGTGCACAAGCGCGGTCGGCTGCAGCGTGTGCCCGGCGCGCTCCCTTTGGAACAGTCCGGCCGCGACGCCTCGGAGCTGTTCGTAGACCAACGGTAGCAACTCCTCGGCCGCGATCCGGTCACCCTCCCGGACACGCTGCAACAGCTGCGCGGTCTGCCTGGCCGCACCCCGAGTCGCCGGCTCGTCTGGCATGGTTCGGAGGGTAATCGGCCCGCCCGGATCTCGCAACAGACCCACGCGGAGCCGGGCCGCCGCTTCTTTTTTTGAACTCGCGCGAAGGATCGGCGCTCGTATCTCGCGGACGGGGTGAGCGGCGGCACCGTGCACGCCGTTGATGCAAACTTCACCGAATCCAAAGTCATCCGATGAATACTTCCACCGCATCCGTCCGTCTCACCAGCCAACGGATGGGCGCTTCGAAGGCCCGCCTTCGAGGCCCTCACCTCGCCAGCGTTCTCCTCGTGCTCTCGGCCGCTACGGTGGCCACGGCGCAGAGCATTCAGATTCCGCCTGCGGGCCTGCCGGCTGGATCCAGCTATCGCGTCCTGTGCAGAACGACGGAAGTCACGGACGCGACGTCGGCGAACATCGACACCTACAACGCGTTCGCGCAGTCCGATGCCGACGCCGTGCCCGAGCTCGCGGCGCTGAACACCACCTGGACCGCGCTCGTGAGCACTTCGACCGTCCACGCCCGCGACAACTCGGCGAGCGATCCCTCGCCGGCCGGCGCGACCGGCGTGCCGATTTTTCTGCCCAACGGCGCCCGCGTCGCCAACGACTACGATCATCTCTGGGGGGCCGCGACGACGCCGCTGCTCACTCCTCCGGAGCTGAACTCGTCCGGCGCATGGGGCGGAGGACACACCTGGACCGGCAGCAATCACGATGGCATCGGCTGGGGCCCGAACTCGATGGGAGCGAGCAACGTCATCGTCGGCACGTCGGCGTTCGTCGACCAGAAGTGGTTCCATCGAGGCAGTGCGACCGCGACCCAGCAGCGACCGATCTACATCATGTCGGACGTCTTGACCGTCTCCGCGCCGGGTCAGAACATCAACCTGCCGCCGGCCGATCTGCCACGAGGGGCGGCGTACCGCGTGCTGATGGTCACGAGCACGCAACGCGACGCGACATCGCCCGAAATCGGCGACTACAACGCATTCGTCCAGACCGACGCGATGTCGGTTACGCAGCTCGCGGCTCTCGGCACGACGTGGAAGGCCCTGGTGAGTACGGACACCGTTCACGCTCGAGACAACTCGATGACGATCCCCACGCCACCTGGCCCGACCGGTGTGCCGATCTATTTGCCCAACGGGGTGCGCATCGCGGACGACTATGATCATCTCTGGGGCACCGGAACGACGCCGCTGTATGCAGCTCCGAACGTCACCTCCTTGGGTGGCAATGTCGATACCTTCGTGTTCACCGGCACCAGGGTCGATGGACTACTGGCTCCGGGCTACACGATGGGAAGTGGACTGGTATCCATCGGCAGCACAATCCCGACGAGTATCAACTGGATCGAAGCCGGTGAGGCCGCGCTGCCGGAGAACCAGGGACGGCTCTACGGCCTGTCGAACGTGCTCACGGTGCCGGATGTCCCAGCCGCACAGGTGGTCCGGGCTGGCACGCCGGCCAACCCTACGGCCTTTCTGCCCGGCGTGACCGGGCCGATCGTCGGTCAGGTGTGGAACCCGAGCATCGATCACAGCTCGTTCGCCAGCACTTCGACGGCTGACCTCGTGATGCTCGGCTGGGGCGCGGCGAACATCGTCGTCCCGCCGTTCGTCGGCACCCTGCTTGTCGACACAGTGTTCGGCACCCTGACCGCGACCCCGGGTAGCACGTTCGCCTTGGCGTTGCCGGCGGACAACGGCTTGGTCGGCGTGCAATTCTACTCGCAGGCCATCTCGCTCGACGCCTCGGGACAAATCCTGTTCGCGAACGCGATCAACGTCACGATCGGCAATCTCTAGCCCGGTCCCGCGACGGACGCTTGAGTCCGCAGATCACCGCTTCGAACCCGTTCGGAGTCCTCTGGCCGTCGTGATTCCGACCCCTTGATCTGCGCGCACGTCGAAGCTGCGCGGCCCCTCGACCGTCCTCGCGACGTACCCGGCGGGCGTCTGCTCGACTCCCTGGCAATAGGCGATGGCCCACTCGTGCAGACGCGAGGGATCCCCGAACAGCGCCATGGCGTCGGAGTAGGAGCAGGCGACGTCGATGAACTGGTGCGCGAACTTCATGTCGCTTCTCGGAGTCGTGGGATCGAATGAACCTTGGACACGCCGCGCTCGTGAGTGTGACAGAAGGATCCCGAAATTCTCCGTTCGGAAGCAACCGAAAAGCCCGATTGGGGTCGGAGTCGGACTTTCGTCGCACCGGCAAGGACGAGACTCGCCCTTCGCAGCCTCTTACGCTCTCACCCATGCTCACGTACGTGGACGTTCACGCCCACCTCACCCACGAGGCCTTCGCAGCGGACCGAGACGAAGTCATCCGGCGAGCCGCGGACGCGCGACTCGAGGCCGTGATCGTCAACGGACTGGAGCCGAGCTCGAACCGCGAGGCCCTGCGCTTGGCCGAGCAGCACCCGCACGTGCACGCCGCCTGCGGCATCTACCCCGTCGATGCGATTGCGAGCCGTATCGACCGGTCGAGTTGGACGAACGACTTCGAGCCGCCCGCACCGTTCGACGTCGATGCCGAGATCGACTGGATCGACGCGCACGCAGACCGCATGGTCGCCGTCGGCGAATGTGGCCTCGACCAGTACTGGATCACCGACCAGGCCGAGGAGCAGGAACGCGTGCTCCGCCGTCTCTGCGAAGTGGCGTTGAAGCACGACAAGCCGGTCATCCTGCACTCTCGGAAGGCCGAGCTGCGCACCTTCGAAATCCTCCAGGAACTCGGCGTGACCAAAGCCGACTTCCACTGCTTCGGCGGCAAGCTCAAACTGGCCAAGCGCATCGCCGAAGCCGGCTACTACCTGAGTATCCCGCCCGTGGTCGAGCGCGCGGAGAGCTTCCAGCACATGGCGCGCACCCTGCCGCTCGAGCGACTGCTCACCGAGACCGACTGCCCGTACATGGGGCCCGACCGCGACGCTCGCAACGAGCCCGCCAACGTGACGCGCGGCATCGCGGCGATGGCCGAAGCGCGCGGCATCTCGGTCGAGGAGATGGCGACGGCGGTGCGCGACAACTGCCGACGCTTGCTCGGAGTGTGAGGCCGACTAGCGGAAGGCCTCGGCGCCAGTCGGCGCCGCATACGGTCGCTCCGGCTCGAAGTGCTCCCACAGGATTCGGGACACGTCGCGGAGCAGCACGAAGCCGGCGTTGTCTTCGCCCCACGACCGGTCCTGCTGATCGTTCGTGATCACGCAGAACACGTAGTCGCCGTGCGGCGCGTGCACGAGGACGACCTCGCTGCGCGACGCACTGACCGCGCCCTGCTTGCTCATCACGGCAATGTCGGGCGGAATCGACGACAGCGCCTCGCTGTCCCAATAGATCCGCCCCATCGCGCGCGCCATCTCCTCGCTCGCCGCCGCCGAAACCAGCCCGCGGTCGCGCACGCGGACCAGCAGCTCTGCCATCTCGCGGGGCGTCGTCTGACCCCACCCATAGCGCTTGCGATCGGCTTTCCGGCCCTCGGTCCGCGAGTTCACCCGCGTCTTGTCGAACCCGTTGTCCCGCAGCCAGGCGTTGATCGCCGTGCCGGTGCCGGCCAGCTCCTGGCACCACAGCGACGCGGTGTTGTCGCTCATCGTGATCATCAGCATGACCAGCTTGTCGAGCGTGATCTTCTGATCGTCCGCGAACGAGCCGAGCAGGTCCTCACCCGCGTAGAGTCGGTCCTTCGTGTAGGTCAACTTGTCGCCGTAGCCGATCTCGCCGCGCTCGATCCGGTCGAACAGTGCGCCGAGGATCGGCACCTTGATCATGCTCGCCGTCGGAAACAGCTCGTCGGCGTCGATCGCGACCGACTGGTCGTGCTCCAGGTGGCGCACGTAGATGCCGACCTGACCGTCGAACGAGGCACAGCGCGCGGTCAGTCGATCGGTCAGCGTCGCGACGTCGGGCGCGCTCTGGCACGAAGCGCCGAGGAGCAAGAGTGCGAACGTGCGGGCGGTCGGCATGGCGCGAGGTGACGCTGTCACCGCGTTCGGGTCAAGCGCAGGCGCGCGGCCGGACTCGGCCTTTCGTCCCGTCACGGCCGAAGCCAGCGATCCAGCCACTTGTGCACTTCACCCCAGAAGTGTCGGGCATCCGGGCCGCGCATGATCCAGTGGTTCGCCGCGTGGTAGACGAGCAGCCGGCTCGGCACCTTCTGGCGTTGCAGCATCGACCACATGTGCAGCGTCTGGTTGAGCGGCACGCGGTAGTCCTTCTCACCGATCGTCAGCAGCATCGGCGTCGCGAATCGCGCCGCGTAGGTGTGCGGACTCTGGGTCTGCCAGGTATCATTGCCTGCCCACGGCGGTCCTCCGAGGTTGCGCTCGCGATGGTGGATCGCATCGCTCGTCCCCCACTGGCCCTCGAGGCTCGCGAGGCCGGCATGGCCGACCAAGCAACGGAAGCGATCACCGTGCTTGGCCTGCATCCAGTTCGCCATGTGGCCGCCGTAGCTGGCGCCGAGCGCTGCGAGACGATTCGGATCGGCCGCGGGGTAGCGAGCGAGGGCGGCGTCTGCGGCTTCGACGATCTCTTGACACGGAGTCGCCAGCGGGTCGCCCTGGATCGCGCGCGCGAACGCCTCGCCGTAGCCGACCGAGCCGGTGTAGTCGGGTGCGACGACGATGTATCCCGGGGCCGCGAGCAGGCGCATGTCCCAGCGAACGTGGCCCTTGTCCATGGACGACGAGTGCGGGCCGCCGTGCATCCACATCAGCATCGGGTAGCGTTCGCCTTCTTGCATGCCGGGCGGCAATGCGACCCAGCAGTGGATCTTGCGTCCCTTACTGGAGTCGAACCAGAACTCGTCGAACGGTTGCAGATGCACGCCGTCGAGGCGGCCATCGTTGAACGCGGTGAGAGTCGTCGTCCGGCCCGAGGCCAGGTCCGTGGCGACCAGCTCGGCGGCTCCGCCCGAGTCCTCGTAGACCGAGACGCCGATCGGCGCGGTTTGTGCGGCGACGAAGCCGGATTGCGTACCGCGCCCGTTCTCATCGGTCGGGCGGGCGACTCCATCCTCGCTCAGCACGACGATCTGATGGCGCGCGGCGTCCGTCACGACGGCGACGACTTCGTTCGTGCCGGCGATCGGTGCCGCCGCGTTCACCGGGCGGTCGAGGTCGGCGGCCACGGCGCGGAACTCGAGCATCTCCCTGTCGCTCCAGACCGCCTTCACCAAGTGCGGCAGGTTGTAGACGTACTCACTCTCCAGCGTGCGGCGCACGTAGAGCGTCTTTCCGTCCGCGCTGAACTTCGGCATCGACCACGACGCGCCGTCCGGCGTGATGCGACGAGCTTCGCCCCCGGCTGCCGGCACGCGGTACAGATGCGTCGGTGTCGTCGCGCGGGCGCCTTCGTTGCCGTTCGTGACGATGCCGTAGATCAGCGCGCGGCCGTCCGGTGTCCAGGTCGGCGAGCCGCTGCCGCGGTAGCCGTCACCCGTCGTGATGTCGGCGCCAGCGAGCAACGCGCGCGGCGCCCCGTCCAGTTCCCCGCCCGCGGTCAGCGTCAGCACGAACGGATGCGTCTTGCGGTCGTCACGCCAGTGGTCCCAGTTTCGAATCGGGAAGGCGTCGTAGGCGCTGACCTTGACCTCGTCCTTCTTGCGTCGATCGGCTTCGGCCTTCTGTGCCTCGTCGGTCGCGTCGACGTTCGGATACAGCTTGCTCGTGAAGGCCAGCGCCCGCCCGTCCGGACTCCAAACAGGACCCGAGGCACCGGTCGGAATCTCGGTGAGTCGCCGCGCCTCGCCCGGCCCGTCCAGCGGCAGCAGGTAGATCTGGCTGGCGCTGTCGTCGTCGCGCTTGGTGGTGAAGGCGACGAGGCGCCCGTCGGGGCTGATCGCCGGCGACGACTCCGAAGCCGACGCGCTGGTCAAACGACGGACCGCCTTGCTGCCGTCGAGCGGCACCCACCAGAGGTCGGTCTTGGTGCCGTCCTTGGCATACGACGGCTCGGTGACCGGCAGGATCGCGAATCGGCCCTGTCGATCGATGGCCGGCGCGCCGAGCCGACGCAATGTCCAGACGTCTTCGTGGGTGATCGGGCGTGGAGCAGACTGAGCACTGATCGCGGAGATGACGAAGGCGGCGGTCGCAGCAGCGCGGGCCACGGCATGGGTAATGGAGCGCATGCGGGAATGATGCGCGGTCTGGGCCGGGCGGCAAGCAGGACCGTAGCGATGGCCACCGAACGACGAGATCCTGATGACCCTGGACCCGAGCCCGCCATCCCTGATCGGACACGCAAGAAAGGCTGCGCTCCCACGCCGCACTCCCCCACACATCTGCCAGTCACGGGTGTGGGTTCGACCGCAGACAGCCTGTTCCTCGATTGGCGCCGCAACGGCGACCTCCGAGCACTGGCGCAGGTCTACGATCTCACCGCCGCGGACCTGCTGCGCGTCGCGATGCAGCTCGCCGACCTGCAGCTGTTCTCGTCGTCGATGCTGCGCGGCCGCATCGTCTTCGAGAATCGCGAGCCCGTGCCCGGCATCCGACTTCGCGTCGGCAATCACAGGACCGAGACCGACGAACTCGGTCGGTTCGCCGCGTCGTCCCTGCCGCGAGGCGACCACAAGCTGGTTCTTCGCGACGAACGCAACCGACGACAGCATCGCATCGTGACGACCGATGCTCCGGAATGAGAGATCGTGCTCGTCGGCAAACACCTGGTGCGGATGCGCTTCAAGGACTACGCCGGCCGCGAACTCGGCCCGTTCGACATAGCTTGCCGCATCTATGGTAGCGAACACGACGCGACCCTGCGTATCCTCGCGGCGGTCGGGACGCTACCGCGCGGCCTGGACGACGACGGCTCCGGCAGCGGACGCATCCGCCAATTGCTGGTGTCCACGGGCACGTGGTTGTGGGTCCAAGCGCGTCACGGAGACGCCACCGGAGGAAGCCTCGTGCACGTGGACGGTTCTCGCAACGTCGTCGACGCGACGCTGCGACTCGTCGACCGCAAGTCCGATGCACTTGTCCGTGTGATCACGACCAGTAGCGACGACCAACCCGTCGGAGACATCGAGGCGAGGCTCGAGCAGGTGCGGCTCGGCGAGCCCGGCGTCTCCCGCCTGGAGGAGATCGAAGACGTCGCGTCGCACGAGCGCTCGGATCGACGCAACGGTGCACCCAAGCTCTACTGCGCGACCGCCGGCACGCATCGACTGCGCATCGATGTTCCGCGCCGACGCAGGCTCGACCTGCAGAACGTGTTCGTCCCGGTCGAGCGAATGGTCCAGCTGCACAGCGGCCGGGAAACGGTCGTGCCAATCGAAGTCCAAGCGGTCGGACACGTGCGCTTCCGGTTCCACGCGGACGGTGTCGAAGCTGGCGCGAACATCCCCGGCCTGACGATCGACACGGCATGCGCCGAAGGACAACCGCGGGGTTGGCGCGGCCACTTCGTCCGCAAGCTCGACCGCGGCTGGAGCAACGGCCCCGCGATCGCGTGCACATGGCTCGGCTGGAAGATGCCCATGCCGGCAGGCCGGCACCTGCTGACCGTGAAGGCCAAGGACTACCAGGAGCAGCAGTTGTCCGTCGTGGTGAAGCCACGCGGCGTCGTCGACGTCGACGTCTGGCTGCAGCCGTGAGCGGATTCTTCTCAGCGACCTGCAAGAGCGCATCGCTGTGCGTGGAGGATCCGGCGGACCTTTCCGAACGCAGCGCCCGGATAGCATGCATGTCCCCCGCTTCCCCGTAGCCAGAGGATCATGGAGCTGGCAAGATCCCTACCATGGCAGAAGAGGAGACTCAGACGGACGAGACTTCAAGCGATTCGAGAGCTCAGCCCCCCGCCCGCTGGAAGTGGATCTGGTTTGTCCTGATCGTGAGCATCATCGGACCGCTCATCGGTTTGGTGGTCGACGCGAAGTCGGTATGGGAGATGATCTCACCCGCGCGCTCCGCGCACGTCCCGACCGTCGAGGTGCTGTACGAACGAGAATCGGATTCCGACGACTTCCGGCCTATTGCCGATTTGGATCGCACCCTGAAGGTCGGCGAGAACATCATGCTCTCCGTGCGGTGGACCGGCGACGGCAAGAAGTACCTTCTCGCAGTGCACGGCGATGGGAGCTGTCGGCTTTGGGACTTCGAGGACCTCGGCGGCGCACTGCGCCTGGGGCCAGAAGACAGTGATGAGATCCACTGGACGCTGTCCGGTCCCGAGAAGACCGAGAGCCTGATCGTCCTTGGGAGTTCGGATCCACTCGACGCCACCGAGCTCGAAGAACAGATCCGGGCAAAAGGCGTGAACCCGATCATTCCGCGCGGTTCGTTTGTGATCTGGGACAAGCGCGGAACCCACGTGGCCAAGTTGCGTGGCGGCAGGGATCCGACGCCGTGGAAGGACGACGGATCCCTGGCCTGGACCGACTCCATCCGCGAGCTTCTCAACGAACGCGGTGCGGTCCTCGGCGGCCACACGCTGCCGTGCTACAAGTAGCCGGCTAGAGCTTCGTCACGCTGATGGAATAGGGCGCCGCACCTGTCGGCTGGTTCCGCGCGACACACAGGAAGTAGGTCTCGCCGGCGACGACTTGGAACGGATTCGTCGTCGACCGCGCAGCGGGCCCCAGCAAGCCGGGATGGATGGTCTCGATTACCGCTTGCTTGCTGTTCAGGACCTTGAACGCGAGAGTGCCGTTCATGACGTCGCCACGGTCGAGGCAGTTCGCGACTGCGACGACCAGCGTCGCGTCTTCGCGAGGCTCGAGACGGTAGTAGTCACACGGGTCGTCGCCGAACCCGACCAGTTCTCGTCGTGAGTCCCCGACTTTGATCGCCGTCGCCTGTTGCGTCGTATCGTTCCGGTTCGGCTCGTTCGACAAATCGATCGGATCGAAGTGAGCTCCCAGCGTGTAGGGCGCAGCGTTGGCCGAGCCAGGCAACGGCGTGATCAAGACGAAGTACGTCTCGCTCTTGGCGACCGCGATCGGTTGGGAAGCCCCCGTCAGTGTCGGCGAGAGAAACCCTTGATGGATACTGGTCAACTCGACCTTGTGAGCGTCCGTAACGGAGATCCGGTTGAGTGCACCGTGCGTGGTGGTCGCGTGCACATGGAGATTCGAGACGTTGAGCGGGAGGACGCCATGATCCGGAGCAACGACGCGGTAGACGTCGAGTTGGTCATCACGGAAGCCGACGGTGGCGGTCGCTCCCTTGACGAGATCCAGCTCGGGCGCGTCTCCAGTGGCGCCGTCGTTCGGCTCGAACGCGTCCACGACATTGGACGGCAACGGAGTCCAGTTGCACGCGACCGATTATCTGGCGTTGTGGTCCGGGTTCGGCGTGACGCCGATCACATAGCGTTTGCCCTTCGCGACGACAGTCGGTTGCGATGTGGATCCATTGCCCGGCGTAAGAAAGCCGTGATGGATCGACCCGAGGGTCTGTCCGATGTCGTCCAAGAGCCACGCGCCGCGCAAGCTCGACGTCCGACCGCCCGTCTCCAGGTTCTGGACCGTGAACGCGAAGACCCCGTCCTCCGGTGGGGTGAACACGTAGTAGTCCGCAGCATCGTCTGATCCGCCGACTCTCCCTGCGAACGTCGCCCGCACATCGATCGTGCTGGCTTGCCCGATCGTGTCGTTCGTGTCCGTATCGGCATTGTCGAGAACGACCGTTCCCGGAAGCAGCACGCCGGGCAGTCCGCCGTCGACCGAACGATTCGGAAGATAGTGCGCCGCCCCCGCGTCGCTACTCCACCACGCGACGAAGTCCTCGCGGCCAACGCGTCCGCCGACGGCCAACTGATCGATGCGTTCGTGAAGCCGCTCCGCATCCGCGCCTTTGGCTGCGGTCAGTGCGTCATGCACTTCTTGAGCCAGCCCTCCGGTAATCACCTCGAAGTCGAGCGCGTCGCGCAAGATGTCAGCTCGGCTCGCGGCCTTTTCGCGGCGCGCGATCGCCGCTTCGAGAGCCGCGGGGTTGACGGCGAGTGGCAGGTCGGTCACACGAACGTCTTCGGCGTGGATCGTGATCCCCGTGCAGGAGTCGACGAAGTCTGCCCGTTTCTCTAGCACGAACTGCCGCACCTGTTCGTCGACGTAGTCCGCGAGAGTCGCCACGGTGACGAGGCCGCGCGGATCGGCAGCCGCGACACCGCTCAGACCGCGGAGCACGAACTCCGTAAACACGCCGTTGCCCAACTCGGCATCCTCGAACGAGACACCACCAACGACGGTGCTGCCCAAGACGACCGTGCCGACCGCGTTCTTGAGTGCCTCGCGAAACTCCGAGTACATCTTCGCGTAGCGATCGTCACCGGCACGATTCCTGTCGACGCGGTCTCGACACGCGTCGACCAGCACCAGCCTGCGCTTCGCCTTCGCGTTGCTCACGAAGTCTAGCAGCCCGCCCAGGGCGAGGCAGGTGTCCGGCTTATCGATCCGGCTGTCTCGCGCGAGCAGCACCGAGTGCCCCTCCCGATTCGTGATGCCGTGCGACGCGAAGCTCACGATCAGCAAGCCGTCTTGCTTGGATCGCGATTTTGCCAGCTCGATCGAGTCGCGGATCCCGATCTGCGTCGCGCGTTGTCTCTCCGCCCCTGCAGCGACGAGCTTGATGAGCTTGTCCCTGGATGATTCCTTCGCGGGTTCCCCGGACAGCAGGAGCCGAGTTCGGTCGGCCGAGACGACGTCACGGTCGAAACAAAACGCATATGCGAGATCGATCGCGTCGTCGACGGCGAAGCGAAGCGGCATCAAGCGATCGTTGACCGTCCCGTTCGCATCCACAAAGTCGTTGATTCCGATGAAGACTCCGCACGAATCGGCGGAGTCGAATCCAGCGGCTTTGCGCGCATCGCGCAGCTGCTTGCGCATGGTAGCCTCGTCGACCCCTTGGGCCGCGAGTCCACTCAGCGCGCAGACGAGAGTCAATGGGAGTAGGCGAAGACGTGAGATCGTCATTACTTGACTCCAAATGCAACGACGACGAGCAGTGGGACGCGACCCGGAACCACGTGCAGTCCCGCCCAGTCTTCCACTTCACGGATCTGCGCGCCGTAGCTCCGCACGTTGTTCGACAACCCTGCGATCTCGCCTTTCCGCCCGACAATCAGGTCGAGCATCGACTGAGCTGCCAGCTTGCCGTCTTTCCCGTCTCGGGTGAGGTATCGAATCTCGATGACCTTGCCCGGTCGGGGCCGAAACGCGTCGAGTTCCCGATCGAGTCGCCCGGTGAAGTGCGCGTCTCCGAGAGGCGTCGCGTTGATGAGTGCGCTGAGGACGCGTCGGCCCTGCTTCGGTGGAGCAGCGGTCTGGATGCTCGTCCGAACAAGGGGAAATTCGACCGGCTCGCGCTGCTGATTCTTCGGTACCTGCATCTTTGGCGTCGCGCAGTACACGACCTCGATGCGCCCCCGCCGATCGCTTCGGGTTCGGGCTCGCCAACTCGGAACGGGCCGGATCACAGGCATCCTCCCTTGGAGAACGCTGCGCAGCTTCGTGAGATCGCCCGATTCGCCGCGTAAACGCGCAAGCAGAGTCTCGGCCGCTCGCTGTCCCTCGATGTCGGTCGCACAGTAACGGATCTCGATCGCCGCTTCCGGAATCGGGATCTTGAACGGAGAATGGAGTGACTCCACGTCTTCCGCGAAGGCGATCCCGCTCAGAAGCGGTTCCGTTCTGAGTCCGCTGAGGAGACGTTTGCCCGTTCTCGGCGAGACACTCAGGTCGACCGAGATTTCGGACAGCGGCAATGGGGCGAGTCGTTGGGACCGGTCCTCTTCGACGACCTGCGGCACGTTCTTCGCGAACACGAGCACCAGCGGCACCTTGCCCGGCGTCAACTGCGGTAGCCGAAGATCTCGGACCGAGCGCGACGTCGGAGGCCACCGGCGCATCCACGCCGCCAAACGACCGCCTTTGCCTGGTTGGCGCAGGGCCTTGATGAGTGCGCTCGCGAGCCGCTGCCCGTCGAGGTCGCCTTCGAGATACCGGATCTCGAAGCTCGACTTCGGCACTGGCTTCATGTGCTCGGGCTGGAACGCCGGAAGCCTCTCGAACTCCGCCCCAGCCAAGTCGCCGAGCTTCGTCAGCGTCCGCCACAGCGCCTTGCCTTCACCAGTCGGCGCGCGGAAATACAGCGCGAGTCGACCCGGCTCCAGCTCTTGACCGACGACGGAGGATCCGAGAACGAATAGCAGCGTCAGCTGCCAAGCCAAGCGGGCACTCAAATTGACTCTCCGGTACACGAGACTTCGCAGGGCCGAGTTTGTACTAACGCGGTCGATCTGTCACGCCCCGTAACGGACACGAGAAGCTTGAGCCTCAGACTCGCGAAGGACGTGGCATCAATCGAACAAGAGTGGATCGCCGCGGAGCAGGAATGAGATCGCGACCAATCCGCCCAGCATGCGCAGCGTGTGGGCGAAGGGGCCGGCGCGAACTCAGCCGCCCGGCCTGGCCACTTCGGCAGCAGCCGCAAATTCGTCACGGGCCTGATCGGTCAGCTGCCCGCGGTGTTCGTGCACGACGACGCCGTCGGGGCCGACCACGAGGAAGCGAGGCATGCCCTTCACGCCGAACGCCGCGGCGATGCCTCGGCCGTCGACGACCATCGGGTAGGTGTAGAGTCACCCGAGACTTCGTCGCCAACCGTGATTCGAACGGTGAAGTCGCGCGCGACGCCCGCCGCATCCGGCCCGCCCGCGTAGCCCGCGAGGGCGATACCGATCGCGGTGAGCGCGACGATGGAGAAGCGATGGAAGCTGACCATGGGGCGGGTTCCTAGGACCCCGCCCTCACTTGCTATCCCTCACGAGCGCCTCCCACGCTCGAATCGCCTATCCTCCTCGCCTGGCCCCATGATCAAGCTCCGCGCCGCCCGACCCGATCTCGACGACGGACGTGCATTCGCCCGGTATCTCGACGTCGCCGCCGAGGGGTTCTTCCGATTCATGATCGGCGGGGACGTGGAGCGCGTGCTCGCGCGAGCCTTCTGCGAGACGGGTCACGACCTGTCCTACGAGCACGTCCTCTTCGCCGAGCGGGAGGGCGAGACCGTCGGCATGCTTTCGGCCTTCACTCACGACCAGCACGCACAGGCGTCGAGCGCACCGATCTTCAAGGCCGCGGGCTGGCGCGTCGTGCGGTTGGCGGCCGTGATGCTCCTGACGTTCCCACTCGTGCGGTTCATGGACAGGATGCGAGAAGGCGACTTCTACGTGTTGGCCATCGCGGTGGATCCAGCGCAGAGGGGAGCGGGAATCGGGACACAGCTGATGGAGCACGCGCGGACCGAGGCGCGACGACGCGGGTGCACACGCCTCACTCTCGACGTCGCGTCGACCAACACGGGTGCCCGCCAGCTGTACGAGCGGCTGGGCATGATCATCGAAGCCGAGTCGCCGCGAGTTTGGTTCGCGCCGCAATCGCGCATCGTGCGCATGGTGCGAGACCTGCTAGACGAGGAAGCTCCGATCTCATGAGGTCACCGCCAGGTGATGTGGATCGGGGCGTCGATATCGGGATGCAAGCTCTTGTGCACAGGGCACGCGTGTGCGGCGTTCTCGAGCACCTTGCGCTCGACGTCCGAGAAGGTGCCGGCGAGGGTGAGCTCGACGGGTAGGCGGCCGATGCGCGCTGGCGACGCGCTCATGTGCTTCTCTACGTGCGCGCGAGCGCTCTGCAAATCGATGCCACGCCGCTGTGCGACGATCCCGATCGTGCTGAGAATGCAGGTGGCGAGCCCGGTGGCGACCAGGTCGCTGGGAGAGAACCGGCGACCGAGCCCTCCGTGTTCCTCGGAGACGTCCGTTCCGAGAGTGGAAGACGAAGGGCCGTGCACGGCGTGGCACAAGAGATCCCCTTCGTAGGTGGCGTCGATCGTGACCATGGCCGGCAGGGTAGCAGCTGGTGCTCGAGCATTCGCGTTCCACGTCTTGTCGACACGCCCGGCATGCACCCGAACGGCGCCACTATGGAACTCCGAGTCTTGAGAGATGCACGACAGGACCCTAAGCGCGAACGGGTCCTGAGCCGCGGTCCCCGAAGGGGCGCGCGGCATCGCTTCCATCCCGACCCGACCGTGTAACCCCTGAACCCGTGTCGTCATCGGGTTCGACTCGCCAGGAGTTTCTCTCATGTCCTCGATGAAGTCGCTGCGCCCCTCGCTCCTCCTCCTCTGCACCGTTCTCTCTTTGCTCTCTCTTCACGCTCCGTTGAGAGCCCAGCAGGGAGGCGGCCCCGCGCCGAATCTCGTCGTGGTCTTGATGACCGGCTTCAACCCCGGCCCGAACCCAGGCCTCTCGATCTTGAACGCCAAGCTCCAGACGGCCTTCGGATCCCAGCCGGGCTTCGCGTCCCAAGTCTTCGCGTTCAGCGACCTCAACGGCGCATTCAACTTCGTCCAGGCCAACGGAGGGGCCAACGCGCAAGTCGTGCTCGTGGGACACAGCTTCGGTGCGGAAGGCACCTTCCTCCTGACCCAGAACTCGCTCGCCCCCGCGGGCATCTCTCCGGCGCTGTGCGTCGCGTTGGACTTCGTGTCGCAGTCGAACCCGTTCGGTATGTCCACGCCAACCGCGCCCTCCGCCATCTCGAAGGTGCTCTCCTATCACCAGATCAGCACCAGCTTCTTGGAGCCCATGGGTTCGACGCAGGTCATCGGAGCCGATCGGAACATCAACGCCGAGGTCCTCTTCGACGATACGACCCTCACCCACACGAGCATCGACTGCGACGAGCGCGTGCAGCAGCGCATCCTCAACCGCATTCAGGAGCTCGTGACTCCCAATGCGTTTGCGGGAACCGGCGAGGATCTCGATCTCTTGGTTCGAGTCGACACGCCGAACGTCCCGTGCGACCCCGCGTCGGGGATCGCGACGGCAGGATTCCTCGCGGACACGCCGACGATCCCCGCGACCGGGGGAGACCTCGTCACCTTCCGCGCCGTGACTCCCGAACGGGACTTCAGCGGTAGCCCCGCCGCCCTGTGGCTCGAGCTGTTCCCGGTGGGCACACCTCCCGTCAGTGTTTTCCCCGGCATCGCCTCGTCGCTCTCGCCGACCTCGACGATCTTCGTGACGGCCCCCGCCGGCGCGCCGTCCCCGCCGTTCCTCTTCGAGATCCAGCTCTGTTGGCCGGTGGAATTCGCGGGAACGGGTGTGCTCGGCCAGGCGGTGGTGGTGAACGCCGGGGCTGAGAACGGGTTGTTCGCAACGTCTACCGGCGTGGCGATCGAGGGCGTCTAGACGGGCCGTGCGGTGCACCTGAGTATCGCCGTCAGCGAAGCGCTCCGTAACCGACACGAACAACTCAGCGCCGAAGGCGGCCCTGCTCTTTGTCTGCTTGCCTCCTGCGCAACTGTTCGAGTTGCGACTCGTAGTGCTCCAGAGTCTTCCCGTACCCAGGCGTCTCGGCGAACCGCCGGCGCAGGTCGCCGACACCTTTTTGGTAGAGATCGGAGTCCGCGGACTCGACCGCATGCCGCAACACGTGATGCCAAAACCTCCGCGCCAATCTGTCGCTCGGCAGACGCTCGGCCTTGGCCATCGCTGCAAGACGCGCACGCAAGGCCTCGCCACCAAGCTCGCGATTGCGGCTCGTCAGATCACGGACCTCGAGATCCACTAGGAGCGCCATCATTTTATCGCGCTGCTCGTGGGAGGCGTCTGTCTCGTGCGCAGCGACCATCCGCCGCGCATCGGCGAGGCCAACCTTGCCGATCGCTAGCTCGGCGATGAGGAGTTCGCGATCCAACTCACGCCTCTGCGCCAAGAGGTCGGCATGCTTGGCAATCGCTGCGACCAAGTGGTCAACGTGATCGGCCAACCCACGGCCCGACTCCATCAAGTCGAGGTAGTCCAGTTCGGCCGCGACTCTGCCGTGATCGTCGAGCAGCCGCACGGACGGGAAACTGGCAACCCCGATTTCGCTGGAAAGATCGGCATGCGACTCGCCCTGGACCCGGCTCGAGTTGTGTACATAGAGCACCGCACGACCAGCAATCCTCCCAAACGCCGGATCAGAAAGCGCACGGCTTTCGAATACGTCACACCCGGGTCAAGGGGAATACGATCGCGTGAAGTAGGCGAAGATCGGCTTTCCCGATCGGTGCGCAAGCCGCTGCGCCTCGTCGAAATCGAAGGTCCAGGGGCGAATCGCGAAGACGGGCTTCGCGCGCTTCTCGGCTCTCAGCTGACGTAGCTGCTCCTGCATCCTCTCTGATCTAGCAGCATCCGTTTGCGCTGTGAGCGGCGCTGCCGCGACAAGAGACACTGTCACACATCTTGCAATCGTCTTCGATGTCATTCGAAGCTCAGAGCTGGATCGAGTTCATCTGGCCGGGGACAAGAGCTACGGCCTGTTCGCGGACGAGCTCGGCGTTCTTGAAGTAGCGCAGCGCGACAGCGGTGTCGGGGATCTGCAGGACAGGCGACTTGCCACGTTTGAGCTGCCATCGCGACACCGTGCGCACCGTGTCACGCGACTCGATAGTCATGTCGATGCTTCTGCCTTCGGCGTCGACGAATCCAACCGCTTCCGCCTCACTCGCAACGATCGGCGGCAGCAGCTGCGCTCGGCAGCTCATCGGAATGACGATACGCAGGTCGTCTTCATCGGCACGGTCGCTGATGTCGATCTCCCGCGGCGGAACGTTCGGCCCCATGACGAACAAGTACGCCGGCTGTCGCGGAACGTCTCGCAGCTCGAAACGGCCCTCGGCATCGGTCTGGTCGAAAGCGTTGCCGTCGAGCTTGCCTTGGCCACCGATCATCGTCAGCACCTGCTGAAACGCCACGCTGATGGCCGACAACGGCCGATTTCGCGAATCGACGAGCGTTCCGACGAGCCTCTCGCGCAGCGCGTTGGCTGGCACGCGCAGTTCAACGCCAGGTCCTCCGGCCGTGATCGGTGGCGATGTCACGCAGACCAACGACTCACGATCGTAAACGCGCACGCGGTACGCACGGTTCGCGAGGCCACCGACGACGAACGACCCGTCGTCGGACGTCGTTCCGAACAGCATGTCCTGCGGGGTCGGGGCGCCGGACGCCGCGACACTCTCGGCCGCCTTACCGGGACTCGTTGCACTGCTGTCGAGAAGGGTCACGGCCCAGTCGCTGCACGGTTCACCTTCGGGGTCGAGCACGCGGCCACGAATCTCGAGCGCGGCGCCGCCCAGGCGGACGAGCAGCGGCAGCGGCGAACCGGAGCGCTGCCACTTCGAGCGTTCGTAACGATCGACTCGCCAGGGCTGCAGCCCGTGCTTGACTACGGTTAGTCGTCCGGCTTTGGTCGGCCACGCAACGGAGCACTCGCCTCGACTGTCGGTGCGGCCGACGCCACTGCCAAAGTGCACCTCGGCCCCTTCGACCAAGCGGTTGCGATGGTCCAGCACCTGAAGGGTGAGGGCGTCCTGTTCGGCGCGCATCAGCTCCACGTACATCGCCGCGTCGGAGTAGGTCCGCCCCGGAACGTGCCGGATTCGGTAGCCGTGCTTCGCAAAGCGGAGGTCGACCAGCGTCGATCGGGGGATCGCGCTCAGTTCGAAGCGTCCTTCGGTATCGGTTTCGACAGTGGGATAGCGAACGAGCGCTGTCGATTCGAGGGACAGCGGAAAGTCCGGAAGGTCGAACGAGCCGACGTCGATGCGCACGCCCGGCAGCGCGAGCCCGAATTGGTCGGCGACGCGCCCGTGTAGGCGTACCGCCGGCGCGACTACAAGCAGCGCGACGGAGCGGTCGCCGCGCAGCGGCAAGCGGGCTGAACGCAGCGCCGCGTGGCTGGGAGCAGGCCGCAACTCGAACTCGCCGGGTCGGCTCGGCAGAGTGAACCTGCCATCCGCATCACTGACCGCAGCACTCAGGAATGGCACGCCGCTGCCGTCCATTGGCAACAGAGCCACTTCGATGTCTGCGACCGGACGGCCACTGTCATCGACGACGAAGCCGGCGACCGGCTCGACGGTTGAACTCGGATTCGGCTGTGCCACAGAGTCGACGATCAAGTGGCGGTCGGGGACGCCGTGAAACACCTTGCCGCGGCCCATCTCTGAAACCCGCCCGGCAATCGATGGCTCCCCAACCGTTGTTTGCAGCGCCGGCGTGGATGGCTCGTTCGCCATCCACGGCAGGATCGCCCAGCACGTCGCGATCAGCACACACAAGCCAACCGCTAGTTTGCCCGGCTTCGTCATCAATAGGGCCTTTGCACCAATGGACAGAAACGTGATCGCGACCGAAGGCTGCAAGACGGCTGTAGGACGCAACAGTGGCACCGCAACAAGCACCCTCCAATCGGATCCGTAGTCGCGATGCAACCGTCCGCGCAGGATCTCCAGGCCACGCTGCAGCCGTGAGCGCACGGTCGACGACTTGTCGCCCGAACGGGCGGCGATTTCGCCGATGGACAGCTGCTCGTAGAAGCGCCACAACAGGGTCGAGCGGTACGGTTCGTCGAGCGCCAAGACACACGCCGACACGTGCCGCTGCATGGCAAGGTCGGCGACGATGTCGTAGGTGGCCGGAAGCGATTCAGGCCGAGCGGCCCGACGCTCGCGATGTTCACTCGCGACAACGGCTCGATGCCGCCGACGCACGAAGTTCCTAGCGACTCGCGCCAGCCAACCGCGAGCTGCGCGCCGATCGCGGGGCGGCGAGGACAGCGCCGCCATGTATGTCTGCTGCACGACATCGTCTGCATCCGACTCCCCAACGAGCTCGACAACGAGTCCCCGCAGCCAGGCTTGGTGCGTCATGAGATGCTCGATCGTCGGACAAGAGCGCATGACCTTTAGGATCCACGAAGGCGTAGATCCGTCTCAAGAAAAGGGTGACTACCGTCACACAGCGCCGGGGGGCACGGTGGCGAGACCGCAGCGACCCTCGCGATCTTGCCTGGTACGGCGATCGTGGCCGGTCTGGATCAGCAGCACTTCGAGGCTCGACGGCAAGCCGACCATTTCTTGGGACGGACCTGCGATTGAGTGGATCCTTCATGCAGATCTCGGGCATCTGCCCTATCGCCCCCTACCGGGTCGGTAGATCCCTCAACAACCACACAAGGAACTTGCCATGCTTGATTCAATCCGACGCCTGTCGTTTGGAGCCGTCGCGCTGTTCTTGATCAGCCTCTTGACGTTCAGCGCGAGCGCCCCTGCCGCGGAATCGACGCCCGTCGCGACCGGTAAGCTGAGTCTGACGATCGTCGATGGCGGCGGCGTAGCCGTCAAAGGAGCGAGGGTCGTCGTGACCGTCGCCGGCACCAGCACGATCGTCGCGTTCGGCTACACCGACAAGTTCGGCAAGGTAACTTTCAACAACCTGCCAGCGCCGGCTGGATACCTCGCTTCCGCATCGACGCTGACGCTCAACGGCTCCAGGTTGTTCGCGGTCTCCTCCGGCGGAACGACAAGTGGATCCATCGTCGTGACCTAACAGCGCCGGCGACCGGTCGCAGCGAGGCGAGAGTCTACGAAGAGCAAACCCTCGCTTCTTTGGAGCCTGATGAGTCAAGGTGTCGTGCGCAAGCACGGGCTCAGCGATCGGCGCGCGTGCATGCTCGCGTGCCACGGCGACACCGTCGACCGCCGATCAGGACGAAAGACACTCGGCCAAGACGTCCATCGTTCGTTTCCAATTGGCATGCAGAGCCTCAACGGCCTCGTCCATGTCCCCGAGTGCCAACGCGCCGATGATCTGTTCGTGCTGATCGGCGGACGCCTCCTTCTCCATCACCTTATCGAGGAACGCGTACTCGTATCTCTGGCCGGCCTGCCGTCCGGTGCGAATCAACTCCAACAGGTGGCGGTTGGGACAAGTAGAGACCAACTCCGCATGGAATCGCACGTCGGCCTGATCCGCCCCTTTCGCGGTACTCTTGGATCGGAAGTCATCGTTGATCGCGCGCAGCCGCTGGATCCGCGCATCGTCGAATGGGCCCGACAAGCGGAGCGCCATCGCATCCAAAGCGGCATTGACCGAGAAGATGTCCTTCATCTCCTGGACGTCTAGCGGTGCCACGACGAATCCCTTGCCTGCCATCGAGTGGAGAAAGCGACTGCCATCGAGCGTCAGCAGCGCCTCGCGCACCGGAGTCGGACTCACACCGAGTTCCCGTGCGAGCCAAGTCTCATTGATCCTCTCACCGGGTGGCAGCTTCCCGGTGATCAGACGATCGAGGACGGCGGTCCGCACCTCCTGGCGAAGAATCGAACGGGTGATTTGGGCCATTGACCCAAACTCTACACTCTGTAGACTACAGGCACAAGGAGCAACTGATGCAAGCCGTGAACCTAAAGCAGAAGCTGAGCGACTTCTCCGAAACGTGGGTGCCCAAGGTAGTTGGGGAACTCAACGGCCAGTTCGTCAAGGTTGTCAAGTTCGAGGGCGAGTACGTCTGGCACTCCCACGAGCACGAAGACGAGATGTTCCTCGTGCTCGTGGGCCGCGTCGACATCCAACTCCGAGACCAGACCATCGCGCTCGGTCCGGGCGAGTTCTTCGTCGTCCCCAGGGGCGTGGAGCACCGACCAATCGCGCACGGACTCGCGCATGTCCTCCTCTTCGAACCGGTCACCGTTCGCAACACCGGACACGTCGACCACGATTACACGATCGAGCCCGAGGATCTGGAACGCATATGAACGTCAGATCGAGCTGACGCGACCTTCCCGATCGACCCGGATGTCAGGCATGAGAATCACAACGTCGATCCTTGCTCTCCTGCTCGTCACGCCCGGAACGTTCGCCCACGCCCAAGAACCGAGGCTCGAAGTACCGCCGGATCCCGAGAACGGACTCGCGACTCTCGGTTACTCGCTCCAGCTGACGAAGAAACTGCGCGAATGCGCGCCCTGGCACACGTCGGTGGAAAGTGCGCTGCGGGATGCGCGCCGCGACGAAAAGCTCGTCATGACTTTCGTCGTCGCGGATGCTGGCCAACGCTTGATCACCGGACACGAGTGCTTGCTCGTGGAAACCGCGCTGCTCGAGCCTGAGATCCGCTCGCTGCTCCTCGATCACTTCGTGTTGCTGCGCGTGTCGACGAGCCCGGGATCTCACCTGCGACAGGTCGCCCAGCCAGACGATCCCCTGCGCCCGTTGGGCACGGACCTCCTAGAAGCTCGCTCTCCCGCTCTAGTCATCAGCACCCATCGCGGCGAGAGAGTCGCCATGCTGGCCTCGATCGGAACCTGGAGTCGGCAACTGTTCGTCTCCTTCCTGCAGGCCGGACGCGGCACTTCGCTCGAGCACAGTCCTCGAACGCTCGTCGAGAGGTTCCGTATCGCCAGCCTGGAGGGGCAACACGCTCTCGTCCTCGAGCTGGGGAAACAGTTGAAAGCGGCCGATGCGATGGACGACCCCGCCGACCTCGTTCGATACGGGGTGAGCCTGCTCGGCTTGGGCCTCCCATCCCAGGCACATGAGTGGTTCCAGTCGATCGAGGATGCCGCGGGGGCCATCGCGAGCGCGGTTCGTTACTGGGACGGTGTCGCACTCGCCAGGCTCGGACGTCACGACGAAGCACTTGAATCGTGGCTCGACGTTCGCAGGTCCACTGGCGACGCGGCGCCGTGGGGCTTGCGCGCCGAACTCCGTGCATTCTGGCACGAGACGATCGAAGGAATGTCGGCAGCACGGCCGACCCGATTCCGGCCGGAGCTCGCATCGACTGAGTCTCCACGTTCTGAGGACGACGAACCATCCATCTTGCGAGGCGCCATCGAGTTTCTCCTGGCGGCACAACGAAGCGATGGTCGATTCGCCCACGCGTCCAACCCCAAGTACGATGCCGCGATCACCGCTCTTGCCGGTGGCGCCCTGGATCGCTGCCACGGCACCTTCGACGCGAAACTCGACGACCGCATCGCAGCGGCCGTGCGCCGCGCCGCAGCCTGGACTCGCGGCTGGATCGACCGCGCGAGCAAGACGCCTACGACCGCCGATTGTTGGGGCGCAGCCTACGTCCTCGAGTTCCTCGCCTCGATCGCGGGAGAACACCCGGACGCGCGAGACTCTGCTCCCAAGGCGATCGCCCTCTTGTTCAGCACACAGCTCGAGAACGGAGCGTGGAGCTACGACTTCCGGTTCGGCGACGGGTGGCGGGGAGGCTTCGGCGGTTGGCCGAAGACCAGCAAGGGTCGAGCTCACAGTATCAACACGGCAATCGCGCTCTGGGCCGCCGCACGAGCCTCCGAAGCCGGGTTCGATCTACCCCAGGAGCCGCTGCGAAAGGGGCTCGCCAGCATGCTCGCAATGCGCGAAGGCGACGCCACGTTCACCTACACGTGGCCCGAGCCGCGAAGCTTCGAACGGCCGAGACAGTCCTTGGGACGCGCCGCGGTCAGTTTGCAAGCGCTGGTTTCCTTCGATCGAGCGCAGCCTGAGGCATTGGAGTTGGCGATCGAGGAGTTCGTGTCGAACCACGAGAAGCTGCACGTCACGCGCAAGCTGACGTCGGCCTGGATCGGGCCGGGAAACACCTCGAGCTACTTCTTCCTGCACTCGTTCTTCCACGCGGCAGACGCCATCGAGTCGCTGGGCGGGGAAGCGGGTGCCGGCCGACTGCGGCTCCTGCGCAACGAGCTTCTGCGCAGGCTCGAGTGCGACGGAACGTGGGTCGACTACGAACACAGTGGCAAGGTCTACGGCACGGCCATGGCCGTTGCCGTTCTCGCTCGCGCGCGCGCGGCGCGCTAGCGACTCGCTCGAATTCGCACCGAACGTGCTGTTCCACTCCACGGTGTTTCTGTTTGTCTTCCTGCCCCTCGCGCTAGCGTTGTACTTCGCCGCACAGTACTTCGCCGCACCTGGCGCCGCTCGCGTTTCGGGAACCCACCGCACGCGAATGCGATGGCCGAATGCAGCGCTCTTGCTGGCGAGCCTGACGTTCTACACTTGGACCGAATCCCTTTTCACGCTCGTACTGCTCGCTTCGGTCGTACTCGACTACTCGTGTGCACGCCTTCTAGGGACTCGGACTCCGGGATCCCGCCCCCTACCTCGCCAACGGTGGATACTCGCCGTCTCCATCTGCAGCAACTTGCTGGTCCTTGGCGTATTCAAGTACCTGGACTTCGCCACGGATGCCATCCGCGCTGCGATGACCGCCATCGGCGTTCGATCTTCATCGCTCGGTCCGAGTCTCGACTTCGCGCTCCCTCTGGGAATCAGCTTCTACACGTTTCAGTCGATGAGCTACACGATCGACGTGTTTCGGGGTCGCGTCGCGCCGACACGCTCATTCATCGACTTCGCGTGCTACGTGACCATGTTCCCACAGCTCGTCGCTGGCCCGATCGTTCGATACCGAGAACTCGCGCGCTCCCTCGAGAATCGATTCGTGCGCGTGAACTCGTTCGCATCGGGTGTGCAGCGCTTCACCTACGGCCTCGGAAAGAAGGTACTGATAGCCGACGCGCTCGCCCGCACCGCGGACGTCACGTTCGCCGAAGACGCGTTGGCATCGGGAGTCGTCGGCACGGACGGGGCATGGGTCGGACTGATCTGCTACGCGCTCCAGATCTACTACGACTTCTCGGGCTACTCCGACATGGCCATCGGGCTCGGAAGGATGCTCGGCTTCTCGTTCGCCGAGAACTTCAGACACCCCTACGCGTCGACGTCCCTCCGCGAGTTCTGGCGGAGGTGGCACATCTCGCTGTCTACCTGGTTCCGCGACTACTTGTACCTCCCCCTTGGCGGCAACCGGCGCTCACGCATCCGAACGCTTGCGAACCTGTTCACGGTATTCCTGGTTTGTGGCCTCTGGCACGGAGCGGAGTGGCACTTCGTGCTCTGGGGCTTGTTGCACGGCGCCGTGCTGTTCGCGGAAAGGACGACTCTGGGCAGCCTTCTGAACGACCTGTGGCGACCGCTTCGTCACATGTACCTTCTGTTCATCGTGCTGGTCTCCTGGGTCTTCTTTCGATGCGCTTCCGTGGGCCACGGCCTCTCCTACTTCGAGACACTCTTCACGTACGCAAGCGGCCCGTCCGTAGGCACGTTTTTCGAAGCGGATACCGGTCTCGCGTTGTTCCTCGGCGCCCTGCTCGCCACGCCCATTGCACCTCGCTTGGCGCGACTGCGCGCAAGCAGCTCCCGGACGAGCAAGAGTCGACGATTGGCATGGGAGCTCCTGTCGGTGTTCGGACTCGCCTTGATCCTCTTCGCGTGCTGGATGCGCCTAGCCGCGACGACCCATCAACCATTCATCTACTTCCGTTTCTGACATGACCAGGCGACCATTCGAGTCATGGGCGACCCTTGCAGTCTTCGGCGCCGCGTTGGGATCGGTACTCTTCGATCAAGTCGTCTTCGACATCGATCCCTCGGAGCCAGTCAGCGAGAACCGCTACCTCGCGACGATGCCATCCATTCTCGACGCCTCATCGCTGCAGTCGTTTCGCCGCGACTTCGAAAGGTATCACCGTGACAACCTCGGCCTTCGTGACTCGCTCATTCGCACCCACAGCCTCCTAGAAGCACGCGTCCTTGCGAAAACGGTACTGAGGGCCGGCGACATGACGGTCTACGTCGGCAGTCGAAAATGGCTCTACTACGGCTACTCGATGCGCGACTATCTCGGCAAGGCGAGTATCCGAAAGGAGCAACTCGACTGGTGGGTAGACTCCCTTCGGAGGCGAACCGATTTGCTCGCGAACCAGGGCGTGAGGTACCTGTTCGTGGTGGCCCCCGTCAAGGCCGGGATCTATCCCGAGCACCTGCCCTCTCGTGCCCGACGACGCACGGGGCCCCTTGCACTCGATGAACTGATCACCCGAGTCGACGCCGAGCACCCGGGCATCGGAGTGCTCGACCTCCGACCCGTGCTGCAGAACGCCAAGGACTGGCGCGAGCTGTACTGGCGCACAGATCACCACTGGAACGCGGCCGGCGGCTGCGTGGCTGCCATCGGGATCGCGGCCTACCTCCGCCGATGGTCTTCCCGTACTCCGCTGTTGTCACTCCGTAGCTTCGACTGCAAATCAACTCCGGCGACGGAGCGCATGAGCCTTGCTCAGGGCCTGGGCCTTCCCGGCTACCACGCGGAAGTCGCCCATTCGATCTCGCATCCGACCTGGAGCGCGGACGCCGTCGCGCACTCGCGAGACGAGGCTACCGGTGACCTCGTGTCCGTGAACCGTGCCCGGAGCGACGGTCTACGCGTCGTATGCATCGGCGACTCGTTCACGTTCGCGCTGCTGCCATTCTACTCGCAACTGTTCGCCCGCGTGCGCTTCGTCGGGAGATGGGGCGCAAGCTACGACGAGGCGAAGTTGGCGGCCCTGGTCGAATCCGAAAACGCCGACCTGGTTCTGGAGGAGCGCGTCGAGTGGGGCTTGCTCGAAGCGCCGGCAAAGTAGCCTTGCCTCGCACACGTCCCGGGTCGAGTCCGGAGCCGCCCTCTGGACCCTCGCCTTCATGTCACCCTTCATGATGTGGCCCACATCGCGTCGCGCTTGCCGCGGCGACGAACGCCTGGATCGTGCGATCGGCGTCCTCTCGACTCGTCGCCCACGATATCACGCTGATTCGAATCGCCGTGCGCCCGCGCCAGGCGGTTGTCGAGCACCAGCAGGTGCCCTCGCTTTGTAGATACCGAGCAACACGCGCGGTCCGCTCATTGCTGTCCGTCCCGATCAGCACCTGGTTCAGGACGACGTCGTTCAACACGTCAAACCCCGCAGCTCGGAGGCCGGCAGCGATGTGCCGCGCGAGGAGACAGGTCCTGTCGACCAGGTCTGCGACACCACTGCGGCCAAGAGACTTGATCGCCGCCCACACTTCCACGACTCGCGCTCGCCGGGACATCGTCGGTGTCAGGGCAGAACCATCTCGTGATGGCGACAAGTGCAAGTACGGAGCGTCGGCACGGAAGGCCGAGAGCAGCGCCGCGCGGTCGCGACAGATGACGAATCCACTGTCGTAGGGAACGTTGAGGTATTTGTGGGCATCGACCGCCCACGAATCCGCGCGGTCATGACCATCGACGAGATCACGGTGCCGTGGCGAACACGCCGCCCAGAGTCCGAAGGCCCCCTCGACGTGCACCCAGGCGCCAGCCTCACGCGCGCGTTCGCAGACGACGCGCAGGGGATCGAACGCGCCGCTGTCCACATGGCCTGCCTGGAGAATCACGATCGTGCGGTCATCGAGTCTTGGTAGAGCCTCGGGATCCATACGACCTTGATCGTCCGTCGCGACTCGTTCGCAGGCTTCTTCGCCGATGCCGACGATACGTAGAGCACTGCCGACGGCGGCGTGAGCCTCCTTGCCAACCACGACGCGCAGGGCCGGGGAGCCTCGCAGACCCTGCGTCGCGACGCTCCAACCGGCCCGCTTCAGGATGTGGTTGCGCGCAGCGGCAAGCGCGGCGATGTTCGCCTCGGAAGTTCCCGATACGAACCCCACGGCGGATCCTGAGGGAAGGCCCAAGAGGTCGATCAACCAACCCTCGCAAACTCGCTCCAAGCGTGTCACGACAGGGGAGAGGACTTCGAAGGCCGCGTTTTGATCCCAGGCGGTCGCCAGCCAGCTCGCTGCCACCGTCACCGGAAGCGCCCCACCCACGACGAATCCGAAGTAGCGGCCCCCGGTACAAGCCACGGTCGCCGGAGACCCGACGGTATCGAGCAGGTTCAGAACGGCCAGAGGATCCTCGGACGCCTCGGGAACAGCCTCTTCAAACGCCCGCAAGCCATCGAGAGCAGACTGGCTGGGAAAGATGGGGCTCAGATCGATGGCACCCAAGTAATCACATGCTGCGTTGCTGGCCCAATCGAGCAATTCGCGCTGAGACTCTCCACGGATGGGTTCCGCGCACATGACAATGTCGAAGTGCTCGACCCTGCGGTCGAACGACGACAAAGCGGCGCGAGCCGCTTCGGGAACGACGGCCCGCTCGATCGCATCGCCGGCGAAGGCCCGGATCGAGTCGAGCGACTCCCAGAGAGTCAGCACGCGAAAGTGGTGGCGTCCATCCACCATCTGCCGCAAGACGCGCATGCCGCAGAACCCTTGGAGTCGCTGCAAGCTTGGAACGACGTCACGCTCGAGGTGCGTCACATAGTCGACATGTTTGCCGACAGCCGCGACCCCACTCCAGCTCCGCACGACACGCGCCCGCATCTCAGACTGAACTCCGCGGAGGCGAGCAGCAGGAACCCGGGCCAAGTCGGGAGAACCGCTTCGAACTCATGGAATCTCTCAAGACCCCTCTACTCTATATCATATAGACTATGGTTGTCCAACCTTTCCGAGGCGTGAGGACCAATCAGAGCTGGCCGTTTCCGCGACCGAGCACAACCAGTGTTGTCGAAAGGTGTTCTGAGTGTTCGCGGGGTGGCACCCGGAAGCTCGGCCGCACTCGGCCAAGCGTGCTCAGAGGGTCCTGCCGGAGTCACGAACCGGTCCCGGGAGTAGCGCGCCGGCACGGGGTCGATAAGCCAAACGACTTTCCCACTGTGGACAGCTCGATGCGGCTCTTGCCACGGTCCCACCTGAGTCGGGCCGAACTCGAACAGTAGCGCAGCCATCGCCCCGCCGCGTCCGTCCACGACGTCGAGCGATACCGTGCTACTCAACGTCGCGAGCCCCGGGGCCGAGAGCGCCGGTGCGAGTCCAAAAGTGCCCGCTGGTCCAGCCACGCGACGAACACAGCGTCACCGAGAGGGTAGCGGTCTGCACCCCAGCCACACCCACACGATCACGCCCTCAACGATCGACATTCCCACGGCGTTCGTCACGAGAAGGTTGCCAGTTTCCCAGAACCCGACACCGCCGACGAGGAAGGCGGCGAGAACCACCGCGAGGGTATACACGACCACGCCGCGCAGCATGCCGAGCAGCACGACCGAGAACGTGTTCCCACTTCTCGCCCGTATCTGCAACCAATTCGCACCGAAGACGCACCCGATAGGCACAGTCAGGAGACCGGGCGAAATCCACCATCCATACAACTCGGCCGCCGTGCCACCGACAGCACTCCACGCAACCGCACCGCCCAGGGCGAACGCCACGTAGCTCCCGATGCCGCTCCAAAGACGGAATCGGATCCTGGCAACGTCGTACTCTGTGCCGCGTCGCTCGTCGCTGGAACGGTGTCCACTGGTCATGACGAGGAGTGCGACTTCCGCCACATCGTTGGCGAAGCGTTGCTGAACCAGTCCACGATCAGCCCGCGGTCATTCACCCAAAGCCAGATCACGAGCGAGAACACCTCGCACTTCCATAGAGACGATGCCCTCGACAAGGCAAGGCGGGCTTCGAGGTCCGAAATGTTCGGTTCTGGAGCCACGTCTCGCACCAAGCTTCCTCGGAGCGCCCGCACGATACTCTCGAACTTCGAAATGGGCTGCCCGACCTTGACCGTCAGCATCCAAGGCAGACGCGAACCGCGGGAGTACCGCGGAAGCTCGATCGTCGAGGGCCACCCTTGCCAAACCGCGACGGCCTCTTCCTCCATCCCGTCGCGGCCGAGGACGACCTGCGTCGGGTCCCGCCAGAGAGGCCAGGTCAACCGGCACCTACCGTCAGCTCCTGTTGGAATCGAAGCACTCCAGTAGCCAGGAGCTGTGAGCCAGACGTTTGCATCCTCGATCGGTGTCCCGGCCTGGTCGACGACTTGCACCTGATGCCACGAACAGCTGCCGAGGAGCGCCAGGATCAGGAGACCACGCGTACGGCCCCACCACCGGATCGTCCGCTCCGTCGACGGAGCCATTCCTAGTCTCCAGCCGGCCCGACGACCACGACACCACCGTCGCGTTCCGCGATTACCACGACCTCCTGCCCGAGAGTCACGTCCTCGTTCGCTTCCGCCGGATACGAGCGATCCCCAACCTGGAAGAATCCCCGTCGAGGATGATCGGCAGGCCAACGTAATTTGGCGCCAATGTGTTTTCGAAGCTCCGGAGCCTCGACCTCTTCGTGAAGCCACCCGACGCTACCGTCTTCGAAGACAGCCACACTACCGTCCACCTGAGAGGCCATCACGTAGCCGGCCTCATCGCCACGACGATACACACTCTCCTCGACCGCGATTTCGACGAGCCAGTGTGGATCCGTGGCAGCTGCCGCACTCGACATGTAGACAGCGGAGCGGAATCGCGCACTGAACACCTGCTCTCGTGGGCGACCGACGAACTCACACGCCAAGCGAATCGCTTCGTCGATCGGAAGGCTGATGGGGACTGGATTCGTTTCCATCTCGTTCCACCGCTATGGGCCGACAACAGTAACCGAGTCGAGGTGCTCGGGGCTCCCCAGACGAGGATTCGGCTTTGCTCGGGTACCTCTCGCCCACCGCCTCAGTCCATCGCCAGCAACGGAAAGTCCACGTCGACTCCCCAGTACGCCTGCGCAACCGACGCGAACCGACCTTCCGCACCGAAGGCATGGTGCGAGATCACCTCGACGTCCCTCCACGCGCGCTCGATCGGATTGCCCTTGTAGATCGACGAGGTCCCGACGGCCTTGGCGAGGAACCGGACGGCATCCGCGCACTCTTGCTGCGTGTGCGCGCACGCGAGGATCAGATCGGCCTTGGCCTGCAGGTCGAAGCTTTCTCCTCTCGACGACTGGTCGAAAGCATGTTCGACGGTCGTGTGCAGGTAGGCGCGCGCGGCGCGGTACTTGGCCAGCGCGCGACCGAACAGCAGCTGCGCCAACGGCCGGTTCTTGAGCGACGACTTAGACGCGAACGGCGTCTTGCGCTCCGCGACCTCGCTCGTCGCATCGAGCGCGCATCGCAGCGCACCGAGACTCGTCGCGGCCACGGCGATCGGGATCAGGCTTTCGGGGATCCGGTAGAGAGCCCCGGCGAACTCCGGCGCCCGCTCCACCGGCGCCATGGGGTCGATCACGCGGTGGTTCGGAACGAAGACGTTCTTGGCGACGATCGTGTTGCTCGCGGATCCCCGCAATCCCAACGAGTCCCAGTCGTCTTCGATCTCGAGCTCGGCCGTTGGGAAGTAGACGAGGAGGAATCGCTCACCCGCGATGGTCGTGCACCCGATCCAGTCCGCGACCTTGCAACCGCTCGCGAACGGTGTCGCACCCTCGACCTCGAGACCGCCATCCTTGGCGACCGCGGTCATCGGCCTGTTGAACGTCTCCCCGAGAACGGGCACAGACCTCGTCGCGAGGACCTCCTCGACGAACTCGGGATGCGCCATGCGGAAGTCGAACCAGCAGGCCGAGACTCCGTGCATGACCCAAGCTGCGGCAGTGTCAGCGCGCGCCACCTCCTCGGCCGCGAGAACGTAGGCGACGGGATCGCACTCGTGCCCGCCGAGACTCTTCGGGCGCCACAAGCTGAGCATGCCCGACTCGGCCAGCGCCTGGAGCGACGCGGGTGCCAATTGGCCATGCTCTTCCCCGTGTGCTGCGTTCCGCTCGAGTTCGGGGGCAATGGAGCGAGCGGCCTCGAGTGCATCGAACGTTGTCGTCTGGTTCATTCTGAACGGCCTCGTGTTTGCGCGGATGTCGCTGGTTGTGAGTCCCGGTTCCACCGAGCGTCAACACCACGAAGCGCGCGGTCTACTACGGAATCTGTAGTTGATGCTTCCGGCCAGACGGCCGACGCTGCGTGGATGGAAAGCCGCTACGGACAGTACTGCCCGGTGGCCCTCGCGACCGAGATCCTCGGCGAGCGCTGGACGATCCTCGTCCTGTTGGCACTGATGGACGGCGTCGAACGCTTCAACGATCTCCAGCGTGCGCTGCCCCGAATCTCCGCCACGATGCTCTCGCAGCGCCTGCGCTCCCTCGAGAACGCGGGGCTCGTACGGAAGAAGAAGGCCCCCACGGGTCGGGGTCACGAGTACTCGCTCACCGAGGCCGGACGAGAGCTGGAGGACGTCGTGATGGGCATGGGCCGCTGGGGTCAACGGTGGGCACGGGACATGACCCTGGATGACATGGATCCTCGCCACCTCGCATGGAGCATGCACCTGCGCATGAACGTCGACGCCATGCCCGTCGGTCGAACGGTCCTGCAGTTCGAGTTCACGGGGGCACCCGACGACTGCAAGCGCTTCTGGATCGTCAACACGAACGGCACCGTCGAGATGTGCATCGAGCACCCGGGTTTCGATGTGGACCTGACGGTCAAGTCGGATCTGCGCCGCTTCGTCGAGGCGTGGCGGGGAATCCGGTCGCTCCCAGCCGAACTCGCGGCCGGTCGGATCGTGCTGGTCGGTCCCCCTGCGCTCCAGCGCGCGTTCCCCGACTGGGTCCTGCTGAGTGCGCTGGCACATGTCGGACGGGAGCGAGCCGGACGGGAGCGGACGACGTCCCGGCGCTACCACGGGACCTAGTCAGGGTGATGGGCAGGAGCGGAGGCAGCACCCGCACCATCGCCTCGATCGCATCTGATGCGAGAAATCCGTGGAACGCAGGGTGCGCTCGGGACCCGCTCGCGTGGGTAGTGCAGACACGGGGACAGCCCGACCGATCAGGCGGGCGGACCCCACGACCCCACCCAAACCACCATCTCCCGAGACCATTCCGATGAAACTCTCCACCCTTCTCCTCCCGGCCCTGACGACGATCTCCACGCTGACCGCGCAAGGCATCGGCCAGCCTCCCGCCGATCTGGCGCCGGGAGCCCCGTACCGCCTGATGTTCGTCACCGACACCGGCGGCACCGCGACGTCGGGGAACATCGAGGACTACGACGCGTTCGTCTCGGCCGACGCAAACGCCGTGCCGGAGCTCGCCGCCCTGGCCACGACGTGGCGGGTCCTCGCGAGCACCGGCTCGGTCGACGCCCGCGACCACACGATGACCGACCCGACGCCGAGCGGCCCCACGGGCGTGCCGATCTACCGGGTGGATGGCGCGCGGATTGCCGACCACTACGACCAACTCTGGAGCAACTCGGCGACCCCGCTGCACGTCCTGTGCACGACGACGGCGAGCGGCGGGACCTACTCGGGCTTGATCTTCTCCGGAAGCTTCGCTGACGGTACGGTGAGACCCCCGTACGCGCTCGGAGACACCTTCGTCGCGATCGGCAACACCGGCATCGCCGATCGATGGTTTGCCAGCGGCAACGGCGCGAACGCGCTTTCCATTCGGCGCTTCTACGCGATGTCCGACGTGTTGACCGTGCCGATGCCGACCCAGGCCGAGGTCTCCTCGTACGGCCAGGGATGCGTCGGAACCCAGATGGAGACGGCACCGCTCCGGCTCGAGTCCGACCTGCCGGTCGTCGGCACGTCGGCGACGCTGACCGTCATCGACCTCCCGATGGGGAGCACGCTCGGCGTTCTGATGGCGGGGTTGCAGTCGTACGACCCGGGTCTCGACCTGACCGCTCTCGGCGCCCCCGGCTGCGCGCTCTACACCAGCGGGGACCTCGTCTCCATCGGCTTCTCGGTCGACGGATTCGTCGCGGCAACCGACCTTCCGATCCCGGCCGAAGCCTCCGACGTGCAGCTGTTCTGGACTGCCGCCGTCGTGGCGCCGCCGGTCAACCCGTTGGGGCTGCTGACGTCGAACGGGATCGAGTGGCGGACCGGCGTGCAGTAGAGGCGGGCCGGGCCGACCCGAGTGGACAGCTCGGCGCTACGACGAAAAGTGGTCGTCAAGCTGAGACGCCAGACTTGGGCCGCACGCGAGGGCGCGGGGAGTAACCACTCCATCCTCTGCGGCTTGTCGGGCTAGCTAACCCGGAGCAGTTGCTAGCAGTCGACGCACCAGCCTTCCGGCATGGTCAGCTGGCTCTCGAATGTCCAGCAGCATCGTGGCCGCGCGGAGCTCGATCGAGGCCTCCTCGAACTTGCCCGCGAGTGCGAAAGCTATCCCCAACGCGAGCCGTGCTTCTCCGACCTCAGGAGCAGCGGCTACAGACGCGCCAAGCACTTCGATGGCATCGCGGTCACGTCGGACATGACCCAGATTGCCTTCCAGCCTTCCACTTGCACAGCCAAACATCCTGTGCCGTTGACGCAGCAACTCTCGCCTCGAGATCGGGAATCGCTGCGTCAGGTTCGGCATCACGAATCAACTCGCAGCCAGCAGACGTCACCTGCTCCTCGAAGGCCGGTCCGCTCTGCCCAATCGAAGGTTGCAGATACCACATGGGCATCGGTCCGCGGCTATGTCTTGGCAATCTCAACACGGCCGGCCACGACTCGGGCAGATGGACCGACTTCTCGATGTATCCGCCTCTGCTCAGCGCGACGTACCTAGGCTTGTCCCAGTGTGGCCAGGTCAAGTGACACCGTCCATCGGCGTCCGTCGTGTAACGTCCTCCCGCATACTTGGCGCTCCTCACCTCCGCCTCGGCACCGGCGATCGGCTCACCGTGTTCGTCGACTACCCGCAGCTTGCCCCAAGAGCAACCGACGAGGATCGCCAGGAGCAAGACGCCACCTAGATGAGCCAACTGTCGACTCCTCGACGCAATCTGAAGCATCGCGTGCCAACTGTGACTCCGCTCATCACACGCTGCTTCCACTTTTTGAGTCAAACTCTGGCGCCATAGCAGCAGCAACCTGTCCGCCGAACTGAACTGTACGGACATCCCGAACCCCACTTCGGAATCGGAGACGACGCGAACTCCGCCTTCGATCGCAGACACGATCGCGCAGCCGCCCATACGGGATTCCAAGATCAACGAGTCACCGTCAAGTACGGTAGTGGACTCCTCGTTTCGTGCGCGTACGTAGAGCCTGAACTCACGCCCTGGTCGACAGTGCACCTTGTGGAGCTCGAGCCGATTCTCGTCGAGCTGCCACTCGGTGACGTCCGCGGGCAACCGCTCCTTGGGATTCGCCGGCGGCCGCATGCGCTGCACCCTCCAGTTGCGTCTTTTCTTCCGCACTTCTGTGAGCGCCTTGGTTCGAAACGGCACCGGAAAGAGCAAGAATGCGTCGCCACCCATGGCCTCAATCCGGAAGCGGCTTCGCTCTGCATCACGAAACTCGCACTGGCTCTCCACGGATACGCCGGGTCCGAATCCACGCATCACGAAGCTTCGTTCTTCATCAAGCGTGAGCAGGAACCGCTCTGATTCGACTGCACAGAACTCACCGTCGCAACGCACATGCGCCCGGAGCTGCGCCTCAGGCCACACGAGGCCGGATTGGCTCAGCAGACGTTCAACGCGCTCGGAATCCATCAGTCCGCGGTAGGAGGATGATTTGCCGACCAGGCCGGCCGCGCTACTCGGGCACGTCCCGTGCCCATGTAATGATATCCCAAGTTCCGTTTCCCAGGTCGTCCACATACAGCCCCATCCGCAACAGGACGTTCTCGATCACTCGGACAAACGACCTTCGCCCGCCCACTACATCTTCTTCGTGAAGCGTTCGGACATCTCCTCCCACTCGCACTCGAGCAGTTCGCGAGCTGTCAACGCGCGCGAACCGCCAAGCGGATCGGTCGAAGGCTGATGCCACCGTCGCCACTCTCCGCGAGTTCCTCAGCGAACTCCGTGGGACCCAAGCCAGCCACGTGGTGTCGGAAGTCTCGCGCGAGCAGACTCAACACCAACTGATCGGCAACACCCTCCGATTCGATTTCGCGAAGCACGCGTTCCCAGTCGGGTAAGAACAGGCCACTAAGGTTCGGCAACCGAAACTCCGCGGACTTGCCCGTCGAACCACCGAGTTGCTCGCGACGCGCCGACAGGGCCGCGTGAAGCTCTGAATGATCTTTCGCGGTCACGCTTTGCCCGGAGCACGGCAACCAATGCGGCGCCAGCTCGCCGTCGCCGACGAACAACCCAAGCGCTCCGACATCCGCGATCTGGTTGATCACCGACTCTGGATCGAACGAGTCGGCTGGGTCCAGCAGTTCGATCGACTCACCCCTTTCCTCAGTGAGGGCCTGGACCAGGAACACGTTAACGCCGAGCGACACCAACAAGAAAACCGTCGGGACGATCCACTTCCATCGGTTCCGCATTCGAACATGCTACCGCACGGTCAAGACACCATCGCGACCTCCCGGTGATCGACGCATGGCGTCGGTCGAACCCCAGGATTCGAACCTGCGACCTTCGGGTTATGAGCGGGATCAGGAGTGATCGCGCGGGGCTCTGTAGTGACAGGCGTTTACGTCGAAGTTGTTGTCGGGGGCGACGTTAACACGGGGGTGGGGTGGTGTCCATGTTCGCCATGTGGACCAGGTTCGGCGGGAGTTGGGCACAGTTTGGGCACACTGCCCTGTCACGCAGAATCCAGCGAACCTCCAGTTCATCCACCGCAGCCTCCAACCGACTACATTGGCCCCCCAGTTCGACTAGCAGAGAGGAGAGAACCCGAACGAGATGGCGCTCGCAAAGTCACCCGATCAAGTGCATCGGACATGGTTCCGCGATAAGCGGGTATTCTTCAAGTACTACGGAGCAGCTCGGGCGCTCCAAACGCTGCGCGAATCGGCCGTGTGGTTTGCTCGACTCAGTGCCCTGAACGATCCGGACGAAGGACTCTATCGAACTGTCGTTCGAGATTACTTCGCAGGTGAACACCCAACCTACGGGGTTACCGCCAGTGAGATGGCAGAGATGCACATGCTCTACTCTGCAGCTTCACGTGACGAAGTGGATGGCGGGATGTTCCCGGCCGCGTTTTTCTGCCTAAGTCAGAATCCGCTAATTCCTGAAATGTGGACCCACTACTCGGATGGTGAAACGGGGTTGGTCATCGCGTTCGACACGGGATTCGACCCTTTTCGTATCAGCCGACGGTCCGTTGACACCGACACCGTGCTCGGTGGACACACCGTCTGGGCGAATGCGGTTCGATACAGCGACAGCATTCCATCGATTCCGATCGACACGGTTCCACACCAAGCTATCGCGCAGGCAGCTTCGACGAAGTCGCGCCGCTGGCATTACGAGGAAGAATTTCGGATTTGCCGAACGATGACCATGCGCAAAGGCAAACAGCTACCCAAGGGAGAAGCCGTCACTTTCAACAGAGCCGCGATCGCCGGCGTGATCTTTGGACGAAGCACATCGCCGACTACCCGCGATTCTGTGGCGGCGGTTCTTCGAGCGCACGACATGGGGCCGGCGTTACTTCAAGTGCATTCAAAGGCCTATAGCGGCTCATTCGCCGTACATGATCTCGGGTGATTCGGCGCGGCTACACTCCGCAGAAACCGTGTCCGCAAGACGCGAATCGGTGTGCGGAACTGTGGACGCAATCGACAGCGGATCAGATTCACGCGCTGAGCACCTGCTCGCATGACAGCCTACCCAAGCGGATCGCTGCGGCGATCGAAGCGTGATCGGCTCAGGGTGCGTTTCCATGACAACACTCTAGAGCGACCCTTACCCGCTCCCGATTGGGCTGCTCGCGATTGACTCTCGAAGTCGGACAGTAGAGGGCTTGCGCTTGAATCCGGCGACGGCCGCGCTATACACTCGCCGATGCCTTGATTGGCTCCTTCACTCCCTTGACTGGGACGAGAACCAGCCCCTGATCGGGCGGGCGTTCGAACGGCCTTCAGTTCGACAGTATCGACGAGGAAAAGATGACTACGTTTCGCGACTCGCGCCTTCAGGAGAGTTTGGCCCTCTGGGGGCCGCACATTGAGGGCTTCCCTGGGCGACTCGATGCGATCTCAGCCGACATCAAGTCACTTGAACAGTATCTCGACGGAAAGATCGACAACCCTGTTGTTCAGATCCTGAGCGAACTTGGACGGTGCCCCGAACTCGAAGCAGAGCATCATGCGGGGGACCAGTATCCGAGAGCGTACGGTGGGGAAGCAGCAGAAGGTGAGATCGAACGGCTCGTGTTCGGACGACAAGGCGACCGCTGGCGGTTGATGTACGTCCACTCGCGTGCCGAGGGCCACCTCAACGGCTCCGGCGAGTACGTGTGGTGCTTCGAAACCCCACTCGACCGAAGACCACTCATCGAATGCAAAGCCGAGATTCGCATGCGGGCGGCAAGGGCCTTGCCCGAGGTGCTTCGGTCTGCGGCTAGACAGTGTGTGGCCGATGATGCCGAGCTCGAGCCTGAAGCCGAAGCGGATGCGATTCCGTTCTGACGCGCAGGCGGCCGTAAAGCCGTTGACCCCCCGGGCTCCAAGCCTGACGGGGACACCTGCTTGGAGCGTGGGCGACGCCGGTCAGACGCTGGCGCGCCCGCATTGACTTGGAGTTCCTTGCCCACCAACATCGACGGGATGGGAACTAGGTTTCAGGCCGACGTCAATCAACTCGCCGATCATCTCCAAACGGCCAGACGTGGAAGTGGATTCCGGGGACACGTTCTCGAAGACGTAGCTCTCGCCCTCACTCTATCAGACCTTGTCCCTTTTCAACTTTCTGGCAGCATTCGCCAGAGCATCTGCCGTTCGGCCTGTTTTCGCGCAGCGAAGAGCAAGAAGCCAATCGATGGTGCTCGCTTACGGAAATCGCTCCAAGACGAGTATCGAAGCTACCAGAACCGAAAGCAGGAACCGTTCATCCTCGCGACATCGTTTGTCACTACGCGGCCCCCGCACCTCAAGTCAATGCGGCTGAACGGGCACACGATCACATTCTCGGAACACCTTCCGGCCCGCTTCGACCGATCTCATATTGACCGCCTGCGCGCCAGCTGCACAGGAACGGACACCAATTTGATGAAGGTCCGAATCCGGCTATCCGCCCGAAGCCCCCTCGAAGCCGTCGAAGCCGCGATGCACACGGCCGATGTGCTCCGCGGAAGCTGGAATCTAGCGCTCCTGAGAGGGCGATGGTTCGACCAACCGTTCTCTGATCCGCCACGACCTTTCAATCGCGTTCTCGCAGGTCCGATTCACACTCTTCATCGGGTGGATGGAAGCAGCGCTACCGGATCCATGTTCTGGTACGAGCGGGATCTGGTTGACCGAAGCCGGCCGTTCAACGTGACCCGTGAATGGGCCAAAATCGCGGAAGATTGGAAGCCAATTCGTCGCGCGATCACCAAGAGCCCCTTCCGAGACGACCTTCAGGGAAGTATCGCGCGTTACTGCAGAGCCCTCGACGAGGCGGAACCTGAGAGATCATTCCTGAAGCTATGGAGTCTCCTCGAGTATCTGACCTCCATGATCGGGAAGGACTATGACACCCTCATTCGGCGGGCACTGAACGCGATGCCCGCGACGAACCTAGATCGACACCTGCTTTACGCATGCAAGCAGTACAGAAACAACTCTGTGCATTCGGGCTCTGATTCAGCCTCGGAGATCAACGTCGTTCAACTCCACCGGTTCGTCTCAGAGGTCCTTCTGCTGGGGCTGAGCTACAGCGAATTCTTCCAAAGCAGAGAGGAGCTCGGACAATTCCTGTCGCTCCCGCGCACCAAGGACAAGCTCTCACGGCAAATCGAGCTCAGGAGGAAAGCGCTTCACTGGCATCGTGCGAAGTGATCGGACCGTTCCGCAGACGAGGGTCCTCGGCTCGCGCGCTGCCCAGGCTCCTAACTCGCTTGCCAATTCAAACGTATCAGGTCGCCGGGATCGCAATCCCATCCCAACACAACGATTCGCTCTGCCCTTTTTTCGCGAGCGACGAACTGAAACCCGGAGGGTCGGTAGCTCCCACCCACCGGATCCGTCGCCATCCGAAGCCTGAACGTCAGCCCCCCGACGAGTGCGTCCATACCGATCGGTTCAGGCTCAGCCGCAGACTCGCCAAAAATTGGCCACAGCGCAACGCTGCTGTTGTCGACAAACGCAACGTCAGTATCTACCCACAACCCCATACCGCGGGGCATTCTTCGTCGCCCATAGAGGACACGGAGCCACCACCGTGGAGGACGCCAGCGCCTCTTGGTTTCTTTGACCACACCGCACGACATTCCGATCAGAGTCTTGAGGAACCACCGCTCGACGTCTTCCCCCTTCACCGCGGTCAGAAACCCCCGATCGCCAGAAGCCGCGCTCGCCAGCTCCTCTTGCACAACGTGAAGAGCCTCAAAGAACCTTAGACCGACCGCATCTAGGAGTCTGCGCCACGGGATGACCCCCTGTGGCTGAAGTTCCGCGAGAAAGAAGACTGCTCGAGCCGCTGTCCTAACGTAGTTGGGTCATGGGCTC
>JANQJF010000007.1 GCA_028281765.1 Planctomycetota bacterium | reverse complement strand
CGACACGGCTTGTCAGTGGACAAGTTGAGGAGCAGCAACGCAGCGAGCGGGTCGAATGGCCGGTTACTCATGATGCGGACTTCGGACGCGGGGCACTAGGCCGTGCCGGGGTCGGTCGACTGGGCGACCCATTCCAGATACGCGTCCAACCCGCTGTCCGCGTGCACGACGAGGAATTCGGGGACGTCGTAGCTGTGCCACTCCGAAACTCGCGCCTGCAGCTCGTCGAGCCGATCCGCATGAGTCTTGATCACGAGCAACGTCTCTTCGGCCTGCTCGACCTTGCCCTGCCAGCGATAGCGCGACTGGACGGGCCCCAGCAGATTCACACAAGCGGCCAGATGCGCCTCGAGCATGCGATCGGCGAGCTGCGGCGCCTCGTCCGCTGGCGCCGTGCAGAGCACGATCGCGACGGTCACTTGCCCACCGCGAGGCGGTCCGCGAGAGCCGGGTGAAGTCCGGCTGAGAGGATCTTCGACTGCGTCTTGCGGAAGTCGTAGCTCACGCGGTGGAATTCGACCTTGCGGCCGTCCACGACCGCGAAGCACGACCTCGGATCGCCGTCCCGCGGCTGGCCGACGCTGCCGACGTTCACGACGGCCGCTTCTTCGGGCAACTCGATGACGCGGACTTCGTCGGTCGCCTGCGTGAACGAGAGGTCGCGTCGGTGGATCCCCGGCCAGTGCGTGTGACCGACGAAGCACGGCCGATCGATCGCGTCGAGAATCCCGGTCATCTTCTCCGGCTCCAGGAAGCCATCGCTCTTGAGCACGTACTCCATGATCGGGTCGCGCGGAGAGCCGTGGAAGAAGAGGTAGCCGTGCGCCTCCATTTGCGACGGCAGCGACTCGAGGAATCGCCACATCCTCTTCCTGCGCGGCGTGAACAAGCCGGGCTTCAGCTTCTGCCGCGAGAAGCGCAGGGCTTCCATCGCGATCGGGTTGAAGTCACGCAAGTCGTGGAACAACCCGTAGTCGTGGTTGCCCATGATCGTCCACTTGCACCGCTCCATCACGAGTTCCGTGCAGAGCTCCGGGTCGACGCCGTAACCGACGATGTCCCCGAGGCAATTCACTTCCGTGATACCGAGCTCGTCGATTCGCGCGAACACCGCGCTGAGCGCCTCGATGTTGCTGTGCAGATCGGAGATGAGCGCGAATGCCGTCACGAAACGACCCCGTCCAACGCCATCAACGCCGCGCGGACCTTCTCGCGCACGACGCTCAGCGCGCCCTGCAGATCCGACTCGAGCGAAGCGCCGGCGGCCTTGCGATGCCCGCCGCCGCCGAGCGACGCGGCGATCGCCTGCACGTCGACGTCGTTGGCCGCGCGCAGCGAGAGCTTGACCACCCCGTTCGCGTTCTCTTTGAACATCGCGACGACTTCGACACCGCGCACCGAACGCAGAGGCTCCATGACCGCATCGAGGTCGAAGCCGATCCGCGACGCCCGCTCGATCGCGGCCGGGCCGATCAGCACGAACCCGAACTTGCCGTCGAGGTCGAGCTTGCATTCGCCGAGCGACGACGCGAGGTAGTCGACCGACTCGGGATGGTTCTGTCGGAAGAGTCGATCGTAGACGCTCGATGCGTCGACGCCGGCGTCGACGAGTTCGGCCGCGATGCGGAACACATCCGCTGTCGTGTTCGAGTACTTGAACCAACCCGTATCGGAGATGATCGACAAGAACACCGCGTGCGCGGCCTGCTGTGGAACGGTGATCTCGAAGTGCTTGTAGAGCTGCAGGATCATCGCGCCCGTCGCGGGCGCGGAGCTGTCGACAAAGCACTCGTGGCCATCACCGTCCTCGCTCCCGACATGGTGGTCGATCACGAGGATCTTGGGCGCACGGCGCTCGATCGCCGGCCGCATGCGTCCGAGCCGAGACACGTGGGCACAGTCTAGGAGGATCAGCACGTCGAACTCGGGCAGCCCAGGCTCCCCTCGCCAGGCCCCGATCGACTCCCCCGGAAGCACGCTCTCGAACACCGCGGGCGCAGGGTCGGGATTGCAGATCACCGCGTCCTTGCCGATCGCGCGCAGCAGATGCGCCATCGCGACCTGGGCCCCGATGCAATCTCCGTCCGGCCGCTCATGACCGGAGAGCAGGAACCGCTGCTCGTTCTGGATGACTTCGAGGAAGGCTTGGTTCACGGGTGTCGGCCCTAGAGGCCTCGCTAGGCTAACGGGTTACGACCGCGAGGTCACCAGCAGGGTGTCCCTGAGATCGGAACTTCGGCCTTTTCCAGCGCTCACCCCGCAACCAAACGCAGTCTACAGTCGCACGTGCCGAGGTCATGGCGTCGACCATCGCATCGACTGTCACATCGCCGGCCCAGGACACCGCCATGTAGTCCGCGGCGGCGCCCGCGCGCAAGCCGCCGAGCGCCGGACGCGCGAGAGCGCGTGCGCCGCCGGCGGTCGCCATGCGCAGGAATTCCGCAGGATCCACGTTCGGCCAGACCAGCCGCGCCTGACGCAGCTCCCCGAGCATGCTGCCGTCGGCGTTGCTCGCGTGCGAATCCGTGCCGAGGCCGACCGGCACGCCGGCGTCGAGCCACGTCTGGAGTGGCGGCGCGGGACGGCGGAAGTAGCGCACCGTTCCCGGGCACGACACGATCGAAGCGCCGGACCTCCGGATCCGCTGCAGATCGTCCGCGCCGAGGTGCTGGCAGTGCACGAGCGAAGTCGTGCGCCGCAGCGCACCGTGGGCCGCCAGCCACCGCACGCCCGTCGTCGGCGCCCAACCCGCGCGCGGCGGCAGCTTGCCAAGCTCCTCGAGGAGATCGCGGAACGGTCCGCACCGCGACGCCAGGAACTCCACCTCTTCCTCGGACTCGGCGACGTGCACCTGGAGCACCCGCGAGGCGCGCTGACTCGCGCGCAGCAGCGCCCCCGACACCGAGTAGGGCGCGTGCGGGGACAGTCCCCTCGGACAGCGCGGCGATCCGGAGCGCGCACGCTCGCGGAGGACGTGGCGCGCGCCACGACCGTCGACGTCGAACCCGACGATCTCCTGGAAGCATCGACCGGCGATGCCGGTGCGACGAACAGCCGCAGGACTCTCGCCCGTCGAGTCGATCTCCCCGACGGCGGTGCAGCCCTCGGCGATCCAAGACTCGAAGTGTCGGGCCGCGACGGATGCCTGGTCGCCGGTTTCCGCGCTACGGCGCTGCCGCATCACGGCCCGCAGCCACGGCACGAACTCACGCACCTGCCGCTTCAGCGGCTCGAGCTGCGCGTGCGCATGCGCGTTGACGAGACCGGGAACGATCGCCCGGTGCTGGACGCGGCCGCGGTGCGACTCGACCGCGACGATCCTGCCGTCCGGTCCGGAAACGACACGGCCCGGAGCGAAGACTCGCCCCGGGCCGGCCCAAACGATGGCAGCTGTGTGTCGCCGCAATCGGGGATCAGGTTTCGTAGTGCAGCACGAAGTTGTCGACCGAGATGCTCGTGGCGTTGGTCGTGTCGAGGAAGATCACGAACCGGAAACCGGTCGGCTGGATGAACTGCATCTCACCCGTGGTCGTGACCCACGGACCCGGCTCTTCGGCCGGCTGAAGCTCGACGACGTCGAGGTCGGAACCCTGCAGGTAGAACTCGACCGGCGAGCCGGGCACGTTCGGCAGGTTCGGGGACGCGGGGTTGTCGGTGTAGACGACCGTGTTGCCGTCGACCGTGACCGTCAGCTCGAAGAAGCGCAGACGCGGCGCGAGCAGCGAGTTGAGCGGATACCAGGTCGAGCGACCGACCGAGCGGGGCTGGACCGTAGACAGCGCACCCGCGTTGTCCGGGCCGACGAGGCCGACCGGCAGGACCGTGCCGAGGTCGGACGGCGTCGCGCCGTTGGCCTCGATACGGACGTAGCCCGGCGAGCCCGCGCCACCGCGCGAATCGCCGGCGGCGCCACCCGGCGCACTGCAGGTGTAGACGCCGCCTTGGCCACCGGACACGTCGATCGTGCCCTGCATGTTCGCCGAGCCATCGACCTGAATCACGACGGCACCACCGGCACCACCACCCCCGATGTGCGTACCACGCGAGGAGAAGGTGTTGCTCAGGCTGCTGTGCGTCGAGCCACCGCTCGCATCGATCAGCGAGTTCGGACCGGACGTGACGCCGCTGCCGAAGCGGAAGCCGATGGCACCACCACCGCCGCCGCCACCGAAGGCGTGGATCCAACGCATCCACGTCGGGCTGAGGATGGTCGGGCGCACGAGCGTCGAGACGCTGCCACCGCCACCGCCACCGCCGCCACCGACGAGGAAGTGGTCCATCGCGTCGACGCCTGCCGGCGGCAACGAGAACGTCAGCGAACCGCCACCCGGGGCAACTTCGTCCGGGAAGTCGGCCGGGACCGGCGGGTTGACAAGGCTCACGGCGATCGCGCCGGGCTGGCCGGGCGTGAGGTAGCCACCGCCACCGCCACCGCTCGCCTGCTGGCTGCTGTAGAAGTTCGCGACCGAGGTGTTGACGGTCGTGTGGAGGTACTGCGGCGGATCCATGCCGTCTTCCGGCCACAGCGTGCCGCCGCTGCCGCCGAGACCGGCGACGCCACCGGCGTAGCCGGAGCCCGCGGGAGCCGTGGGCGCACTACCGTCTTCGGCGAAGTTCAGCGGAGTCGGGTCGAGGACCACCGGCGGAACCCCCGGAAGGAAACCGTCGGCACCACGACCGCCGTTGCCACCACCGGGACCGGAAAGACCGCCAGCACCACCGGCCGGGGACGAGAACTGGCCGGGGTCGTTCCCTTCCATCTGAGCGTCACGGCCGTTGACCTTGATCACGCCGTCGATCTGCGCGAGGCCGGACACCGAGATGACCGGCGGCTTCGAGCCTTCGAAACGCAGGGTTTGGCTCTCGTCGAGCGTGAAGCGAGCGAAGCTCGCGACGCCGTCGACCGAAACCTCGTCCTGCAGCCCGAGCAGCGTCGTGGTCGGCGAGAACGAGACAGCCTGGTCGGTGTTCCAGACGAACTCGCCAGCGGCGTTCTGGGGCAACGCCGTGACGTCGAAGTCACCGAACTTGCCGTCGCCGCCGAGCGTGCCGGGAGTGACCGAGCCGCCACCCCACTGCACGGACGATACCGACGTGTCGAACTTGCCCGCGTCGATGAACGACTCCGACACGGTGCGTGGCGTCGCGATGCCGGTGCTCGTGTAGAAGCGGAACGTCGCGGGCGCCGCCGGTGTGCCCGAGATGTCGCGGACCTGCTCGGTGACGATCACCTCGATGCAGACCGAGGTCGGCAGCTCGATGAGCGGCTGGAGCGTGATGCGGGTCGTCGGGTTCTGGCCGAGAACGGCCTCCGCGTTCGGGACGCCAGGCACGAGGACCGGCGTAAACGCCTCGTCCGGCTCACCCGTGTCCGGGTTGGTCCGACGCAGCAGGTAGCGGATCGGCGTCGAGGACGTGGACGATCCCTGGAACGCCGACACGTCGACGAGCTCGTCGAACTCGACGACGATCGTCTGGTCCGGCGGCACGTCGCGCGTGCCCGGTAGCGGCGACACCAGCGTCGCGCTCGGAGCACGGTTGTTGAGGTCGACGAGACCCCGGTCGACGAGCAGCGAGCACGCGACGGTGCGGGCGAGTCGGTCGCCCGACTTCGACCGCACGCTGGCGACCTCGTCCCTGCCACCCGGCAGCGTGAGGACGTATTCCTCACCCGAGCGGAACCCGAACGTCGTGACGCCGCCGATGAGGCGCGCTTCGGGGATGAACGTGATCTTCGCCCCTTCGACCTCGAAGGTTCCGGTCGGCGCTTCGCCGTTCGCCGTCTTGAGCGAGATCGACGCGTTGTTCACCGACGACGGATCGACGGATTCACTGAAGAACAGCTCGATCCGCTGGTTCTGGGCAATGGCGTTGAGCGAGCAGCCGCCATTGATCGTGCAACCGAGGTTGCACGCCGTCAAGCAGAACGTGAGGTCGCCGGCCGCACAATCGGCAGCGACCAGACCGACGGTCTGGTCGGAACCACTGGAGCAACCAGCGAAACCGAAGCCGAGCAACGTAGCGGCGACCAGGCTCGTGAGTCGCATGCGCATGTCAGTTTCCAAGAGATAGGAGAGGGATCAGAAAGTGAAGAAGACGGACACCTTGTCGATCACGACCGTGTTCGCGACCGTGTAGTCGGCGTTGATCGAGAATCGGAATCCGGTGCGCGGGACGTCATTGAGGGAAGGAACGCCAGCGCCGGGACCGATGGCGCGGAACCACTCGGTCGGCGACTCGTCCACCGCCGGCTGACCGGTCGACGGATCGATGTTCTGGCCTTGCACGAAGAACTGGATCGCGGCACCCGGCATCGCCTGGATGCCGTGGTCCGCACTGTCGCTGAACGTCGTCGGAACGCCGTCGATCGTGGCTTCGATCTCGTAGCGCGTGAAGACCGGCGCGACCGCCAGCTCGGTGTCGTAGAACTTCGAGACGAAACCGACGAGGTCGTCGGAGTCCGTCAGCTGCGCGACACTGTTGGGGTTCGGCGCCGGGAACAGGGTCGCACCCGACGTGTCGATCGCGCCCGTGGACTCGATTCGATACAGGCCGTCCGAACCGTTGCCGGCGCGGTTGTGTCCCATGAAGAGCGGGCCCGACAGGAAGTTCTCGCCGCCGAGACCGCCACGCGCGTCGATCGTGCCGTTCAGCGCGACCGCGGACGTGCCACACTGGATGATGCAGCTGCCGCCGGAGCCGCCGCCACCACACCCCGGGAACGTCCCGCCGATGCCGGAGACCGTCTCTTGGCGGTAGCCCGTGCCACCGGTGACGTCGATTTTCGAACCCGGGGCCAAGTTGAACGAACGGCCGGCGCGGAATGCGGCGACACCACCACCACCACCACCGGCCGCACCGGCCATGTAGAAGCGACGGTAGAACGGGTGGCTACTGCCGCCACCACCACCGGCACCACCGAGCGCCAGGTGCTCGAGCACGCTGGAGCCGGCCAGCGGGTAGACCGGGAACGAGATGCCGCCGGCCGTCGGGTTGTCCGGGACCGGAATCGGCGTCGGGTCCGCGCCGGCACGGCCGGTTTCGAGAACCTCACCGATGCCGCCCGCGACGAGGAAGCCGCCGCCACCGCCGCCGTTGGCGCCGAGACCGCTGTAGGAGAAGACGTTGAAGATCAGCGATGAAGCGAGGCCGTCCGAGGGGAACATGCCCGCACCACGGCCGCCCGTGTCGACTTCGAAGCCCTGACCGGCGTAGGCATGCGAGCCGAGCAGCGACATGTCGCCGCCGTTCTCGCCGTCGTAGTCCGGGAGGTAGCCGTTGCCGTCACACTGGTCGCCACCGTCGCCTCCCTTGCCGCCACCGGGACCACCGGCGGAGCCGATCTGCCCGTTGACTCCGGAGATGAGCTCGCTGCCGGGGTTCGAGAACTGCGGGGTGTCACGTCCGTCGCAGAGCACGGTGCCGCGGATGTCGCAGATGCCCTGCACCCGGATGATCGCGGGGTTCGGGCCGCGGAAACGCACGGTGATACCCGCGGGCACTTCGAACTTCGTGAACTGATACTGACCAGCCGGGAAGTCGTTGGGCGCCGTCGCGAAGTCGTCGCCTTCGTACGGCTCCGAAGTGTTGAAGATGTACTCGTCGACGATCTGGTCGTAGAAGCCGAGATTGAAGTCGAAGTCGCCGTGGCGGCCGTCACCACCGACGCGCAGGATCGTCGCGGTCCCGCCGGACCACTCACCCGCGGAACGCGTGGTGTCCAGCTTGGTCGCGGTATCGAACTCCTCGACGACCGAGCCTTCGACCGTGGTCGTGGCGTCGATCTGCCAGGTGAACGACTGCGGCACGGCGGCGGTGCTCGCGAGGTCGCGCACGCGCGCGGTCACGATCGCCTGGACGCAGCGACCGCCCGGCAGCGAAGCCGAGGGCGTGAACGTCAACGTCGTCGAGCCGGCGACCGGATCGTCTTCGAGACGGATGCGACCGAAGATCAGTGGCGCGTCCGGCGTGCCGAGGTTGCAGTCGCCGTTGCTCGTCAGCGAGAGCAGGCGGAACTCGACCGGGACGCCGGGGCCCGACGGGGTCTGGATGAACGGCGCGTGGTCGATGACTTCGCTGAAGCCCAGCACGAATTCCGAGTCGCGATTGACCGGGCTCGACTCGGGCGGCGACACCACGAACGCGCTCGGCGGCGCACCGTCGATGTCCACGATCCCCTGCGTGACGCGGACGGTGCACGTGAACTGGCTCGCGAGGACGTCGCCGGTCATCGAGCGCAGCGCGGTCTCCGAACCCGCACCACCGGGTAGAGTCAGCACGTATTCTTGGTTCGGCGTAAAGCCGAAGAAGGTCGAGGCGCCGACGGTGCGCACGTCCGGGACGAACGTGATCGTCGAGCCTTCGACGACGAACTGGCCGACCGGCTCTTCGCCGAGAGACGTCTTCAGCGAAATCGTCGTGAAGTCGACCGTGTTGGGGTCGACGTCCTGGCTGAAGCTGAAACGAAGCTGGTGGTTCTGCGCGATCTCACGCACTTCACATCCGTTCAGCACGCAGCCGACGTTGCAGCTTTCCAGGCAGAACACGCCCGGTGCACCGCATGACGACGCATCGTCGGAGCCGTTGCCGCCGGAACCGCCGGAGCATGCCGTAAAGGTGAAGAACGCAAGGAATAACGTCAGAGCGCTGAGGTGCCGGGAACGCATGTAGCTCTCGGAGAGTCAGGGGATCTGCGATGGACCTACCGCAGAGGGGATCGATAGGACCTGGGACGACCGGGATCCTACCAAAGATACCAGCGAGTGGTCGACTCGAACGCCGAATCCGATGGCCGCTGGCTCGCCGGTCGCGCACCAACTACCATGCCGGACCACCGTGGAATCCCCTGCGGTCGGTCGGATTCGCGCGGTCGCCGTGCGGAACTTCCCAAACCATTGCCGAATCGGAGTTTGAAGCCCAAACTCGATCGAACTGGCGAGACGGGGATCGCATCGAAGTGAGCGATTTGCCACACTCGAACGATCGCTGTCGAACGCTGCGTGACCGACGCCCCGAACCGACGTACCGACGACATGACCCAAGCAGACCCCCCCGCACTCCCGCGCGGACGCGGCACCCAGACCGCCCTCGTCGGCGCCGCCCTCGTCGCCGCGGTCGCCTACCTCGGCTGGCGCGTCGTCGAGCTCGAATCGACGCTCTCCGAGCGCATGACGGCCCTCACGAATACGGTGGACCGTTCGGGCAAGACGGTGGAACTCCTGCTGCTCGAAGCGCGCACCGACCTCCCCGGCCCGAAGGCGATCGTGCAGCAGATCGAGCACTGGTCCCCGAAGCTGGTCTCGAGCTCGACGAACGCGCAGATGGCGCACGACATCCGCGAGCGCCTGCAGCGCACCCTCGACGCCGCGGAGACTCTCGGCGGCGACGTGTTCGACGAACTCGAAGCGGCGTACGCGGACGCCGGCGACGCGGAGACGCGTCGCTGGATTCTCGCGGCCTGCCGTAAGGCGGACCCGAAGCGCGGCATCGCTCTCTCGATCGACGTGATCCGGGGCACGCGCCACTCGCCGGATCCGCAGACGCGCCTGCGCGTCGCCAACGACCTGATCAAGATCGACAAGCGCGCAGCGGGCGAAGCGATTCGCACGGTGCTCGAGCTCGAGTCGCACCGCGGACTCGTGCGGCGGGTGCCGACGCAGCTCGCGAAGTCGTACGAGCAGTACATCCGGACCTCGCAGTTCCCGATGTTCTTCCACTTCATCGACGCGTTCGCGCGCACCGAGCACGAAGAGGTCGAACGCGTGTTCCTCCAGCTGCTCAAGCGGGACGATCACGACAAGATGACCTACCAGGAAGTCGTCGAGCAGCTCGGCAAACTCGGCGCTCACGACGCGGTCGCGCGGATCGAGCGCTTGTTCTCGAAGCCGCCGTTCGGCTACGCCGACCCGATCTTCCAGAACCACTGCCTGCAGGCGCTCGCGGACATCCAGGGTGAGGGCGCCGTGCCGTTCTTCGAGAAGCAGCTCCAGCAGCCGCAGCAGGAGATCGTCGTCACGAAGCTGCAGGACCTGATCAAGTCGCTCGGCCCACGATGATCGTCGACTGACTCAGCGCGGGCGCGCGGCACGCACCCGCTGCATCAGCGCGATCGCCGTGCCGTCGAACGGGTTCCGCGACAGCACGATGCCGAGATCGCGACGCGCTTCCGCGAGGCGCCCCGCGTCGAGCGAGTATTCCGCACGCTGGAGCAACACGCTCTCGTGATCGAGGCCTCGAGCCACGCTCTGATCGAGCAGCTCGATCGCCGCGTCGAGGTCACCCGACGCCGCGCGCGCCGACGCCGCAGTGCGATACACGAGCCCCTTCGCCTCGGCGACTTCGAGGCACGACAACGCCGCATCGACGGCCTCGTCGAACCGCGACGCGCTGCCGAGCGCACGACTCCAGAGCAGGCGATAGAACGGGTTGTTCGTTTCGACGTCGACCAACGCGGCGGCCAACGCGACCGCGCGCTCGGGATCGCCGTGCGCGGCGCCGAGCGTGATGTGGAACTCCGCGAGGTTGCGGCGAGCCGCGTAGTGACTGGGATAGATCCGAATCGCGCGCTCGAGTCGAGCACACGCCTCACGCATCTCGCGCAAGTACGCCTTCTCGTCGCCGCGCAGACGCGCCACCTCCGCGTCGTATCGGTGCTCGAGCGCGAGACCACAGAGCGCGCGCACGGACCGCGGATGCTTGTCCAGAGCGTCACGCCACAGGGTCTCCGAGTCGTGGAAGTCGAGACTGCGCGCACTCGCGAGGCACCCGAACACCAACACGATCGCGCCCGTCGCCGCGAGCTTTCGCCGCGCCAACTCCCGCGGCACGCACGCCGCGAGCACCAGGCCGAGACCGATGAGCGGCGCGTAGAACCGGTGCTCACACGCCGGCAGATTGAGCGGCAATACGACCCACGGCAGCGCCATGGCCCAAGCGAGCCCGGTGCCGAAGAACGCGAGCGGACGCCGTTTTGGGGCGCGTAGCCCCAGATAGGTCAACGTTGCGATCGCGGCCCATCCGCACAGCACCGGTGCACTCGCCCACTCGTCGTGCAGCGGGATCCAGGGGTCGATCGTCAGACCGACCGGCAGGACACTCTGCGAGAAGAAGCGCGGCAGCACGCTGGACATCACGCAGAACTGCGTGAGCAGGTCACGTCCCGCACCGTTGAGAGCGTCGTGCCCCCCGGTGAACTTCGGCACGTCTCCGGTCGCCACACCCAAGAACGCCTTACGCGCGACGAGGTACGCGACCGTGACGACGACCGCGGGGAGAATACGGAGAACCGCGGAACGCCAGGACCGTTCGGGACGACGATCCAGCAGCTCGAGAAGCACGAGGAGCCCGGGCATCATCACCCCCGTCTCCTTGCTCCCGCACGCGATCACCGTGCCGAGACCCACGCCGCACCACGCCCACTTCGAGCCCTCTCGCGCCGCCACGCACGAGCGGAGACCGACGAGGAGGCCGAGCCCGACGAGGAGGTCGCTCCGCGCGGACACGATGTTGACCGCCTCCGAGACCATCGGATGCGCGGCGAACAGCGCGGCCGCGATCACGGCAGGCCGCCGACCGATCCCGAGAGAACGCGTCAGCGAGAACAGCAGGGCCGCGCAGACGGCGTGGATCAGCACGTTGCCGAGCTTGAACATCCAGACGACCCCGCCGCCTACCGCGTGGTCGATCGCGAAGGTCGTGAGCACGACAGGGCGATACATGCGAACCGCCGCGAGATCACTGAACGCATCGACGTCCCAAAAGAACCGCGGGATCTCCGCGACCGAACGGATCGCGACGTTGTCGCGAACCGAGTGCGTGTCGTCGTAGACGAAAACCCCGCCGAGCGCCGTCGCGTACGCGCACAGCGCGAGCATCGCGAGTGCGAACACGACGCGCCGATCGGTCCAGTGCGACGTGTCGATCACAAGTCGACCTCGAGAACCGTCGAGTTCGCGTAGACGCGGTCCAACACGTCGTGAAGCCGCGCGCCCGTCGCGCCGACCGAGAAGCTCTCCTCGAACGTCGACCGCGCCGCGGCGCCGACGCGCGCGAGCTCGCCGCGATGCTCCGCGAGTTCCGCGAGCTGAGCCGCGAGCGCAGCCGGATCGTCACGCGGGCACACGAAGCAGTCCGCGCCCGGATGAAGAAACTCGCGCACGGCCGGCGTGTCCGCCGTGAGCACCGGGCGCCCCGCCGCAAACGCGTGCACGATCTTGAACGGCACGACGATCGACGCCTTGTGGGATGCTCCGAAGATGCCCGCGACGACCTCGGCCTTGTCGAGTCGAGCATCGATCCGATCGCGCGACTCGAACTCGTCGCCGAGATCGAGCCGCTCCGGAGGAATCGAGGCGAGCGCGTGCTCGCGATCCTCCGGCGTCCCGCCGACGAGCGTCAGGCGCGCGCTGTCCGTCGCGGCGACCGCATCACACAGCACGCGCAGCCCGTGCAGAGGCACGCCGGTTCCGAAGAACAAGACCTCGAGCGGACCCGACCCGACCACGCTGGGCTTCGCGTCGGCGGGCGCTTCGGGATCCGCGATCGCGACCCAGTCCACGGGCGCGGCCGAGTCGCCGACCAGCTCACGCACGTAGTCCGCGTGACCAGGCGTGTCGAGCAGGGCCAGGTCGGCCGCCTCGACGGCGCGCCGGTCGATCGCAGCGAACAGCTTCGCGCCCCACGAGCCGGGACGAAACAGCTGTCGGTCCTCGACGGCCGTGCCGTGCAGCGACAAGAACATGTCGAGCACGACGGGCACGTCCACCAGGCCCGTGATCCACCGCACGGCGAGGTGGCCGGGGTACGGCACGACGACGACCTGCGGATCGAACTCACGGACGGCGCGTCGGACCAAGCGGCGGAGCTTGGACCGCGTGCGCCAGAGCCGGATCGCGAATCCGGGCCAACGCCAAAACGAGCGCAAGAACTTGGTACGGGACGTCCGCGGGTCCGGCAGCGGCACCCGCACTTCCCGAACTTCCACACCGCGCTCGCGAAGGCCGTTGCGCAGCGCGCGCGTTCGGGGGTAGCCGGCCCCCTCGTCCCAAGTGCCGGCGAACAACACCCGTTCGACGAACGTCACTGGCGTGCGCCCTCGTCGATCCGCGCGTACCGCAACGCCGTGACCTGTTCGGACACGAGACCGAGCACGAACACGACCGTCGCCTGTGTGATCAGCAGGGCCGACATGTTCGTGAACCGGCCATCGGCCAGCCAGGTGTATGCGTACCACAACGTGCCGATCGCAGCCATCGCGAACGACAGCGGCAGGAACACGCGAAGCGGCGCGAAGATCGTCGCGATGCGAAGGATGATCAGGAAGAAGCGCGAGCCGTCGCGGAACAGCTTGATGTGACTCTTGGTGCCGCTCGGACGCGGTCGCACAGCGAACGGCTCGAAGTCGACGCTGTATCCCGCGCGCAACATCGCGAGCGTGATCGTCGTCGGATAGCTGAACGTGTTCGGCAGCAGGTACACGAGACTCTTGAGCACGTCGGCGCGCGCGAGACGGAAGCCGCTCGTAAGGTCGGGGATCGGCCGCGAAGTCACGTAGGTCGCGAGCCCGTTGTAGACCTTGTTCGCGACATTCCGCAGCGTGGAGCCGCCGGTGCCTCCGCGCGACGCAACGACCATGTCGTGTTCGGAAGCACGGCGGATCAGGCCCGGAATCGTCGCGGGTGGATGTTGTCCGTCCGCGTCCATCAGCAGGATCCAGTCACCGCGCGCTTCCCGGATGCCGCGCTTGACGGCGGCGCCATTGCCGAGCGAGTACGCGTGGCGCACCACGCGCGCCCCGCGATCGAGCGCGATCTTCGACGTCGCGTCGGTCGACCCATCGTCGATGACGAGGATCTCCGAGCGAGTGGCCGGCAGCGTGCGCAGCGTCAGCGACAGCTCGTCGAGGAGCGCCGGCAAACCGACCGCCTCGTTCCGCGCCGGGATGACGATGCTGAGTCTCGCGACTCGTGGCCTGACCACGGTCGCGGTCTCGATCGGATCGCCCGACTCCGTCGGCACTTCCCCACTCGCCATCAGGTCGACGAGGGAAGGGCCGACCTCGACGGCGTTGTCCGCCTGCTCGCGTGTTTCGATCACTGCCTTTGTATCGACCGTTCCGTCCAGCACGGTGAAGTGCTGTTCGCACCGGCGATTCGGCGCAGGGCAGCGTAACCCGCATCGGTCACAGGCCTTCCGAGCGAGCGCGTCAGAACGGGCTCCAGGCAAGGGTGGTGACCGATGCGGGTTAAATGCACGAAGGCGCGGACTTCGCAGTCCGCGCCTTCCGCTCGGTCACCCGTAGGCAACCGCAACTTCGGCGTCGATCAGTTGACGACGACCCAGCGCTCACCGTCGGCGGCGGTCGCGTTCGCGGCGACCGTGCCCGTCATCGCGCCAGCGCTGACGTAGGCAGCCGTGCCGGCGGTCGGAACGGTGCCCGTGCCGGAGTACTGCGCGGTGTTGTTGCGGCACGCCAGGACGTCACCGCTCTGGTTCACGTAGAACGCGCGCTTGCCCGAGTTGCCGAAGCTGGCCGGCCAAGCGTAGCAGCCCCACATGACTTCCGAGTTGGCCGGGTCGACGGCGCTCGCCGTGTTCTCGGTCTCGAAGCCCGCCGCGTTGTCGGCGAGGTGCATGCGGAAGTAGTAGCCGGAGCGCAGGACGCGACCCGAACCGTCGACGTTGCCGAACGCGGCCGAGAGGACCGGCGGAGCGACACGCTCCGTGCCCGAGCCGACGGCACCGCCGCTCGAACGGACGTTCTGCGCGCCCGAGAGTTCGCTGAAGAAGCCGAACTCACCAGCACCGTTGTTGTTGGTGTCGATGGCGCCCGAGGCTTGGCACTGGGCCTGCGCCGAGGCGATGTTCTTGAGCGTCGCGATCGCGGCCGACTCGTTGGCGTTGAGACGCGCACTCAAGAGGTTTGGAATCGCGATGGACGCGATGATCGCGATGATCGCCACGACGATCATCAGCTCAATCAGGGTGAATCCCTGTTCCCGCTTGGACATTGTTGCTCTCTCCATTTCCAGGCTGTAGTCGGGGTCGGTACCCCTGAGTTTCGTATTCCCTTTTCCCTCGTCGCTCGGGCTACCGCGGGGCGGCTTCCTTCGGACTCAGCAACTCGCGGAACCCCTCGATCTCGGCACATGCCCGCCAGGTCTCCTTGTCCTGGCGGACCAGGCGCAGAACGCCCGGGCGGTCGTGCGAGATCGCGCGATTTAGCAAGTCAAGTGCAGTATCGAAATCCGATTGACGCACCTTGAGGCGCGCCAGGCAATAATCGGCGTGGTGCGTCGAGGCCAATCCGGCGCGGTAGTTTTGCGCTGCAGCATCGAATTCGCCCACCGATTCGAGCCACGCCGCGGCCTCGATCGAACCCGCGTTGTCACCGCGTGAAGCCGGCCGAGCGGCCCACTCGAGCGCGTCGTCCCGACGCCCCTGCGCGAGGTGCGCACGCGCGGCCATCAGCTCGCACTTCGTTTCAAATCGAGACACTCCGAGAGACTGCGCCTTGCGCGCTTCTTCGAGCGCCTCGCTCGGTCGATCGAGCCCCAGCAGCAGTTCGGCGCGACGCAGCAAGAGCATCGATGCCTCGTTGGGAACACAATCGTCGACGCTCAGGGCAGAACCGTACGACGCGAGCGCGCTCTCCGGCTTGCCGCGAAGCGCGTGCAGATCGCCTTCGACGACGTGGTACTTCGGATCCTCGTTGGCAGCGGCAACCGCGCGATGGAGAAACGATTCCGCGCGGGCCAGACTCTGCTCCCGCAGCTTCCGACCCTCGGGGGAAGCAGGAGCGGTCCGCGCGACGGTCATCTCCATCGCCGCGCACGACAGCAGGGTGTCGGGGTCCGCGTCGACGGTGCGGAACCATCCGCCCCAGGCCAAGCCACCGAGCACGAGCCCGGCAGCGGAATAGGCGAGGACGCGCCGTGTGTTCTCCGCCTTCATGCGCTAGCCGCCCGAGAGCGTCTCTTGCAGCTTGAAGATCGGCAGGAACACCGCGAGGACGATGCCACCGACGACGAAGCCCATGACCGCGATCATGATCGGCTCGATCAGGGACGTGAGTCCCTTGACCTCGGCTTCGACCTGCTGGTCGTAGAACTCGGAGATCTTCTCGAGCAGCGCATCGAGAGCACCGGAACGTTCGCCGATGCCCATCATCTTCGTGACCATGGCCGGGAAGACCGTCGACTTCATGAACGGCTCCGACAGCGACTCACCGGCCTTGACGCTTTCGCGCGCCTCGTCGACGAGACTGCTGATCACGCGGTTGCCCGCGGTCTCGGACACGATTTCCATCGCCCCGAGGATCGGGACACCGCTCTTGACGAGCGTCGAGAACGTCCGCGCGAAACGGGACAGCGCGACCTTCTTGAACAGCGGACCGAACACGGGAGCTCGAAGCATGATCGAGTCCCAGGCATAGGCGCCCTTCTCGGTCTTCTTCCATCCCGCGATCATGAACACGATGCCAACGATGCCGGCGATCAGGACGTACCAGTAGTCGCGCATGAAGAACGCGACGTCCATGATCATGACCGTCAGACCCGGCAGCTCGACTTCGAGAGACTCGAAGACCGGCTGGAACGACGGCACGATGCCGATCATCAGGAAGCCCGCGATGCCGATCACGAGGCAGAGCGACACGACCGGATAGGTCATCGCCGACTTGATCTCGCGCCGCAGGTGCTCCGCCGCCTCGAGGTAGTCCGCGAGACGACTCAAGATGACGTCGATCTGACCGGAGACTTCACCGGCGCGGATCATGCTCACGTAGATGTCGGAGAACACCTTCGTGTGCGGCTCCATCGACTTGGACAGGTCCGAGCCGTTCCGGATGTCGTCGACGACGGCATTCAGGCAGAACGCGAACCCGGGGCTCTCGGCCTGATCGGCGAGGATCTCGAGAGCCTCGAGCATCGGGATACCCGCGGACAGCATCGTCGAGAGCTGCCGCGTGAACACCTCGAGCTCACCCTTCTTGACCGAGGACTTCTTCGCCGCCTTGGGCTTCCGCTCGGCCTTGCCGCGCGCGGAGAACATGCCGCCCCCGGCACCGCTCTTCTTGATCTCGATCGGCGTGAGAGACCGGCGACGAAGGTCTGCTACGACGTCGCTCTGGGACGCCGCGCTAACGGTCCCGCTGACCGTCTTGCCCGAAGCGTCCTTGGCTTGGAATTTGAACGTGTTCGACATGAGCTCTCCGATTCCCGTCAGTCAGCCATCGTGCAACGCTCGACCTCTTCGAGGCTCGTGATGCCTCGCATGAAGTTGAGCAGCCCACAACGCCGCAGCGTCAGCATCCCCTCGTCGAGTGCCAGCTGCTTGATGTCCTGGATGTTCGCCGAGTCGACGACCATGCGCTTGACGCCCTCGGTCAACTGCATGGTTTCCAGAAGCGCGAATCGACCCTTGTAGCCGTTGGTGCAGCGGTTGCAGCCGACGGGCTTGAAGAGCTCGAACTCACGCTTGGTGAGGTCTTCCTCGGTGAAGCCCGCACGCTTCAGCGCTTCGTCGCTGAGTTCCGCGGGCTGTTTGCAATACGTGCAGAGTCGTCGCGCGAGTCGCTGGGCGCAGATCAGAATGGTCGAACTCGCGACCATGAACGGATCCATGCCCATGTCGACCATACGCGTGATCGTGCTCGCCGCGTCATTGGTGTGGAGCGTGCTCAACACCAGGTGACCGGTGAGCGCGGCCTTGACCGCGATCTCGAGCGTCTCGGCATCACGAATCTCACCGAGCAGCACGACGTCGGGGTCCTGACGCAGAATCGAGCGCAGCGCACCCGAGAACGTCATCCCCCGCTTGGGATTGACCGGCACCTGGTTGATGCCGTCGAGCGTGTACTCGACCGGGTCCTCGACCGTCACGAGGTTGATCTCCGGCTCGGCGATGTGCTGCACCGCGGAGTAGAGCGTCGTCGACTTACCAGAACCCGTGGGACCGGTGACGAGGATCATCCCGTAGGGCCGCTCGATGGCCCAGGTGTAGTCCGACATCGACTTCTCCTCGAAGCCGAGAGACTTGATGTCGACCGCGAGGTTCGACGAGTCGAGAATCCGGAAGACGGTCTTCTCGCCCCACACCACCGGGAGGATCGACACACGGAAGTCGATCGCCTTGTTCCCGATCTTGATCTGGAACTTGCCGTCCTGCGGCTTCTGTTTCTCCGCGATGTCGAGCTTCGACATGATCTTGATGCGGGACGTGACGTTGTTCTGCATGCGCTTCGGCAACGTCAGCGCCTCGACCAAGCGACCGTCGCGGCGGTAGCGCACGACGACCTTCTTCTCGTAGGGCTCGATGTGGATATCGCTCACCCCGGACGCGCAGGCATCGGAGATGATCTTGTTGACCATCTTGACGACCGGCGACGCCTCGTCGCTGATCTCCGAGAGGTCGAGACCGTCGTCATCGTCGCCGACGTCGCCCTTGAGCTCGAGATCCCCGTCCTCGAACGAATCGAGGATGTCGCCGACGCTCTCCTCGTCGGAGCGGTAGGCGACCGGGATCATCTTGGCGATGGCCTCGGCAGTGCTCAGCACCGGCCGCAGCTCGCATCCGGTGATGATCCGGATGTCGTCGAGCTTGAGGACGTCGAACGGGTTCGCGACGGCGATCGTGATGATGTTCCCGATGCGATCGACCGGGAAGATCTTGTAGTCGTTCGCGACGTCCACCGGGACGCTGTCGACGACCTCAGGGTTGAACCGCAGGCGCTCGAGATCGATCGGCGGAATGTTGGCAGAACGCGAGATCAGCGAGAGCAGCTGGCTCTCGGTCGCGATGTTGCCCTTGATGACGAGCTCGGTCAGAGACTTGCCATCGGACTTCGCCTGTTCGACGAGCTCGGCGCTGACCTCCTCGTCGATCAATCCCGCCTTCTGCAGGATCGCTCGGAGCTTGCGGTCGAATTGGCTCATCGCGAACGGGCGGCCGGCCGCTGCTGGCGCTGCATGAGACGCTGGAGTTCGGTCGGGTCAGGCGAAGCGGTCATGCCCTCTTCGAAGTCGATCGTGCCGGCCCGATAGAGGTCGTAGATCGACTGGTTCATCGAGTGCATGCCGTACTGGCCACCGGTCTGGATCAGCGAGTGGATCTGGTGCGACTTGTTGTCCCGGATCAGCGCGCGGACCGCGGGGTTGGCGACCATGATCTCGGACGCGAGCGCGCGGCCGTTGCCCTGCGCTCGCGGCAGCAGCTGCTGGCAGATGACGGCCTGCAGCGTGAACGACAGCATCGTCCGGATCTGCTGCTGCTGGTGTCCGGGGAAGACGTCGACGATCCGGTTGATCGTCTGCACCGTGTCGGACGTGTGCAGCGTCGCGAACGTGAGGTGACCGGTCTCGGCGAGCGTGAGCGCCGCCTCGATCGTCTCGAGGTCTCGCATCTCACCCACCAGCACGACGTCAGGGTCCTGACGAAGCACGGAGCGAAGCGCGTGCTCGAAGCCGTGCGTGTCGCCGCCGACCTCCCGCTGGTTGACCAGGCAGTTCTTGTTGCGATGCAAGAACTCGATCGGGTCCTCGATCGTCATGATGTGACCCTGCCTGCGCTCGTTGATGAAGTCGATCAACGCGGCGAGAGTCGTCGACTTACCGGAGCCGGTGGCACCGGTGCAGAGCACGAGACCCTTCTGCAAACCGCAGATCCACTCGCACACCGGTCTCGGCATGCCGAGCTGCTCGAAGTCGAACACCTCGAACGGAATCACTCGGAGCACGGCACCGATCGTGCCGCGTTGCATGAACGCGTTGGTCCGGAATCGACCGAGGTTGGCGACGCCGAACGAGAAGTCGATCTCGAGGTTCTTCTCGAACTTCGCGACCTGGTCCGGTGTCAACACGGAGTAGACGAGCTTCTTCGTGACCTCGGGCTCGAGAATGTCGTACTCACAATCTTCGAGATCACCGTCCACACGGATCTTCGGGGGGGCACCGACAGACAGGTGGAGGTCGGACCCCCTACGCTGGACCATCAGGTGCAAAAGCTCTTCCATCGATACCATCGGTGGCTCTCCTAGCTGCCGCGTGGGCGGACTTGGTGCGCTTAGTCAGAGGCTGTTATCGGCCCCCGAGCACCGCGGGATTGAGGCCGCCTGGCGACGGTTCCCCGGCCGTCTCTCCGGCATCAGCGACCGTACGGTTCTTCGACACTCCCCGAAATCGAAGCGACCCCGCGTCCAGCCGCGGGGTCGTGAAGCTCGCGGTCGCGAGGAACGCTACTTGGCTTCTTCTTGCGCCTTCTTGTGCGCCGCCACGATCTCTTGCTGAACGTTCGGTGGCACCGGCTCGTAGTGCGACTGGGTCATCGAGAACGAACCTTCGCCGGCCGTGATCGAACGCAGCTGCGTCGCGTAGTCCTGCATCTCCTTCATCGGGACCTGGGCCTTGATGACCTGCAGACCCGAGTCCATCTCCATGCCGGACATGCGTCCCCGCAGGGTCGCGAGGTTGCTCGACACATCGCCCGTGAATCGTTCCGGGATTCGGATTTCGACGTCCATGATCGGCTCGAGCAGGATCGGGCGCGCCTTCTCGAAGGCATCCGCGAACGCCCGCTCACCGGCCAGCTGGAAGGAGAGCTGATCCGAGTCGACGTCGTGGAACTTGCCGTCGTAGACCTCGGCCGCGACATCCACGACCTCGGAGCCGGTCAACGGACCGTTCTCCAGGAAGCGCTTCACGCCCTTCTCGACTTCGGGGATGAACTGACGCGGGATCGACCCGCCGACGACCGAGTCGACGTACTCGAAGCCCTCGCCACGGTCCCGCGGCTTCGCGCGCAGGTAGACCTCGGCGAACTGGCCGCGACCACCACTCTGCTTCTTGTGCCGGTGATGCCCATCGGACGGCCCGGTGATCGTCTCCTGGTACGGGATGACCGGGTTGCTCGTCTCGGTCGAGACCCCGTAGCGACGCTCGAGGCGCGCGAGCTGGATCTCGAGGTGCATCGGGCTGTTGCCGGAGATCAGGTGCTGCCCGGTCTTCGCATCCCGACCCGTGACGAACGTCGGGTCTTCGGACGACAGCTTCTCGAGACCTTGGTTGATCTTCTGCTCGTCGCCGCGCGTCGCCGGCGTGACCGCGAGCGAGTAGACCGGACTGGGGTACTCGGCGTGCGGGAAACTCATCGGCGCGTCGTCCGCGGTGACGGTGTCACCCAGGCTGAGGTCTTCGAGCTTCGACACGTAGAACAGATCGCCCGCGATGACCTTGTCCGCCGCCACGCCTTCGGCGCCCTTCATAACGGTCAGTCCACCGAGCTTGTCGTGCTTCTCGGTGCGGACGTTCAGGAAGCCATCGTCGGCGGACAGCGTGCCGCGCATCACGCGCACGTAGCTCTGCCGACCGACGTACGGGTCGACGACGATCTTGAAGACCTTGCCCGCGAACGGCGCGGCCCCATCCGGTTCGACGATCGTGTCGACCGAGTCGCTGTCCTTGCCCATCGCACCGCGACCGCCGAACGCGACCGGCGACGCCAGGTACTGCTCGACGAACGCCAGGAACTTCGCGATGCCGATCTCCTTCGTCGGACAAACGACGAAGAGCGGCGTGACGGTCTGCTTCGTGACCGCCTGCGGCAGATACTTGACGAACTCCTCCGCGGAGAGCTCACCGCTCTCGAGGTACGCCTCGAGGATGTCGTCGTCCGATTCGGCGACGCGCTCTTCGAGTCGTTCCTTGAACTCCGCCGCACGCGGCCCGTCGCCACTCAGCACGTCGTGGATCGCCGAGAAGTCCGCGGCATCCGCGTCGGGGTACGTGACCGGCACGATCGTGTCGCTGACCTCGTCGTTGAGGCGGCTCAGCACCTCCTCGAAGTCGACGTTCTCGGAGTCGGGGTGCGTCAGGAGAATCGCGCGGCCGATGCCGGCCTTACCCGCCTCGTCGAACAGCCGGCGCGCATGCACGGTCGGCCCCTGCGCGGCACTGACGCAGAGCACGCCGGTCTCGACGACGCCCATCGCCGAGATCGCGTCGGCGATGAAGTCCGCGTGTCCGGGCGTGTCGATCACGTTCAGCCGGTGCTTGTTGTGATCAAACCCGAACAGGTGCGACGTGAGCGTGTGCTTGCGCTCCTGCTCCTCGGGCTCCGTATCGCTGACGCTGGTGCCGTCCGCGGTCGTGCCGTGCCGACTCGACGCTTTCGTCATGTAGGCGAGCGCGTCGACGAACGCCGTCTTCCCCGAGCTGCCGTGTCCGAACAGAGCGAGGTTGCGAATGTCGTCGGAGCCGTAGGCCATAGATAAAGATCTCCTGAGCGTCGTGCGGGGGATGGAACGCCGCGCGGCGACCGGGAAAATATGCCACCGGCGGGCGGCTCACTATAGCTCAGGGCCCCGACTGTCAAAGCGCCGAATCGAGGTCGGCGCGGGTCTACATCGCTTCGCCGACGACGATTTCGACGCGACGGTTGCGGGCCTTCGCCGTGTCGGACGAGCCGGGCGCCTTCGGAGAGTGCTCGCCATAGCCGACGACGGCGATCGTCGATGCGGCAAGACCGCACTTCTTGATCAGGTGAGCAGCCACCGCGTCCGCTCGCTCGAGCGAGAGGTGACGGTTGTTGCGGTAGCGACCCCGCGTCTTCTTGATCGGGTCGGTGTCCGTGTGGCCCTCGACGTAGATGCGACGATCGCGGAAGTCCCGCTTCAGGAGATCCGCAACGCGGCGCAGCACGCCGTTGGCCGAAGACTTCACCTCCGTACTTCCGGAGCTGAACGTGACCGTGTTGTCGATACCGATCGACAGACGGCCCGACTCGTAGCGCACGTCGGTTTCGCTGCCGAGTTCGCGCTGGACACGATCCGCGAGCGAGCCCTCCGAGGACGCTTCGACGGCCTTCGGCTTCTGGGCGAGTTCGGCGCGCGCAGCGGCCTCGCGGCGCGACAGTTCGGCGTTCTCGGAACGCGCGTCGGCGAGCTGCGCTTCGAGTTCGCGGATCTCCGCGTCGCGGTCGCGCAACAGGTCTTGGTAGTGCGCCGCGCAGCCGGTGAACAGCGGCATCGCGCAGAGCAGAAGGATCGACAGGGATTGCCGTGGTGTCATGGTTACCTCGAGTTCATGAGGCCCGTCCGCGACGGACCAGAACGATCAGAAGGAGCAAAGAAATCGCCGCAACGGCGCCGAGTGCGAGCGGCGAGTTCGCATTCTCGCGCTGCCACTCCGGCCATGTGACGGTCAGGAATTCGACGATGGGCGCGCGCCAGAACAGCGTGAACAGCGCCCCGAGTACGAGGAACGGGCCGAACGCGATCTCCGAGTCCTTGGTGACGATCTTGGAGACGACACCGAAGACCGCGCCGGACACGCAGCCGAGGAAGAACGTGAGCAACGCGCCGTCCCAGCCCAGGAAGGCGCCGACGCCCCCCATCAGCTTGACGTCGCCGAAGCCCATCGCTTCCTTCCGGAATACCGAGGACGACAGGACGCGAACGCCCCACGTCACGCCCCACCCCACGCCAAAACCCAGCGCGGAAATCATCAAGCTTCCGACGCTCGGGTCGACGCCACGCGGCAGCTCGCCGGCCAATCCGGGAACGAGCCACGCACCGAGGATGCCGACGATCATCAGCGAGTACGTCAGCGGGTTCGGCAGGATGCGGTGGTCGAAATCGATGAACGTGCACGCGATCAGGTTCGCCACGAAGAATCCGTGCAGCAGCGACGGCATCAGCGTGTCGAAGGAAATCGTGTCGACGGTCAGCCCGATCCCGGACGGCGGATACTTCGCGAGCACGAAGAACATCACCGCCGTGATCGCCTCGACCAGCGGGTAGCGCCAGTGGATCTTCGCGCCGCAGCAGGCGGCCTTGCCGCGCAGCCAGAGCCACGCCAGGATCGGAATGTTGAGGTAGGCGGGAATCGACGCGCCGCAGTACGGACATACCGAGCGCTTGCCGAACTTGCGCTCGTGGCGCAGCGGCAGACGGTAGATCAGCGCATTCAGAAAGGATCCGATGATCGCGCCGAACACCGCGGCGACGACTAGATAGAACGGATCCGACATGCACTCGATGGTCCACGCACGCAACCGCTGCGTGTCGTGGCCTCCCTGGTTCTGACCGTAGATGTGTGAAACGCCGGGTCGTTGACCATGACCGCGGCGCCCCGCCCACGCACAAGATATCGTGCTCCAGGGGGCGAATCAAACGCAAGGAAGCCGCGGAAGCGCGGCGTTCCGCACGGATCGCTCAGTGGGCGAGCAGTCGAATGCCGCCGAGGGACGGCAGCGGCTGGCCGGCGCAGACGAACGCCTGGACGCGGAACCGGACGAAGGAGCCGGGTACGAGCTCCACGGCCTCGCCGACCGGCGTCGGCTGGCTCACGCGGTGCGCGGCGAGATCCGGGCGGCTCGGGTCGACGCTGTGCGGCGGCGCAACCTGGGCGACCACGTCGAGCGCCCCACGCGGGTCGACGAGCTCGATGTCCGCCGTCGTCGGGTGTCCTGGCGGGAGCCGCGTCCAGGCCGTCCAGGACTCGGCGGCGAACTCCGCGCCACGGGTCAGGCCGGGCGTCATCGGACACTCGACACGGACCGGGGATTCGAGCGCGCCGACGATGCGGCGCGCCGGGTCGACTCCGAGCACGGTCTCGGCGGGCAGCCGACCACGCACGACGAGGTCCCCACCGCAGAGCACCGAGAACGGCGAACCGGCCTCGTCGCCGCGCGCGTGCTCGACAGTCCCGTCGACACGAACCGCGCCGCCGGCGATCAGCGCGCAGCCCGAGGCTCGCAGCAGCGACGCGAAGCCGATCCGGTCCCCGTGGGACCACGACGTCTCGACCAGCGGCGTCGCGAGGACCAGTCGCCCCCGAATGCGCACCGAGCCCGCCGAGCGGATCGTGATCGGCGTCGACGATTCGACGCGCACTTCGACACCCTCGGGGATGTCGATGTCGCTGAAGTGGAAGTCGCCGCTGCCCTCGACTCGGCGGCCGTCGCCGCGGTCGAACGATCGACGAAGGCGAATCGTCGTCGACTTCCTCGGGCGGAACGAACCGAGTCGACCGTCGCCCGCCTCCAAGCGCGCGAGCGGCTCGATGCGACTCCCGGTCTGGGCGAACGGCACGGCGCCCGGCACGTCGCTCAGCGGCCCCCATGACGTGGAGCCCGGCAGATCGAGAATGCGCTCCCGATCACCCGCGACGACGCGGACCTGGATCGGCTCCGGGCGCGTCTGTAGCGGTCGCCCGCTGTAGTCGAGCAAGCCGTCCTTCTCGGCGAAGATCACGAAGTGCAGCGCGGTCGGATCGAGCGCGCCGGGCTCGAAGCGCAGCTCGAGCGTACTGCCGTAGTGCGAGGTGTCGGGACTTCGACTCGGCAGAATGCGCACCGACTTGGGCTGCGCGACTTCGCGCTCGCCACCGAGCAGTGAGTTGACCTGCACCGCATTCGGAGTGACGGACGACGGCAGGATCGGCAGGTTGAAGTGCAGGAGGAGTCGGCCGGTTTCGGCGGCGACGTGGAGCGTCGACCTCCCGTACGGCTCGAACCACTCGAACGAGTCCGTCAGCTGACCTTCGGGCAGGAACGGCGTGTTGAACACGTCCCCCGACGGATCGGCCGGCACGGTGCGGAAGTCGAGTCCGAGTCCGCGCGACAAACGCGCGCCGCTCTTCGAGCGGATCGCGTTCCACAGCGGCATGCCCGCGATCTCGAGTCGATAGGCCCGATCGGGGGCGAAGCTGCCGTCGTCGAGCGTCGCCTTGACCGGCGGGATCACCTCGAACGTCACCGACCGGGTGCCGGGACGCAGCACGCCGGGCACGCGATTGCCGTTCTCGTCGACGATGCGGAACGTGTCCTCGCTGACGCTCATTCCGTCGAGGTCGTCGCTGAAGTAGACCGTCACGTCCTGGTTGAGGAACACCAGGGGCTGGCTGCCGTCGTTCGACGAACGGAAGACCCGCTCGACTCGCATCGAATCGTCGCGCTCGGCCTTGCCGCCATTGCAGGCCACGAGCAGGCCCAGCGTCAGACCCGAGGCCAGGGCGCGGAAAGTGCTGAGGCCGGACCGGGACATGAACATATGGAGGATATGAGGCGAGACGCGCTTAAACGATCGGCATCCGGGCATGGCTTCCCGAAATCCACGTTCCGATCGATCCAGAAAGCGCCGAGACGGGCCCCAGAAGGCGCCTGGGAGCCGAGGAACTCCCCAGCGCGGGGGTTGTCGCGAAGTCGTACAACCCGCGTTGGTGAACGTGAGAACGGGCCCTCGGGCCCGAAACGAACGAAGGCGAGCACCCCGTCGGAGTGCCCGCCCTCGAGGGATCCGGCGAACCGGATCCGCCTGTCGACCGCATCAGTCGGTCAGCGAACGCATGCGATACACGATCGACATGCCGCGCAGCGACGGCGACACGTTCGGCGTCGAGCTGATGTTGTTCTCCATGACGAGGCGGAAGTTCAGGAAGCGCGGCAGCACGCCCCGGACGTCCCGGATGTCATCGAGGTTCTCGGTGCGGGCATACGGGGTGAGGCCGGTGGCCGGCACGCGCGGCTCGCCGGGCTGCTGGCCCGGAGCCGTCGCACCACTCGTCGCGTAGCGGTAGGCCTCGCACGAGTAGTTGGCGTTCAGCAGGTTGCCACGCGTCAGCGGGTTGTCGTCACCCGGAACGATCTGCTGGCCCTGCTCGTTGCTGAGCGAGACCGGCGTGTAGATCGTCGGCTCGACACCGTCGGGACCGATCTGCTGCGCACCACGGATCTCGACGTTCATCGTCGCGCCACCGACTTGGTTCGGCGGATCGAGGACGACGACGAGGTCGCCGACGCCAACCTGGGCGCCATCGAACTGCGGCAGATCCGCATCGGCGGCCGCCATGCCTTCGACTTCTTCGCCGGCCGGGAAACCGTGCCGGTTCGGACGCAGCGAGTCGAAGAAGCCACCCGTGGCCATCGAAACGCGACGCACGAAGTCGACCTGGCCCCAGTAGACGTGGCTGTCACCCGGCTCGGTGCGGAACAGGCCGGTGTGCGGCAGCGCGCCGAGACCGATGTCCGTAATGACGCCGCCCACGGCCGTCGGCTGGAAGTCCGGATCGATGAGGATCTCGTTGCCGTCGACGAGGTCGATGCCGCCCGTCGAGTGAACGCGGTAGATCGGCCATTCAGCGTTCGTGCAGCCGGCGTGCGCCTGCGTGTTGTTGCCGAACAGGGTCATGAACGGGCCACCGTTGTAGTACCCGTTCGGCACCGGCGGGTTGCCGGCGATGTCCGAGAACTGCGGGCCGATGTGGCCGATGTGGAACAGGTTGTTCGACGACGCGGCCTGCACCGTGTCGTCCGGGAACATCCGGAACTCCATCAGCAGCGGCAGCGCGATCGGGTCGTGGTCGCGCTGGCGGTCGCCGAGGAAGTCGGCGGCGTCACGCACGAACTGACCGACCGGGAAGTCGAAGCCGGTGAGATCGCCATCGACCGAAGTCGACGGGTCGTCCGGACACCACGGCGAGGACACGGACGCGGTGCGATCACCGCTGATGGCCGTGCCCGGATCGCGCGCGCCACCGAGGCCGATCGCGACGTCGAGGGTCATGTCCCAGCTGACCAGACGCGAATCGCGCCACGTGTAGGTCGTCTGGAACTCCGGATACGGGACGTACTTCACGTTGCCCGACCGGAACGCGAGCGCCGGGTTCACGACGTAGGTCGCTTCGTCGACGACGCGCTTCATCTCGCTGCCTTGGAGGATGTTGTCGTTGTAGACAACGCTGAGACCACTGTTGAGCGTGGTGCACTCCAGGTCGCAGACCTCCGGCGGCGGCGGATCGCCCGGCGGCAGGTAGTGATACCAGGACATGTCCGGACGCTTGTCGCCGTGACCGAGCAGCAGCGAGTAGCGATCGAACGAATCGAAGAACGCCGACTGGTCGTTCCACGGCGCCCAGTGCATCTGCTCGATGTCGATGTTCATCTGGTCGGCGCGGTGGTACTCGAGGCCCATGTCGTCCTCGCGGTACGTCGCCTGCAGACGGGAGCCACGCCGCACGTGCGGCTCGGCGATGCCACCGAACTCGACCGGCGGACCCGGCGGCTGGAACACCGTCGGGAACGGCTGCGTCCGCAAGTTCACGACGCTCGGCGTCTGGTAGACGATGCCCGGCGGGCCACCGACGGACGCAGCGAAGTTGTTGAGGATCGCGGTGTTGCCCAGAGCCGGGTCGACGCACTCACCCTTGAGGAAGCGCTCGACACCCGCCAGGCTCGTGCCATCGACATTCGCGCTGAAGCGCGTCGTCTCGGCGGCGATGAGGTGGCCGTTGGCCAGGCGGAACTGACCGAAGAAGTCGACCGAACCCGGCGCCGATCCGTCCTCGTCGACGTTCTCGAAGCGGAAGACACGCGAACCGACCAGGTTGTCCTGGGCTTCTTCGAGCATCTCGAACTGCACCGAGAACGACTCGAGCGGAACCGTCGTCGGCTGCGTCACGACCTGGCCGTTGCGGCGCACTTCGATCGGGAAGTCCTCGGCCGGAGCCCGGCGATCGAAGATGTCGAGGTCGTTGCCGGACAGGTCCTGCACGCCCGCGAGGACCGCGTGGAACCAGTAGAGCTCCTGCTGGCCTTCCTCGTGGTAGTGCCCCATCGGCGGCAGGATCTTCAGCAGCGTGCCGTCCTGGTTCTGGTCGATGAGACGCGACGGGCGGAACGACAGCGAGGCGCCCTTGGGCGAATTCGCAAGCACGTCCGTGATGTTGCCGACGTGCACGTCGTCCGTCGAGAACAGGTAGTTGTCGAGCGTGTTGATCGACGCGAGGTCCATCGGCTCGCTGAAGCGCAGACCGACCGAGCCGAGCGGATCGGCGAAGCGAACCGCGCCCTCGAACCCGACCTCACCTTCCGGCACGACCGGGCTGGGATCGAACACGAGGAACTTCCAGCGGTGGATCGAATCGGACACCGAAGCGCTGACGCCGAACTCACCGGAGTACGGCAGGAACTCGTAGTAGTTCGTGATGACGCGGCAGTCGGACCCGAGCGGGTTGACGGTGTCGCCGTTCATGAACACTTCGTTGCCCGCCGAGTCGAAGCCCGACACCGTGCTGAGACGCAACCGCATCTCGGGCAGCTCGTGCCCTTGCGTGCCGTTGAGCGTCAGGCCCGGAGCCGGGAACTCGGCGTCGTCGAGCTTGCGGCCGACCTCGAGGTTCTCGATGACCTCAGCGCGGATCGTCACGATCTCACCGGTCACCGGCGACACGACGTCTTGCATGATCATGTCGCCATGCGTCAGCGATTCGCGCGTCTGGTTCGTGTTCAGAGTCGGCACGGTCGAACGGCCGCCCGGCAGGTTGGTCGTCGGCGAGATCGCGCCGTCGACGAACGGGATTCGGCCGCGGATCGCAACCGAGTTCTGCGGACGCAGCGCGTCGATGCGCTTGTTCAGACGGACGGTAGCCGTCGCGCGGTCGACTTCGAGCAGGCCCATGTCGAACTCACCGACGATCGTCGGCGGTTCGACGTCGGCGAGCGCGCCGACGCGGCCGTCGTCGAGGTTGCCCGAACGGAAGTCGCGGATGACCGCGGTGTCCCCGTTCGAGTCGACGTCGTTGAGCTCGGGGATTTCGTCGGCCTTGACGCTCAGCTCGCGCGCCGCGACACCATCGGTCGGGATCGCGATTCGGAAGTTCGCCGTGACCTGGTCTCCACTCGGCTCGAGGCCGGTCGAACCGTTCGAACCGACGGCCTCACCACCGATCAGCGTCGTGTCGATGACGAGCGCGTCGCCGGACGGCAGAACTCGGAAGGTCGCCGGCAGGAACGCGGCCTGCGCCGTCGTGCTGCCCGGATCGTCGATGAAGCGCAGCAGCTGGATCGCCGCCGGGTTCGCCGCGAAGAACGTCGAGTCGATGTTCAGGTTCGAGTCGAACGTCAGCTTGATCGCCGCGTTCCGCGGCACGACCGGGATCGGTCGGGTCTGCACGTTCTGACCGCGGAACGACGCCGGAACCTCACTGAGAGTGCCGCGCGCCTTGTCGAGCGCATCCTGGAATCGCGCGCCCTCGAGCGGGTCGCGGTCGTCCCAGAGGATCAGCAGCTCCTCGTGTCCGACGGCCGTGTTGAACGGCAGGAACCGGTAGTTCGCGGACGGGCGCTCGCCACCGATCGCGTCGTAGAGCTCTTCGGTCTCGACCTCGGAGCTGACGACGACGTTGCGCTCGATGAGCACCGGACGCCGGTTCACGGTGTCACGCCGGTCGGCGTTGGCCGAGTCGATGCGCTGGTACGAGTAGACGTCGACGAGACGACCGTAGCTCACCGACATCAGAGTTGGCGACGAGATCTGCGTCTGCGATCCCGTGGTGCCACCACCACTGCTTCCATCGCATCCAGCGAAGAGCAGCGCGCCCGCCACGGCAACCGACGCCGTGACGAACCGGGAAGGATTTATGGCTAGTTTCATGGGTCTGACCTTTGTTTCTTCGCCTTGGCTTCGCGATCAGAAGCGGAACGGGAGCACGAGGTCGTCGAGAGACTGCGAAGGCATGTTCGGGACGATCGGCGCGCTCGGCTGGCTGAAGCGCTGATCGAACAGGACATCCCACTTCACGTACGTCGGGCGGTGTCCGGCGGCCGCCATCGCGGCGCGCAGGCACGCGACGTCCGAGCTGAACCCTTCGCGCGGGTAACGCAGCAGGTCCGGCTGGCCGGTTGGCGGCACGATCGTCGGGTCGACGTGGAACGCGAACCCGACGCGCACGTTCGAACGCGGACGGGAGTTGACCGCGTCGAACGAACCGAGGCCGATCTGACCGTCCGTCGTGAGGTTGTAGAACTTCTGGACGATGCGGACCTGGGTCGCATCGCTCGGAATCGTTCCGTTGGCGTCGAGGAAGAGATCCGTCGCACCGGCACTCGTGGTGTGGCCGAGGAGGCGGAAGTCCGCGACGACGCTGTTCGAACCGTTCAGCAGTTCGGCGCGGTAGTGCGCGTAGCGGTTCGCCGGCTGTGCGGCGAGCTCCGGCGACACCACCGTCATGCGGAACGCCGGCGAGTTGTTGAACGTCTGGTTGGCCTGCAGGTTCGAGAACGACTGGGCGCCGACCACGACCGGGATGACGCGGTTGCCGCTCGTGTCCCAGTCCGCGTAGCCGAATTCACCCGTGTCGCCCGCCGCGAGGCACGCGTCCGGAACGGTCGACGTGCGCACGCCACCGAACTCGTAGTCCGGCTGCGGCTCGGTCGCCGAGTTGACGTAGTTCGGACCCGGGTTGCCGCCGGAGCGACGCGCGACGGCGCCGAGATCGATCCAGCGCGACTGCGCGCGGGAACGAGCACCGAACGGCAACGGCATCAGGATCGGTGCCGGGCGGATGTCGCCGTCACCGAGCGCCGTGATCGGGTTGCCGAAGTCGTCGATCCGGTTGCCGGACTCATCGGCCCAACCACGCCACCCGATCATGCGGATGCGCTCGGCCGGGTCGGTGATCACGCCACCGTTGTTGCGGAAGACGATCGAGTCGTCGAGCTTGCTGCCCGTGTTGTCGGCGTCTTCGTCGTTCGGCTGGACCAGGATCTGAACCACACCCATGCCGCCGAAACCGCCGGTGGCCGAGTTGATCTGGAAGTTCGAGTTGTAGCCCTGGTACTTGTCGGCGATCTCCTCGTCTTGGAACTCGCCCTGCTCACCGATACCGCCATCCGCGGTGATCGCGAAGTCGTTCGAGCCGCCCGGGATGTCGTCGTCGACGTAGGGGTCGCCGTGCTTCTCGATGTCGAGGCCACCGGCCGCCATGATCACGACGAGGCCGCCGGAGCCGCCACCACCGCCACCACCGCGGTTGTTGGAGCCGGCTTGCTCGCCGCCCCCACCGTTGCCGCCGTTGGCGGAGATGTGACCTTGGGGGCCGATGATAACGGTGCCGAGCGCCTGAATGATCAGAACGCCAGCGCCGGCGCCACCGCCGCCACCCTTCTCGTCACTGATGAAGCCGGACGTGCCGAGCGTGCAGTTCGGGGCCTTGTCGCCACCACCGCCACCACCGGCGCCGCCCTGCGGCATCAGCAGCTCACCACGGACGCGGACACCGGCCGCGACGTTGACCGCGTCGCCCCAGAAGTCGTTGTCGTCACGCGAGTCGGTGAACGGACGGTCGCCCGAAGGCGCACCCGTGACCGCTGCGCAGCGCGAGCCACCGGGGCCGAGCCACTGGTCGTAGTCGTCGTTGCCGTCGTTGAACTCGGGGTCGCCCTGCGTCGAGAACGAACCACCGCCGGCGCCGGCACCCGTGCAGGCGCCGCTGCCGCCGCCGCAGAACGCTTCGCCGGCGACACCACCGTCGTTCGGACGCTGGCCGGGGCCGAAGCCGTTCTCGCCGCGGATGCTGCGGTCGGACGAGTTCGGGGAACCACGACCACCGTTGCCACCACCGCAGACACCGATGCCACCCGGCGTCGGGAAGTTCGCGGAGTTGAGCACGTCCACGCGGCCGCCGTCACCACCGTCGACGGAGAGTCGACCGTTGACTTCGAAGTTGCCCGTGACGAGCCAGACCATCGGGTTCGGGCCGACACCGCGCACGATGCGACCGGCCGGAATGGTCACGTTCCGGAAGCGGAAGATGCCACCCGCCACGTTGATCGGCTCCGAGCCGAGCGGCGCGACCTGGGTGAAGTTGGTGTCGAGGATCGTCTCGGTCGCCGCCGGCTCGTAGTCGAGCGTCGAGGGCTGACCGTCGAAGTTGAACGTCGAACTCAGCTGACCGTTCTGGATCGCGGCCAGCGGCTCGAGGATCGGCGCATCGAGGTCGATCGTGCTGTTCGTAGCGATGAACCGCTCGACGATCGCGTCGTACTGCGGGTCGAACAGCTGCTGCGTCGTGAACTTCGCGAAGTCCGGCGAGTAGGCCGTATCCGAGATGTTCGACTCGCCGGACATGTCCTCGACCGTGCTCTGCACGATGACGGTGACCGTCGCGTTGTTCGGCAGGATGCCGATCGGGCGCAGGACGACCGTGGAGCCGGAGAGGGTGTTCGACTCGAGCTCGACCGTCGCCGGGATCCAGATGTCCGTCTCGCCGGTCTCCGCATCGTCGTACTGCATGAAGATCCGACCCTTGTCGGTGCCGATGCGGCGCGTCGGATCCGGATCCAAGTTGGTCGGGATGTTCACCGTGGACGGGTTGAGCGGCTGGTTGAACGACAGCCGGACCTCGACGGCCGCGTGCCCGAGGAGGCTCAGCGGCGACGGGTCACCCTGCGAGACCGAGAAGCCGGTGCGGCGTGGGCCACCCGGCAGCGTGTCGCGGAACAATTCGAACGGAGTGGTTCCGTCGGCCGTCGTGAACTCGAACGACGCCGGCTTCGCCAGGGGACGCTGGCGGTCCGAACCGTCCCGCAGAGTCGTCGCCTCTTCACCCGAGACCAGCTGAACGATGTAACGACGACCGGGGCGGAAGCCACCGTTGTCGAACGTGTCGTTGGTCGGGAACAGCGGCGAGAACTTCAGCCGCCGGCCGACGTCCGCGTCACCCGGCGTGCGATCCAGTTCGAAGTTGCCCTGCGGCTGCTCGGTCAGAGCGGTGCCGTTCAGGTCGAACACCTGGAACGCAACCGTGTTGAGGTCGGCAGAATCCAGATCGACCCTGTTCGAGAAGTCGATCGAGATGGACTCGTTGAGGAACAGCCGCCCGTTGTTGGCCGGTTCCGTCCGCAGCACGACGAAGTCTCCACTGGTGCCCGGGACCGCATTCGGGTCCGAGCCACCGCCGGAGCAGCCGGCCAACGCGAAGAGCGTCGCGAACGAGAACGCTGCCGTCGTGCGCGCGGCACTTCGGCGAGACATCGGAGAGGATTGGAACGAGTTCATATTTGTCGAACGCAGGGAGTTGTCAGAGTCGCGGAAACCAACCGCGACGTCTTCCGCGGCACTGCCAGCAGGGGATTCGGGACGGATTCGAGAGCGCATCACTGGACCCTCTCGAAGCGGTAGCTGAGGGCGAACGATTCGACGCCCGGCGACACCGGTGGGGACACCTCGGTGTTCGCGGTCATCACGAATCGCCAGTTGAAGTACTGCACTTCCTCGTTGGTGAACGTGTCGTTCGCGTTCGGACCCGCGAAGCCGTTCAGGAAGTTGTTGGACATCAGCTCCTGGACGTCGGACGTGTAGCGCGTCAGGTGCTGCGTGTAGTAGTGCGTCCAGTAGTTCCGCTGCGTGCCGTTGAACGGCCGGCGGTCGTACTTCCGGATGTGCGCGTCACCCGCGACGAGCGGGTTGAGCGGGAACGCGGGGTTCGCGATCCCGGCCGCGGTGCCGGCCGAGTCGAGCGGACCCGTGCTCGTGCCGTTCCAGTTCTCGGTCGTGACGTTGCTCGCCGCGCGGAACTCGGGCACGAGACCCGTGCCGCTCGGCAGCGAGCTCAGCGGCGGTTCGAAGTGCCACTCGAAGTCCGGCAGGTAGACACCGTTCAGGGCCGCGAGGGTGTTGTCGTAGGGACCGAGGCGCGGATCTTCGGCGTCGAATCCGTCTGGCATGCGGTGCGGGTTGTTGAGCTCGATGAAGCCGCTGGTCGCGACGGTCTGGCGCTTCAGGAAGTCCGCCATGATCCAGTAGACCGAGTTGTCGCCTTGCACACCGACGCCGACTTGGCCGGAGGCCTGCGTCCAGCCCGGGTCTTCGCTGCTGACACACTGGTCAGGAGCGCCACCCGAGAACACGCGGAAGTTCGGCGACGGCGACGACTGGACACTCAGCGAGATCTGCCAGCCGTTGAAGCCGTTGGCGATGAAGCCGAAGCCCGCGGGCAGGTCGGCCGAATCGCAAGTCGTCTGGAAGTCGGCGAGCAGCGGCAGCGCAATCGTGCCGAGCAGGCCACCCGTGAACAGGTCTTGCACCCCGGCGTTGAGGTGGAAGTTCACGCGGTTGTCCCAGAACGCGTTGTTGACCTGGATGCCGTCGTCCTCGAACTGCGGCAGGACCTTACCGGCGAGCCACGGCGAGATGATGTACGGCGAGTAGACGCCACCGGTCGTCGTGTCGTCGCCCTGGCGCGTCATGCCGCCCTGCAGCGGCGACGTCTCGTCGCGCCACACGAAGTACGGCTTCTGGAACTCGGGCAGCGGCAGGAAGCGGTTGATGCCGTTCGGCTCGAGGATCGCTTCCGGCGGGTTGATCGTGAACTCGGCGCCTTCGTACGCCGCGTGCGGCGCGGGCTTGAGTTCGATGTCCTGACCTGTGCCGGTCGCGGCCGGGTTGTTCGCGTAGTTGTCGTCGAAGCGCGGCTTGAGGCCGGAGTTCGTGAACACCGGCAGCGCGGTGAACTGACCGACGCACGGCTCCGGACGGAACTCGGAGTGACCGAGGTAGAGCGACACGTTGTCGAAGATGTCGAAGAAGATCGACGCGGTCGTCAGCGGCGCCCAGTAGAGCTGCTCGACATCGAGGTTGAAGTCGAACGGGTCGACGCGAGACAGACTCATGTCGATCTCTCGCCACACCGTCTGCAGACGGGCACCCCACGGGTTGTTCGGGTTCTGGATACCCGCACCGAACGCGACCGCGGCCGAGTTCGACGCCTGGGTGCCTTCACCCGAGAACGTCAGCGGGCACCACCGCAGCAGGGTCTCTTGGCCCGGTGGCGGCTGCTGGTTCAGGTTGTCGACGATCTTCGTGACGCGCGACGCGGGCCGCGACACCAGGCGACCGTCGGCCGTGACCGAGACCGCACCGAAGATGTCGTCCATCGGGAACGGGTACTCGTTCGGATCGCCGCCGATCCGGTAGAGCGACGGCTGCTCGTCTTCGTCCTTCGTCTGGAAGCGACGGACGATGTTCACGACGAGGTTGTTCTCGAAGTAGGGCGAACCGTCTTCGCGCGTGCGGCCGTCCAGGAAGAACGGAATCGCGAGCTGGTCGACACCACCCGTTTCGGACTGGAAGTCGATCGGGTTGCCCGCGAGGTCGCGGATGCCGTTGAGGCCACCGACGATGTGCAGGAAGTACGGCAGGGTCGTCGTCGCGACCGAGCCACCTGAATAGCGCTCCGGAACGAGGCCCGGGTGCGGGTCGGCGGGATCCCCACCGATCGGATCGTCACCGTTCGACGGGTCGATATCGATGAAGTCCGGCGGCGAGACCTCGCGCATCGCGTCGTCGAGGTAAAAGCCCTTGACCGGCTGCAGGCGCAGCGTGGTCTGCGAACCACTCTCGTCGAAGTTCCGCGCGTCGACCAAGTGCGGCGTGATGAACTTGTCCAGGTTGAACTGTTCGTCGGACAGGCTGTACTCGTCCTTGAACGCCTCGATCGCCTCCGGGCTGAGCACGTCACGCGTCGCGAAGAAGAACGTGTCGAACGCCTTGACCGTTTCGAGCGCGACCGGCTTCGAGAAGCGGACGATCGCGCCAGCGAACGGCGAGATGTTCACGTTCGGCAGACTCGGCTGACCCGGGAACGGATCGAAGCCGGCCGCCTGCGGCAGCGGCTCCGGCGTGAAGGTCAGGAAGTTCGTCGGGTCGTCACCGTAGAAGCCACCGGTCTCGGTGTTGAAGCGGCGGGCGGTGAACTCGGCGAGGAGCACGGCGCGCGGCGCGTTTTGGCGCAGCCACGCTTCGCCGGCCGCGTTGGCCGGGTTCGCCGGGTAGTCCGAGCGCAGGACCGGGTTGATCCCACTCAGGCCTTCGATGCGGCGCACGGGCACGCGCACGTGCTGGACTTCGGGGCGACCCGTGTCGTCGTCGGGCTCGCCCGAGACTTCCGTCAGGAACGCCGCACCGGAGTTCTGGTCGACGATGCGGAGGATGTCGCCGCGGTCGACTTCGTGCTGACGCCCGTTCTTGAACAGCGTCAGGATCTGCGTCGACGGGTCGAAGTCCTCGACCGCCTCGAGCAGGAACGGGATCGCGCCGACGAGACGCGGCGGTTCGGCATCGCGGATGAAGCCGCCGGAGAGGTCCGGCGAAGAGTCTTGCGAGTTGCCCGAACGGAAGTCGCGGATCACCGAGAGGGCGCCCGTGTGGTTGCGGCCGACGAACTGCGATCCGTCTTCGGCGCGGATGCCGGAGATCGAGAGCGGCCCTTCGAGCGCGATCGCGATGCGGATGTTCGCAGTGAGCTGATCCGACGACTCCGGCATGCCGGCGGCGTTGTTGCGCGTTTCGTATTCGACGCCCTCGGTGCCGAGGAACACCGGATCGATGATGACCTCGTCGCCGCGCGGGATGATGCGCGAGTCGAGGAGGCGGAAGTCCCCTTCGTCGTCGTCGTCGAGCGGATCGCCGACGATCGTCAGGAGCTGGATGGCCTCCGTGTTGCGCACGCCCGTGACGACCGGACGATCGTCGGGGTTGACCGGCTCGTCCTGCGTCACGAAGAACGTCTCGTTGATGCCGAGCGACTCCGAGAACTTCAGGCGCAGCGCGGCGTTCCGCGGCACCACCGCGTACGGCTGCGTCGCGACGTCTTGCCCGAACACACCGGCGTTGACCAGCTTGTTGCCGTCGTCGAGACGGTCGAACAGCCGGTTGAAGTCGTCGCTTCCGATCTCGCGCGGAATCAGCAGAACCGGCTGCAGCGTCTCGGGATCCGCGGCGAGGAAGTCGAACTGTACTTCGCTGTCTTCGAGGAGCGAACCCGTCGGTCGTTCGTCCTGGATCTCCGGACCGATGACCACGTCGCGCTGGAAGATCTTGAGAGCGAGGCCGCCGGTCGACGTGCGCTCGAGTCCGTAGACGTCGACGAGTCGCCCGTACTGGATTTCCAGCAGTTCGACGTTGCCGGTGTTGTCCGGAACGTCGTCCTGCTCGCTCTGCGGCGTCGCGGCGCCGGCGCCCGAACTCCCGCCCGAACTACACCCACCGAGCAACGTGAGGAGGCCGATCAGGCCGAGCGCGGACGCTCGACCGAACCACGACGAACCCAGGGGCAGGTGGGTAGCGGAGCATGTGGTAGCTGACTTCATAGGTCGTGCAAACACAGTGTCTTGGAGAGAGGGGTAGCCGAAGACGAGACGCCGATCGGCAGTCGACCGAAGCTGCACATGCGACCTACACTTCGGTCGGTTGGGACGCGTAGCTTGCGATCAAACTCTACGGATTGGAAGAGGACAACCACCCCTCCAGGGGGAATCCACGGATACGCTCCAGCGGAATCTGCGGAAGGCCGGTTGGCACCGAGTGTTCAAACGCCATGCCAGCCCGATCCGCTGTCGAAAAAAAGCACAAGAGCCCAAGGCAACGGGACTTACGGGGCCGTGGTCTGACGGCTTCGTCGGCACTTGGGTGCGCCTTGCATCGCCCCCCGAGCGGATTCGCTCACACGGGTCCGGAGCGCGGATCAGCGCCCGACCGAGTACCCCTCGACGCGGGCCTGCTCCTCGGACTCGAAATAGACCCGGTTCTCGGCCTTGATCTTGCGGGCGTCCCCCGAGTCCCAGCGGTGGTAGCGCCGCGAGGTCACGCAGCCGATCCACTCCGCTCGCCGAGAGGCACCGCAGTAGGCGCAGGACAACACCGGCGGATCCTCGCGCCGGATGCGGAATTCGGCCGGCAGGTAGCGCACCGCCTCACTGTTCGTGATGCAGCGCTCGTTCGGACACAACGCGCCGACGCCCGCGCCGAACCGACGCCCCGGCGAGCTCGCGAATTGCTCCGGCGACTCCGCCTCGATCTCGATCGCACCGAGCAGGTACGCCATCAGCGCCATGCGGACCGGCACCCCGAACTCGGCCTGCCGGAAGTAGATCGAACGCGGATCGCTGTCGACCTCGTACTCGATCTCGTCGGTGCGCGGCAGCGGGTGCATGATGCGCGCGTCGCGCATCACGTCCGCCTTCATGAGCTCCGTCGAGATACGCGGGTAGCCTTCGGTGGATTGGCCGCTGTGCCGCTCGCGCTGCGCGCGCGTCATGTAGATCGCGTCGATCCGCTCCACGTGGTGCGGCGTCAGCCGGGTGAACAGCGCGAGCTGGTGCGGTCGACTCGCGGTCAGGTATGCCGCGGAGTTGTCGCCGACCGCGAGCCCCGGCAGGTCCCCCACCGACGCCGCGACCGCGGACACGCCGAACTCGGCGTCCAACCGCTCGAGCACCGGTTTCGGCATCTCGAAGCCAGGGTAGGGAATCGTCACGATGTTCGCGCCGAACCGCGCCAGCGCGTAGGCGAACGAGTGGATCGTCCGCGAGAAGCGCAGGTCCCCGCACAGCACGACGTCGAGACCCTCGAGCTCGCCCTTCTCGCGCCACAGCGTGTAGAGGTCGCACAGAGTCTGCGTCGGGTGTTCGTGCACGCCGTCGCCGCCGTTGATCACCGGCACCGACGCGTACTGCGCCGCGACGCGCGCCGCCCCGTCGCACGGGTGACGCACGACCAGGATGTCCGCATACGCGCCGCCGACGACGCGCACCGTGTCCGCGAGCGACTCGCCCTTCGCCTGACTCGTCGAGCTCGCTTCGGCGGCGGTGACGACACCCCCACCGAGGCGCAGCATCGCGGACTCGAAGCTGAGTCGCGTGCGCGTGCTCGGCTCGAGGAACAGCGTCGCCATGATCGAACCACGGCAGAGGTCCGACCAACTGCGCAGGTCCTCGCGGAACTGATCCGCGTGCCGGAACAGCTCCATGATCTCCGCGCAGGAGAGATCGTCGATCGAGACCAGGTCGCGCTTCGGTGCCGTACCCATTGCGGGCCGGGATGATAGAACGCGCGACGTGCGCGAGCGAGCGGTCAGTTGGGCAGCATCGCCAACTCGTCGTCGTCGAGCGCCGCGGAACCACCCACGGGACCGGCGGGCGGCAGACCCCGGAGCGCGCGCAACGCGGCCCCGACGGCCTCTCGGACCGAAGGCGCATCCGCCGGATCGGCGCACGAGAGCGTCAGCGCGTCGACGAACTCGGTCGGCCAATTCGCGGCCAGCCCGAGGTCCTGCTTGTTCCGCACGACCAGAGTGCGTGCGTTGTGCAGCGCACGCGCGGCTGCCGGCACGGCGTGGCTCCCGTCGACAACGAGGATGCGCACGGCATCGCCAGCGCGAAGCGCGCGGGCCCGCGCGAGCGCGGCGCGATCGATCTCGTCGTCGACGTCGCCCTCCCCCGCGGTGTCGACGACGTCGTACGGATACCCGTCGAGCACCGTCAGCTCGCGCACGGGATCCCGGGTCAGCCCGGGCGTGTCGCCGGTGAGCACGCGGTCCTGGAACAGCAGCCGATTCATCAGCGTCGACTTGCCGGCGTTCTGGGCGCCGCAGAGCACGACGCGGCACGGACGCGCGAGCGCCACCGCGACGCGCGAACGCGCACGCGCGGCATCGATGGCGGCAGCGCGCTCGGCGTCGGGCGCGTCCGCAAGCCCCGCGACGAACTCCGACCACGGGTGTGCCCGCTGCTCGAGCGCCAGCGCGAGCTGCGCGTCGCCGAGCGCGCTGCGCAGCAGTCGGTCGGCGGCCGATGACCCCTCCCGCGGCATGAGCGGCAGCGCCCCAAGAACGGCTTCGGAGCCGTGCAGATGAAGCTCGACCCGCTGCCGATCCGGCCGGTCGAACACGAGGACTTCGTCGAGCACTTCGCCGTCGACGCACAGCCGGGCCAGCGTGGGACGCGCCGACGGACGCATCGGCGCGTCGTCGCCGCGGCGTCGCAGTAGACCGGCCGCGCGATCGAGTCGGTCCGCACCCTCGATGGCGACGACCGAGACGCCCCCGATCCCGCGCGGGGTCAGGACGCGGAGCCGTGCTTGCTCAGAAGACATCGCAATCCTCGGTGGACCAGATCGGGAACGCGCTCGTGATCGAGCCGCGAGTGGCGCGCGAACAACTCCGCGTGCCCCCCGGTCACGACGACTCGCGGCGCGACGAAGCCGACGGCGGTCGCGACGCGAGCGACGAGCCCTTCGACGAGACCGGCGAATCCGAGCTGCACGCCCGCGGCGACGGCGTCGCCGGAGGTCACGGCCGGCAGACCGAACGTCGCGTCCAATCCGGGCCGCGGCAGCCCGGGCGCGCGTTCGGCGAGGCCGTGCGCGATCGTCGCCGCACCGGGGGCGATGACCCCGCCGAGGAACGCGCCGGCGCCGGACACGGCGTCGACGGTCACCGCGGTGCCGCAGTCGACGACGATCGTCGCGACCTCGTTCGGCTCGTGCGCGGCGACGGCCGCGACCCAGCGGTCCGCGCCGAGGGTGTGCGGTTCCGGATACGCGAGCTCGAGCGGACACGACAGCTCGACGCCAGCCTGCAGCAGCGGCCGACCGAGCTTCGCGCACAGAGCACGCACGGGCTCGAGCCCCCCATCGACGACGGTCACGCCTGCGACCCGATCCGGCACGCGTCCGCCCAAGAACGCGGCGAGCTCGCCTGGCGCGGGCGCGAGGCGAGCTCGTTCGGGCACGGCGTCGCCGCCGTGCAGCATGCAGTCGAGGGTCGTGTTGCCGCGATCGACCGTCAGGCAGAGGGCGGCGTCATCGACCACGGCCCTTTTCCGGCGCGACGACGGTTCGGGTCACCTGCCGACCGCGGCTCAGGAACGTCGCCTCGAAGCGACGCACGCCGCGCTTGTAGAGCTGCTTGCCGATCTTGATCGCCTCGCCCTTCGACTTCACGGGCTGGCCGTTGATCGCGATGATCACGTCCCCGTCGACGACGCCGAACTGCTTGAACCGTTCGCTCGCCTTCGTGATCTGCACGCCCGATACGCCGCGACGGCTGTAGGTGCGCGTGCCGATCTCGCGGCTGAAGATCCGGTTCGAGTCCTTGTTCCACGCATCCCAGTCGACGCGACCGATGTGGTAGTCGCCCTTGATGCGCCGCGTCTTCTCGCCCTCGATCCACTGGAACGGGCCCTGGGCGAGTGGCGCGAGCTTCTGCTCAGCGGGCTTGCGACGGTCGGCGAGCTTTGCCTCGTAGAGAACCTCGGAGATCTCCTGGGAGAGGCCGAGTTCGTCGCGGAACAGCTTCTCGGGCTCGCCTTCCTTGCCGCCCTCTTCGCTGCGCACGAACTCCGCGAACTCCGCGTTGTCGTCGACGCGCACGAGGCGGATGTGGGCGAACGGCGGCCACAGTCGGTCCTCGAGATCGAGGATATGGGTCCAGCCTCCTTCGAGGCTCGGGTTCCGCGGCATCGGGGCCGGGCGCGCCTTCGCCTTGCCCTTGCGCGGACGGTTCTTCGGGACGTTGCGCGGCGCCGGCATCGCGGACGCGGTCTCGCGCGCCTTCACGAGTTCGGCCGGCGGCTCGATGTTCGACGTCGGCGTGTAGCGGACGACGGCGCGCGACTCGCCCTCTTCGAACACCAGGCAGACGATCGTGCAGATGTCCGCGATCGGCGTCTTGTCGACGGGCTGCTCTTCTTCCTTCTCGACCTTCTCGCGCGGATCCTTCGGCGGCGGCGGCACCTTGCCGGTCAGGTTCGCGAGCTTGAACGACTCCCAGAACTGGCGCTGGTCGTACGGCGGGCCCTTGGCTTCGGGCTTGCGCTCTTCGGCGCGCGCCATCGACTTGGTCACGACCGAACGCACGAGTTCGCGGCGCTGGGTCGGGCTCTGCGCACGCCGCTCCTTCCACGTGACCCAGAATTGCCAGCCGCTGCCACCGAGCAGCCCGAGGATCGCAACGTAGAGTAGTTGGTTGGTCGGGAACTTCATGATCGCCCTCGAAGTCTAGCGCACGGCTCGGATTCCTCCACCGCATCGTCCGATCCACGCGACAAGCCCTTGTGCCGATCAGCTGCCCGGCCTGCGCGAATCACCGCGGTCCGTGCCACTCATTCCCTGTCACTCGGGACTTGCACGCATTTCACCGTTGGACACACGGCGCTCGCGAAGTCGAGCAACTGATCGGTTTGGGGGGTTCTGTCAAAGGTGCTGCCAGGCGTGCGCGACCTCGTGGACGACGATCGAGACGAGCAGCACGCTGCCGGCGAGGAGAAAGTCCATGGCTTAACCT
>JANQJF010000119.1 GCA_028281765.1 Planctomycetota bacterium | reverse complement strand
CGTGATCGGCAACCCAAGAAGACGTGCTGCTTCGCCGAGATGCTTCGCATACGCCGGACTTCGTTGTTCGACAGCGAGGTACTCAGCCTTGGCCTTGCTTACGGCGCGCTGGGGGTTAACGGCATGGGGCGAGCGAGAGCGGGCGAGCGTACAGATCCAGGCGAATACGGACAGCAAGCCCATCGAGGACGAATCAAGCGGTTGCTCCAGGTCTCGAAGGGCATCTTGCGGAGCGCCGCTCCCCAGAGTAACCTCGCAACCGACATGGAGTGCTGACGCATGCGAACATCTATCCTGGTCACGCTGGCAGCTGGAGTAGGCTGCCTTTGGTTGGTGCTAAGTCTGGATTTGGGTACACAATCGCGTCCAGCTTCGAGGGCTTCTGCGAGTAATGTGACCGAGAGTGATGTGGGGCGCGGAACTCCTGAGAGCCCGGCCGTTCGGGTGCCGGTGAGGATTAGTGCCGAAGAACTGAGGGCAGAAGAGGTTGGGCAAAAAGAGCCGGTTCTACAGCCCGTTCCCGATTGGCTGAAGCATGCGAAGAGCCAGTGTAATCTAACAGAGCAGCAGGTTTTAAGGATAAGGCGCTCACCAGACCTCGCCAAACAACTGCGTGACGCGTGGGGCAAGTATTCGGCTGATCTAGTGTGATGTACGAGAAGTTCGCTCTCAATGTTTTGGGCGATTCTCACGGTTTCACGGCTTCGCAGTATCGCGTGAGGCTGTCCAGCATTTCGTCGGCGCTCTTGGTCCAGACGAAAGGCGTCGGGCTTTCGTTGTGCGCGTCGATGAAGTCGTGGATGTCTCGCTCGAGAGCCCGCGTGCTGCAGTGCACGGCACGCTTGAGCTTCCGCCTTGAGAGCAACGAGAACCAGCCTTCGACCATGTTCAACCACGACGCGTGAGTCGGCGTGAAGTGGATGTGGAATCGCGGATTACGAAGTAGCCAGCGCTTCACCCGCTCGGTCTTGTGCGTCGTGTAGTTGTCCATCACGAAGTGGACGTCGAGATCGTCGGGCACGTTCTTCTTGACGACGTTGAGGAACTTGAGGAACTCGTCGGTGCGGTGTCGACGAAAGCACTTGCCGATGACATTGCCGGTCGCGATGTCGAGCGCGGCGAACAGCGACGTCGTTCCATGTCGCACGTAGTTGTGAGTAACGCGATGAGGCGTCGTGGGCCGCATCGGCAAGATCGGCTGCGACCGATCGAGCGCTTGGATCTGTGACTTCTCGTCAACGCACAGCACCAATGCGTTTGCCGGCGGGTTCATGTAGAGCCCGACGACGTCTCGCACCTTCGCAACGAACTGGGGATCGGTGGAAAGTGAGAAGGTCTCCGACCGATGTGGGCGAAGCCCGAACGCTCGCCAGATCTCGCGGATCGACGAGTGAGACAGCCCGGTCTGTTTCGCGAGCAACCGAGTGCTCCACTGCGACGCCTTCCGAGGCTTCTGATTCAGCGTGACATCGATCACGGCTTCGACAACGTCGTCCGTGATCTTTCGTGGCGCTCCCGATCGCGGCTCGTCGCACAACCCATCGAGTCGGTCTACGAGAAAGCGTCGCCGCCACCTTCCAACCGTCTCTCTGGTCGTGTCGAGTTCCTCTGCGACCTCGATGTCGTTGAGGCCGCTTGCGCACTTCAGAATGATCCGCGCACGACGGTATGCGGCGGCCTGGCCCGATCGACTTCGTGCCAGTCTCTGCAACTCGGCTCTCTCGGCGTCGCTGAGCGTGAGGCTCGGTACGGGGCGTCCCATCGCTTTCATCATCACCTCCTGTCGGAGGTACGAAAGCACTGAGTCGGGTGGCTCAAACTTTGAGACGAAACTTCTCGTACATCACACTAGTCGAAATCGTGCAGCTCCGGAGTGACCTCACTGGCGAGATCTCGAAGCAGCGACAGGCTGCAGGCCAGTTCGAGGTATTTAGACCTGATCAACGGCTCCCCGATGCTAGAGCATCGATGGGAGAGTTCATAACCTATGGATACGAAGCCAATCCGGATGGGGGAAGAGACCTTGTTCGGGTCATTCGGATTTTTCCTGGCGAGAATTTAGACTTCGATCAAGTCCGAGAGCGTGAGAGAGCCGTGAGCTTGGCTCGCTTAGAAGCCGTTCGGCTCATTCTCGACGAGTAGTGTGTCGAGTCGGAAAGGAAAACTCATGATCAAGTTCGTTTTTGTGACGGCAGTTGCCCTCTGGTTGTCCAGCTTCTCGCCCGTCACGAATAGCACGGTGGTCGCTCCCTGCACGGGATGCTACAAGCAATCACTTGCATGGCACGCAGGGGGTCGGAGGTTCAAATCCTCTCGCTCCGATACTTTTCTGTACGCACATGTCGCTGAAGCGTCATGAGTTGCGTCGGCTGATCGAGGTTGGCGTCGAACCCGTGGATGGTGTTCGGCACCCTCGTGTCAGAAGAAATGTCAGAAAACCGCGGCTGTTGCGTCACGCAAGGCCGCGCGCGGACCACCTGGTTTCTGACATGGCACGACGAAGAACGACAGGCATCTACCAGCACGGCAAGGGCTGGAAGTTCGCGATCAAGGACCCGGCATCGGGCAAGTGGAAACAGCTCACGGCAACACGAGCGCGGTTCCAAGAACTCGCCGTTCCACTCGCAAGAACGGGCCCGATCACGCGCTCCGATGTCACGAGACTCAGAGATCGGTATCAGTCAACGCTTGAGCAGGCATGCGCGCTGCAGGTCGTTCCGACTGGGTCGGGCGTTCTTCTCGGTGAGGCGATTTCTGACTATCTGCGTTTTCAGCGAAACACGCCCGCCTACCTGAAGGACAAGAAGCGCGTTCTCAGTGAGTTCCGCGAACTGGTTGGAGACCGAGATCTTCGGGACATCACGAAGCAGGACATCGGCGACTTCGAGCGAACACTCGGTGATGAAGAACGCGCGCTTCACCCGACTTCGATCGCACGCTACCTGCGCTACGTCAGCACCTTCTTCAACTACGCGGTGCGTGAAGGATGGATCAGTCGCTCTCCCTTCGTGAACTTCACGCTGCCACAGGACAAGAGCACGCCGATCGAGGTCTACTCGATCAAGGAGCTTTGCTCACTGGTGAAGGTGATCAGAGACAGCGCGCATCGCGGTGAGCGCGACTACGTCATCTGGATGCTCCACGGATTCCTCGGGCTCGGGCTGAGGGTGATGGAGCTGGAAGGGCTCAACTGGGAGGACTTCGACCAAGAAGAGCGATTCGTGCACATCACGAAGACGAAGAACAGTCAGTCACTGCGACCGCAGCCGATCCCGGCAGTGCTCCTGCCAGAGTTCACACGTCGGCAGCGCGAATCGGGACCGATGTTCCCGACACAGAGTGGGGTGAGAGCGAGCCTGAACCAGATGAAGACGCTTGGAAGGAGGGTCTCCGGCCGAGTGCCAGGGTTCTCGTTTCGGCGACTGCGACGAACCTACGCGACACTGCTGCAAGCCGGAGGAGTAGACGCGCTGATCATCGACCGACTACTCGGACACAGCTCACGAACCAGCACGCTCAGAGTGAGTGCGTCACACTACATCGGCAAGGAGTACACGTTCTACCGGGGACTCGTGGACGAGGCGTTGGAGCCGCTCGGTGAGGTATTCGCGAAAGAGCTGGGATGAAGAAGCGACCGCGTCGCCCAGGCCGTCGCGTGTTGGTGATCTGGGCGCGGATGCCAAGTCGACGACGCGGTCAGAGTCGGTGCACTCGAGGCATGGCGACTGTCTCGGCATTCGTGGGAAATCGGGGTCGTGGGCGACTTTCGAACCCACGACATTCAGCTTGGGAAGGTGGGCCGAAGATGAGGGTGCTGCCAGACTCCTTGCGCTGGCTGTCGGCACCTATCAACAAGTGATGTAAAGCTTTGGGATGCTCCGGCGAGCCGGGCAGGGACGCCGAGAACCATGCCGAATTCCCGGTCCGAGTTACCGTGGAGGTACCGCCCGTCTCCTGGAATCTCCGGGGCGGTTCAACCCGGCCGAAACCGCGAATCGCGGCGAGAGAAACCCGGAAGTCGACCCCGCAGGGGAGGCACCGATTCGCTGGAACCTGAGCGGAACCAGACCGTGCGCGAAAGCTCCGATAGCACGGGGCAGGTCGTGTTCGACAAGGCTACGGTCATGCAGAACTTTCAAGCACGAGACCGGGGCGCTACATGGACATGGAACCGCAGTCTGGGCCGTTGCCACAGCCGAGGTACAAGATACTTCTCAAGGGACATCAAGGACCTGTCAGGCTCATTGCAGGGGGGGTGCCTACCGAGATCGCTCGTGGCGACGGGACAAGCGTCGGCAGCCGATGCGCCCGCGCTGCGGCCTACTTCAAGGTCAACGTCAAGGACAAGAAGCCGTACCTCGACGCAACCGCCGAAGGGTGGTCGGCCGAGACCGTAATGCGGTTCGGTAAACAACTCTCGGTGCCCCAGAACCGAAGGCCATGGCGAGAGTTTCTGGAGAGGCGGATGGATGACGGAGACACCCACATCCACCTGAGGTGCGCCGTCGACCAGATCGAGTTTGCCATGGAGGCCTCTCCTGACGTGCCGCTGGATGCTGAGGATCCCGTACTTATTGGCTACGCTGCACACGGAAGCTACCAAGAGCGGATCGCTGAGACAGTTCAGAGACTACGTCACGTAGCGGATACTCTCGACACGCTACATGCGGAGCCGGCCGCGTTCGCATCTTGGGTGTTCCACCGTGTTGCGGGCCATTTAGACGCGATATTCGCCGCGTTCTCCGAAGAAATTGGTGCGCTTGCAGGCGAGAAGCGTGTTCCCTTCGTGAACCGGGTGGAGGAGTTCCTCGACTGCGCGTGGGATTGGTGCATCGCGCTGTGCGGCGGCACGAAGCCCAAGGACTACTTTGATCGAGTCCTGGCGCGCGTGCGAAAGTGCGTCCCGGAAGGATGGACACTCGATCGCAAAGGGATGCTTCGCCACTACCGAATCTTCGCAGAGGACTCGGAGGGAAAACGCACCACCGAGGTGGAGCGTGCGATCGACCAGCATCAGAAGTTGGAGAACGTCGAGGCCGGGATTGCCCCTCTTGTGCTGCCGATTCAGGCGCGCAGGGACCTCTGCCGCGATCACCCGGGTCTCGCTGATGCTCTTGAGGACAGCTTTGGCTTTCTTCTCCGAAAGCACCGAGGCCAGATCGTGGCGCTGGTGCATCAGGGTCCATCAGACAAGTTCCGGTGGACCTACTGGGACGAGCCCCTCATCGTCGGCGTTCTCCTTGAGATCTACGCGCGCATGCTTGAGCGGTCGGATCTGACACCGACTTGCAGCGAGGAGTCTCGAAGGGCAATTCTCGAAGAGATCGAGCGAGCTGTGCGGTCATAGGGATCGAAAGCGCGATCTTGCTGGTCGATAGCTTCCGTAGCACTAACGAAGCTACGGAAGCACTTGTACCTCTTCGGCCGAGTGAACGTAAACGTGCGTGCCCCTACCCGACGCAACAAAGGATGCTACATGGCGCGAAGCAACATCACTAGTGGCCGACTCGCCCTGGTCGCCACGCCGAAGTTCAAGAACCGATCCCTAGCCCAGCTCTCTGCGTTTGTCTTCGAGTTCCTCTACCTGCTGGCCCGCAGATACGACGTCGTCTCGACGGGTCTCACGTACTCGCAGATCGAGAGCATCGTTGGCCTTTCCCTGCCGCAGCTTCGAGAGGCTGGTGCTTTGCGGTTCATCGCACGCGATCTGGGCGTTGAACCCCGAACGGAAGAGGACCTCACGGCCTGGCGATCCGTCATTCTCAAGGGTCTGTCCAAGTACGAGGTAGGGACCATCGGACTGCTCGGTATCGCGAACGAGCTGGTCGAGAAGCGACTCGATGGAGTCTTTCACTTCCACGACGCCGAGGACCTTGCGAATAGGCCTGGGAGTCTTGTCCTTCGTCGTGAGGCAAACGTGCACGATATCCCGATTGCTCTGGACCTGGCGACGGCGAGAGAGCTTGCTGACCGTTTTTGTGGCGACGAACCAGTGCTGGAGGCGCAAGGTGGCTGGGGGAGTTCAGAGGACAGATGCCTCGCCGTGATCAGCCATGATGGGAAGAAGCTCGATCTCTGCCAGTTTGTGGTCGAGCACGCTGACCAGATCATGGCTCACGATCGCATCTTGGCGACGGGCACAACGGGGCACTGGGTGCGCAAGTTCATGAAGTCCATGGGATTCGCCGACTCCGAGGTTGCGAAGATCAAGCCATACCAGTCTGGTCCTCACGGCGGGGATGTTCAGATTGCACGTGCTGTGATGGAAGGTCGTTGCCGTACGGTGATCTTCTTCGAGGATCCTCTGGACGCGCTGCCGCACGAGGTTGACGTCCGCCTCTTTGCGCAGGCCGTGATCGAGAGCGGGAACGTGCGCTTCGCAACCAACGCAAGCACTGCACGATTACTCCTCGCTCGGCGGGAAGCTGTGGAGATGGCTGCGGGAGGTGTGCGATGACGGGCGACAAAGTCGTCGTCATCGGTGCGGGCCGAGTCGGCGCCGCGTGTGCCAAGGCGATGATGCTGCAAGTGGTGTGTCGACAGATCGTACTCTTGGACGAGGTGTCTGCCCGCGCAAGTGCGGTTGCTGAAGACCTGTCTCATGGGTCTGTGCTCCTGCCGGCAGTTGACGTCTCGTCCGGAAGCTACGGTGCCCTGCGCGACGCTTCGCTGGTCGTGATCACCGCGGGAATCAACGAGCGCGCGGGAGGTGCCGATGACCGTGACGATCCGCGCGGTCGGCTGGGACTACTCTCGGACAACGCCGTGATCTACGGGGAGATCGTTCCTCGCGTCGCGGCGGTCGCTCCGGATGCACCCATTCTCGTGGTCACGGACCCGCCGGATGCTCTAGCGGACGTAGCACGTCACTACACCGGGACGAATCCGATCATCAGTTCGGGAACCTTCTTGGACTCACTTCGTTTTCGGTATCAGCTCGCAAAGAAGCTTGAGTGCCGTGCCACCGCAGTGGATGCACATGTCCTCGGCGAACATGGCACGTCGGCCGTGTATGCGTTTGAAAGCGCGAGGGTAGGGCTCTGTCCGGTTCTCGACATGGTCGATGGGGATCAACAGCGCTTTCGCGCTGAAGTCGAAGAGGCCGTGAAGTACGCCAACATCGAGATCATCGAGGGGAACGAAGCCAGTCAACACGCAATCGGAATCGTGGTCAGCCGGATCGCAAGTGCGATCCTCAGCGATGAGGGTCTTGTGGCTCCGGTCGGAACTTGGCAGCCTCAGTACGGAGTGACCCTTTCGCTTCCTTCACTGATTGGCCAAGGAGGGGTGAAGCGCGTCTTTCACCCCAAGCTCGATGAGGACGAGGCGCGAGGACTCAAGGCGAGTGCCGAGGTGTTGGCCTCAGCTCTTCAAGAGGTTGGGTTCGACGCGAATCCGCAGGCGGACCAGCTTCCTCACAGACATGTTGCGAACTCGGAAATACTTGGAGAAGAATCGGAGCTGTCGTAAGGCGTTGGGCCGGAAAGAGAGGGTGCACGTGGCGCGCTATCAACCAAAGCCGTATCGAGAACACCGGCCCACGTATCCACCAGAACTGTTCGCGTGGCTGGCATCGGTCTGTTCTGAGCATCGAATGGCTTGGGATGCCGGTACTGGTTCTGGCCAAGCTGCGGTCGCATTGACTGACTACTTCGATACGATTCTTGCGACCGACATCGATGCAGCGCAGCTCGACCAGGCTCGTCCGCACTCAAACGTCACGTACAGATGTGCGCCGGCCCACGAAAGCGGGCTTCACGCGAGGTCGGTCGATTTGATCACCGTGGCGTGCGCCGTGCACTGGTTTGATCTTGACGCCTTCTATGGGGAGGCGCGGCGTGTCATGCGAAGTAACGGCGTGCTCGCCGTGTGGACGTACTCGTGGCCAATGACTGGCGTTCGCGAAGTCGATGAGGTCTTGGCTCACTATCGGGATGATGTGCTCGGCCCGTACTGGCCGCCCGAGTCTGATCTCTATTTGCGGCGTTACGAAACGCTCCCGTTCCCGTTTCAGAATGAGATCGCTGCGCCAGAGTTCGCTCTTCCTTGCGACTGGGACGCGGGCAGTCTCCTCGACTTTCTTTCGACGTGGACAGCCTCTGTGGCGCATTTTCGCCAGACAGGGGAATTATCGTCATCGAAGATCCGTATGCCGCTTGCGTCCGCTTGGACCACCGCAGGGCTCACGCGCATCGAGCTACCGATACATCTTCGGGTAGCTCTCGTCCACTGACAATGGCGCACGGAGTTCGCACCGCATGGCCGACCCTACAGATCTCATTGCCCACTACTCGACGAAGGCGTTCAACACGCGGATAGCCGCGTTGGCGTTCGCCGGCGCGGCACTCGGCGCGGATCTCAGCATCGTATCGAATCCGGGTCCGGGAGGCGCGGCCGTGCGTGGCTTATCGCCCGACCAGGCCTCCGTTCTCGGCTGGGCTCTGTTGCTGATCGTGGCATCCCTTGCCGAGGCGAATCGTCGGTACACTCGGAGCTATCTATGCGCTTGTCGCGCGACGAAGGAACGTGCGTGGATAGCGTTTCAGGTGATGAACGAGCAGCCTTGGACGTATCGACCGAATGGGGGGCCGGCGAAGCGAGTTGCCCTTGTGAACCGATTCCTGCTGAGCTGGGCGACGTTTGTTCCAGGCTTCTTGGCTGGTGTCTATCTCACCCTCAGAGGCGACGCGCCGTGGAACATCGTGGCCCCCACTTGCGCGCTTGGCTTGCTTGCGTGGTGGATTCATGTAGCGGCGTCGCTGCCCGATAACCTCGAGAGCAGCGGCCTTGAGGAGCAAGTGGACGAAATCGTGGTCAGTAGACAGCGGTTGCTTCGAGAGGGAGCTCGTGGCTCAGGAAGTGGCGTGCGAGAGCCGCGGAATCAATAGAGAACGTGCGCGTGCTCGCGCCAGGTGTTCGCTGATGTTAGCCGGAACAGAACACCGACGCGAAGGCGACGCTAACTCAGCGACTCGCCGTGTTCTTGTTGTGTCTGGTCCGGCCGGCGCATCAGCTGCTGGAGGAGTCTCGGGGGACGGTTGCTCGCGTCGCGGTGCTTCATCTCAGACGAGACGAGCGGCCGATCCTCGTCGGGCAGCTTTTCCGACAGACTACGCCCGCGCGGGGCGTTGGGAGAAGCTTGATCGTCGCTCAGCTTGAGCGCGGGAATTATGCTTGTTTGAGGCGTGCAGTTTGGCAGCGTGCGTAGAAAAACCTCGCTCGGGCCGGTGCGACTCAGTCTCCGAGCCGCGATTCTCGAGATCAACCGGTCGTTGAGTTCGTCGCGGGATTCGTGAGAACCTGGTCGTCCATCGTTGCGGGCGTCGAGGCGAAGTGCGTCGCTGCTCCATGCCCCAAGAGGCTTGATGATGTCTGGGGGTTGGATCAGGAGTGAGCGGGTCTTGTTCCAGGGCGAGATTCCCCTATCGATGGCGTGATGCGCTTTTGCGCGAAACCTGCAAGCACCGCTTGGCTACTCTGAAGACTTGCTCATCGCGTCTCAGAACCAGTCAGAGTTTCGAACGCGACGAGCTTCGAAACCCCAGAGCTTGAGGAGGAGGCAGCATGCCAGTTGAGGTCATTCAGGGAAGGCGCGTGTTCAAGGACGACCAGTTCTACACGAGCTGGATCAGGAGGGGCGGGGACAGCATGATCATGCGAGTGGAGATGATCGAGGCGCAAAGTACGCCGGAAATCGAGTTCATCGTGCAGACCCGTGAGGAGCCCGGTGATGCCGTGAGCGATGTAACAGCTACCCACGTGACAGGCTCGGGGACTACGACCCTGACGATCTCGAGCGAAGGTGTTGAGACCGGCATCTACAAAGCGACTGCCACAGCAGGATCGAAGGCGGAGGTGCGCGTCAAGGTGTCTGCCGTTCAGGTGGGCGGGAATGCGAGCGACAACGGAGTCGTTCGGATTCTGCCCTTCGTCTTCTTCGACAACGCAAAGTAGGAAGGAGTCGCGACCATGTTCATCGGGCAACTTGTGGTTCTCTCGACCGGAGACGAAGTGATCTACACGCCGTGGTTTCCCCGCTCGGCTGACAACGTGATCCTCACCTACGAGGAGATTGAGAACGGCACCAACGTCACTCCAACTGTGACCGTTTTCACAAAGCGCGCTGAGGAAGCAGGGGCTGAACCTGGATCGTCGATCGGGACGTTTGCTCAATTGAGCACAACGGGCATCTTCCAGGCCTCGGTGACTAACGTGAGTGACCTGGTCCGGATGAAGATGTCGTTCACCAGCGGCGCAAAAGGCGGCGTGTACCGCTACCGTTTCATGAATCCCGTGTGGTACGCGACCGCGAAGGTCTAGTCCGTTCGACCGAGGAGAGCACCGATGGTCCCAGGCGAACCAGATTTAGGGTCTTGGGCGGCAACGTTCGGATCAGCCGCGGTGATGACCGGGCCGGAGGACGGTAGCACGGGACAATTCGGTTGGGCCGACGAAGAACGGTACGAAACAGGAGCAGACGGATCGTACCCCGCCATGGACCGGTTCGAAGGTGCTCAAACCGGCTGCTGCGGAGGGACAAACACCGAGAGTCCGGGATGTTGCGGAGCCTGCTCGTCGGACCTCAATGGCCTGGACGCGACGCCTCACGGCTTCTCCGTCGCGCTTGGAATCGACTCGAACGCATCGACCGCAGCAGGTTGGGTCGACTCCCGTCAGGACAACCATCGAAGCAGTCCTCCCGGTGACTGGGTAGGTTCCGAAAGTAATGGTGGCTTCGGGGTCACATGCGTTCTCGAGGGAGAAGGTGGATGCTTCCCGGATTCCTCTCAGACGGGGTGTTTTCATGAGACCTTCGCTTGCAGCGGTTACGACAAAGAGTGCCTCCGCCATGACTTCGTGCGCGATGGAATGCCAATCTGCAGATGCGAATGCGCGGACAAGGGCGCTATTGCTCACAGTAGCTGCGACAGAATCGTCGATGACCCAGGCTGCAGCACCCTCTCGGTCGACGGAGAAGTGGTGAGGTGTAGTCGACCAAGCTATCCTTGCTTTCCGCACTCGGGGCGAGCGGCGGCTTGCCACCCATACGAAGAGACCATCTACGTCCTCGAGACGGGTGAGCGCGAGAAGGTCTGTGGATGCAAGTGTGGGCTCGCATGGGAACCACCTCCCAGTGGCGGCCGAGACTGTGAGGCCGAGCTGGAGCGGTGCTTGCGTGGCTGTGAGACCGTTGGAGCTATGTGTCGCTCGGCATGCGCCGGCGTTCCGTCTGTGCCGCGAACAGTAATAAACCCAACCACCTGTATGACCCTGTGTACCGTAGCTCAAGGTGTTTGTCAATCCGGGTGCTTCTATGCCTATGCAAGCTGCAAGCTCAATGAGGCGATAGGGTGGCCGTGGTTCTAGGCCAAAGAAGCCAGATTCTGGCCGCCGCCCTTTTACTCTTTGGCTGTTCGAGTGATGCGAGCGACGCGCAGAACTCAGCGGAGAGCGGCAGGCTGCCGCGTACTCCGAGATTGAGAATGGACCATGCGGTTAGGTTGGCTCAGTCTGGAGATGTTGCAGAGGCGCTTAGTCACTACTTGTGGTGCTGGGACAATGGGAAGGGAGATATTTCATTTACAGGGGTGCGTCGCACCTTCTTGCTTTCGGATATCATGGCACTTGACTCTAGGGGAGTGCCCGCAAAGACTGCGCTGCGGCGGCGGATGCTGGCATTAGAGGGTCAAAGCATCGTCCAGGATCTAGATGCTGTGGCCGACTTCGCGGCCTTGAACCAGGTTCTCGGCGAATCCCGTCGCACGCTGGAGTTCTTCGACAGCCTCTCTCGGGGCGGCGAGGAGCAGCGCTCGTTGATCGGAGCGTTGATTTTGCCGTATTTGGAGGACCTGCTGTTGGTAGACAAGCGCTACGCCGATATCCTGGAACTTTCGTCCTTAGATTTGGGCGCCGTTGCACGTGCTCCCAACAACGGACGAAGGGCGCTTCAGAGCATTGTGAGATCCGGGGAGCTGTTACCAGTCTACGAGGCGTGTCTGGGGCTAGAAAAACGAAAGTGGGCTGATCGAGTCGCTGCACAAATCTTGGAGATCGAAGGCAGCAACTTCGAAATCTACGAAAAGCTCTTGAGGTGCGCTCAGCGCGCGGACTCAAAGGAAGTGATGGGGGAATGGTGGCGTCGGATACAAGCTAGCGATTCTACTCGACAACGACAACGGTTCCGGCGATGAAGTCGTGGATTGCACGACGCTTTTCGCTCAATAAAAGGCAGAGAAGTTCGCTCCAATACCATGTGTTGTGGGCCATTTCAAAGAACTTGTTTGTCGCGTCTCGCTCGTTTAGAAGTCTTATTTTCTCAATGGTCCCGAGTGAGTCCCAGGTCGAACCCGTCAATGTGTCCAGCGTGAGGTGTAGGCTTACAATACTGCCGAGCACAAGAATTATGTCTACGACACTCCTGAGTATAGCGTCTCGGTAGCGAATGCGTGAGGCGTCCAGTCTCCGGACACGGATACCCGCCGCCATCTTCCCGATTGTTCGGCCCCAATGGGCGTGGAAAAACACGGGATACAGGACTGTTGCGGCCCAAAGCGCTCCGATGTAGAGGCCTGCGATCGTCTTGGGTTGAGCGTAGATGTATTCGATTGCCGTGACGTTCGCTGCAACGACCAGTGTGACGTCGATGACCAGGCTATACGCTCTCCGGCCGAAGCCAGCGTAGATCGTGTCGGGGTCAAGTGCGTCGGGCCTATCTCCGAGCAGTCTTGATCGAGCAGAGCGCATTAAGTGTAGAGAATACGCGAGTTGGAGTCTGGCCGCGATTTTTTTTCGGGCTTCAGCTCGGCAAGTCGACTCGCCTTGGGGTCCAGCTCCCGAACGCGTTCGGCCGGACGGGGCGGTCTGCATTCTCTCGTCGGCGTTCTGATCAGGGCTTCTTCACGGCTGGAGGAGTTGCTGTGCCTTCGTCTCGATCGTCGCGCTGTCGACTCGATCTAAGAACCTCTTCCAAGATCTTGGCTAGTCGAGGCTCCTCGAGAGCGGCTGTGAGCAGTTGGCGCGCTTTCGTGTCTTGCTCCTTTGTTTCCTCGTCCCTTCGCAGTTCGTTTCGTGGGTTCGTTGGGCGCTTGCATCGCCGACAGATGGCATCAGCGAATCCGATCATGCCGCCGCAGACACACGGTCTTGTCTTCAGCGCCTGGTCTGCGTCTGCTTGTTGAGATCCGGCAAGTCCACGCCGTGAGAGCTTGCGTTGGAAGGCGTCGTCGGCGTTGGAGAGGTCGTAGGTCTTGAGCTGCTGTGTGCTGGTCCACCCTGCCGCATGCTGGATTTCGACGTCTGACTCACCGCGCAATCGTCGAAACGTGACACCGACGCGCTTGAGAGAGTATCCCGTTACCTGCTTGTCGATCCGGAGGACTCTGCATGCCCGCCGAAGTCGCTTGTTGATGACGTGTGGCGTCATCTGGCGATGTGGATCGCCACCAGAGAAGAAGAGGGGCGCGCTCTTGTCGGTCTTGCAGGGATGCAGCTCGAACCAGCGAATGAGGTAGGGGTAGGAATCGACACATTGCAGGTATCTTGTTCCTTCCTTGCCGTGCGAGCTCACCCAGACTTTCGCGTAGCCGTCGTGTAGCTCCACATCACCGATGGTGCGGTAGCAGAGCTCCTGCGGTCGCCCCAAGGACTCGAGTGCCAGCGTGATGTATGCCTGAGTCTGCAGGTCCGCGGAGAAGAAATTGACGATGCGCAAGAACTCTTCAACCGTGAGCTTGTCATCGCGCAGTCGGTCCTGGCTCCTATCCACATGGCAGGAGACATGGCGAACTACGTAAGGCACGATTGTATCGTCAACGCGTTCGTGCTCGTCGCGTTCCGGGAAGAGCTGGCGCCACGTCTGCTTCATCGAGCGAAAGAAGCACCGCTTGGTCTTCGGTGAATCGAAAACCGCGTGCGCGCACGCCACGATCTCGTCGATGTCATCCCGGCGGCACTCTCTCAGGTCTTTGTCTGTGTGAGATACAATAAAGAGAAGTGTGTCCATGCGCCGAAGGCGGTTGATGTAGCTGTTACCGTTCGCGGCAAGAATCCGGGCGAGCATCCCGAAATACTGCAGGTTCGCAGGGTTCCGGCAGTAGTACTTTCTTTGTGGAGAGACCCCAGGCGATCCAGGTGGTAGCAGCAGGCTGTCGAGTCGGTCCATGCGCCGCTCGTACTTCGACCTGTTTCCATATATATCGTCTCGTGCCATGCTGATCCGTGGAGTCACAGAGCATTGATAAGCGTCGCCATCATTCGGTTGGGATGGGGTGAAACAGCTTGGCAGCGCCGACCCTCCCCGCATTGCGCATTGAAGACGAAGGCAAGGTGTTCCGCTTGCTAGTTCGATGCGATGATGGCAAGCTCATTGCTCTTGCAGCAGCCTGAAGTGGCGCACCTATTTATAGTTTTCGGTTCTGTGATTCGTTGTCTGCGGTGATGACTGCTTTGATCGCGTCATCGACGGATTCGCGAAGCACTTCGACTTCTGTTGCCAGGAACGCAGCGTCAGCCTGCGCTCGTTCGTCTGTTGGGTGCTTGCTTGCGAGATTGTCGGCGTAGCGAGCGATCTTGTCACACGACGCCAGCCGCTTGTCCAGCAGCATGAACTCCTCGATCAGATCCTCTCGTGTAGCGATCTTCTCAAGTGCGCGACCTGAGGCATCGAGTCGTTTCCGAAGCTCGGTGAGCACGCCTTTCGTTCCTGAGTCCATGCTCCGGAATCGTCGACTGCGCTTATAAACATTGCGTCTTCACTGCCTCATCGGAGTTTGGTCACACGTTATCCCGATTGATTGGTGACGTTTATTATATTTGACTGGTTCCTATTCCGACTGTCCGTTACTAGGGAGTGGGCGAAAGACGCCGCGGCGTCTCTGAGGAGGTGGTAAGGTCGAAACTGTTGATCGTAGCGGGAGCTCTGTTCGAGGGCTGAAACGGTGTGTCGGAGCCGTGCTTCTCATCAGAGCGTTCACGCAACCAATGACTGCCACCCAACTTGCCAGGCGCGTGCGGGGCAACCCTGCACGCGTCTGGGAAATCATCAGATTCCTACGACGAGAGCGATTCGTGCGCTGCTTGACGCCGAAACGACGCTCAGCACGCATCTACTGGCTGACACGGCACGGCTGCGCGGCTCAACAGCTCATCGCAGACGACGAGGACCAAGAAGTGTCGACCCACTTTACGCCTCGAATCGACTGGGACCTCTACGGCGCAGTGTGCACCAGCCACCGCGCAACCATGATTCTCAACACGGATGCCGAGGACGCGCGTCAGACAGCGCGGATCAGAAAGCGCGCGATTCACCGAGACGCAAACGTGCGGATGTGCAGTTCGAACGCACACCGCGCCATGCTCTTCCTTCGCGAGCACGAACTGGTACGCGCGGTAAAGGTCAGAAAGCGACGACTCCCACACTACGTGCTGACAGGAATCGGGCTCACGATGAAGCAACTCCTCGAGCATGCACGAAACCACGCGTGGGAGGACGCATGGCAGTAGGAGGAAGGATCGAAGAACGAGCACGAAGCGTGCTGAGAAGATCGACGACGATGAAAGAGAGTCGATGGTTGCACGTTGCAGGAGCTTCGCGGACTTTCCGTGATTCCACATCCTCAGGCCGCGGATGCTGGATCCTAAGGGGCGGTGTTGACTGCCATCTCCAGGCTCGCCGGGAACTCGTGTGCGCTCTGTTGCTGTTGGCGATCGATCTCTTGGTCACGAGCTTGCAGCGCAGCCGACTCTCGGAACTGCCTTGCCTCGGCTACTCTGGTGAATTCCGCTGTGGATCCGTGCTCAACAGCGGCACGTTGGATGTCGTCCAGGGTGACGCGGAAGAACTCTTTGCGCGAGTTGACTCGGTTCACCTGCTGGTCTTGGAGGGCTCGGTGGATCGCTTTCTCGAGCCCTGGGGCGTCTTCGGAGAACATCATCGCGTGCACGTCGAAGGGGAAGGGTACCGATGCGTCGCCCAACTCCCTGACTCGGTCCATGGGCTCCAATCGGCGTGTCATTCCGATCTTGTAGACGTCTTCGCCGAATGATCCGATGTTCGAGATTACGTATACGTGTCCTGACCGGGTGAGTTGGGCGCGTGCGATTGCTCGTTCCCGGCGTTCGTGAGCTTCGTCGAGAAGTTGCTGTAGGCGCTGCAGTTCTGCCGATGCTTGCTCTCCGACTTCTTGGCGTGCCTTCTCAAGAGCTCGCTCGTATCTGTCTTCCTCTGCTTGAGCGGTGGTGATCGCCTTCTCCAGTTCCTTTCTCGCGCATTCTTCTTCGCGCATCTGCTCGCGGAGTTCTCGTTGTTCTTCCTTCTCGAGCTGGCGCTTCTCCGCGTACTCGTGCGCCAGATGCAGCTCATCGATCTTCAGCTCGAGGTATTCAGGTGATATCTCGGCGTGGTGAGGTTCACCCATCTTGTTGATCGCATGGAAGGAGCGAGTGATCCGGTCTTCGAGGCTCACAGCGTTGTTCCAGCGAACACGGCTGATCGCTGCGTCACACTCGCCATGAAATGCGCGCAACATCATCTTGATGGTCCGATTCGTCATCTTCTGGCCCTCTCGCTTGCTGCCGTCCACGGACCACGTGGTTGAGCAGGTCGCGGCAGTCTTTTCGCGCACCATCTGTTTCTGAAGCTGCCGAACCCCTCCGAGCCGTTCCTTGTAATCCTGCGGCGTGTCGAAGTCGAAGTACGGCTCGTACACCCCGTAACTCTGGAGGTCGAGGGACTGTTCTGCTGAAGCGATGCTTCGAAGGAGCTCGTCGTACAGGGTGCGCTTCCCCGCGTAGTCGGCTTGCAGCGCCTTCTGTCGTGCTTGCGCTTGGTGCTCCCACTTCTGCCGCTTCTCCTCGAGCGACTCACGGAGAAGCTCCTCCTGTTGAGCCAGCTTCCGACAGCGGGACTCGATGCGGTCGGTTTCCTTGCGGCGGACCGCGACTTCTCGATCGACATCGATGATCTTCCCGTACTGGCGGCGAAGTCGGTGACCTCGGACGAGCAGGAATACTATGGTTGTCGAAAGCGCTGCGGTTGCCAGGCCGAGGATAGCGGCGATTGTCTCAGCGGTTAGCTCCATGAGGGTTGATATCGCCTCAACTCGGTCGTGCGCGCGATTGTGGACTAGTTCCCGCCGTGGCATCGGCTGTAGGTGGGTTTCTCGGTGTCGCCCGACCCATCGGTGACGTTGCTCTTCAGCCCAGTCTCACTGCATTTTTCATGGCAGCGGGATTGGATCTCGAGGAGCGTGCGCGGCGGTTGGTGAAGTCGCGCCGGCGCGTGGCAACATCTACTGAGCGCGGCATTCTCACCGAGCTCGCGCTCTCTCTCGAGCGACTTCGATCGACCCGGCGGTCGTTCCGCCGACAGTTCAGTTCGCTTCAACGCGAGCGGAGCGGTGTCGCGACACGTCTGAGACGAACGCTCCTGTACGAGCCGCGCATCTACGACGTCAGAGGAGCAGGCAGAGACCGCATCCACCGACGACTCGGAGAGCTGCAAACCGAAGAACGACGACTACTCCAAGCCTATGAAGACGCGGTTTCACAACTGCAACGCGCACTCGCTGAACACCTCGCGGACTGGGACGCACTCGGAGGAGGCGATGACGGTCGAGCGAGCGCTGCGTAGGCTCGCGCCGCTCATGCCGCGGGAGGTGCAGCAGTGGCGGGCATCTTTGCCGCTTCTTTCTGAGCACCGCCGTTCCCTGCTCGAGAAACACATTCAAGAACGGGCGCGATGCGTCTTCGGGGCCGGTTGGGAGCATCAACTCCTGCTCCCACCACCACCGGCAACAATCGGCAAAGGCCCGCTGAGTCTCGGGCGCGTGGTATACCCGCGGTATACCTACCGATTCGGTTTGAGTCGGGGAGAACTTCTGCAAGGGCTCGGGCTGTTCGGCAGGAGCGGGGCTGGGAAGACGAATGCGTGCCTGCGACTCGTCCAAGAACTCTCCGCGCGAGGTATCCCCTTTCTGTTTCTTGATTGGAAGCGAACCGCCCGGCATCTGCTGCCACTGCTTGCGCGACAGATCAACGTCTACACGCCAGGACGCTCGCTGTCGCCGTTCGTGTTCAACCCGCTCATCCCGCCGCCAGGGCTGGAGACACGAGCGCACATCCTGCGATTTGTAGACGCACTCGCTGCTGCCTACACGCTCGGCGATGGCGCCAAGAGCCTCCTGCAGCAGGTGCTCAGCGAGCTCTACGAGCGGTGTGGCGCGAAGTTGTGGCCAGTGATCGACGATGTCGTGGAAGCGTTGGATGCACGAGAAGTGACGGGCCGGGCCGCATCATGGAAGGTGACCGCGGTTCGGGCACTGCAGAGCCTATCGTTCAGTCTGCCAAGCCACGCCGTGACCGTGCGCGACCAACAGGAGATGACGCGACGGCTCTTGAGGCAAAGCACGGTGATCGAACTCGACACGCTCAGCGACAACGCGAAGCAGTTCTTGGTCCCGATACTCATGCAGTGGCTGTTCTTCGCCCAACTGAACCAAGAGAAACGCGAGCAACTGCGGCTCGTCGTGATCGTGGAAGAAGCACATCACTTGCTCTTCAAGAAATCCGGGCGGGCGAGTGAGTCCGTGATGGGGCAGATGCTCCGGCAAGGACGCGAACTCGGGATCGGATTCGTCGTGGTAGACCAGCACCCGAGCCTGATCAGCCAGGCGGCGCTCGGTAACCTCTACGCGACCGTGACGTTCAGCCTGCGGGAACCTTCAGACATCGCGCGCGGACAGGTGCTCTCAGGACTCCAGGATGAAGATAGGCGACATCTCTCGCGGCTCCCGGTCGGACAAGGCATCGTGAAACTCGCGGATCGGTGGAAGGAGCCGTTCCTCGTGCAGTTCGACCACGTCCCCGTGAAGAAAGGGGCGATGACAGACGAGAAGCTGCGCGACTACATCGCGCGAAAAACCCTGCCACGGCGGAATACGTCACTTTCCGGCTCGAGAAGGGCTGGGGAGTCAGGATCCGGCACTTTCGGACACTTTCCGCCATCAGATGGTCCGTCAGCGGAGGTTCTAGCACTCGTGCGAGACTGCACGGAGCATCCCACTGACGGGGTCGCCGCACGGTACGAGCGACTTGAATGGGGAGCAAGCAAGGGCGAGCGCGTCAAGCATGATGCTGTCGCGGCAGGGATGTTGCGAACAGGGATGGTCGAGATCGGGCGCTCGCGTAAGCGCGTGCTGCTGCCGACCATTCGGTCCGGGACTCGAGGCGCGAGCGGTGAGGGTGGCGCGGTCGCGGGCCACGAGAGGAAGCGTTCGAGCGGGCAAGAATCCGTTGAGCACGAGTACTGGAAGCTGGCCTGGGCAGAACGGCTGCGGAAGGACGGCTGGAAGGTGATGGTTGAAGCGCCGCGAGTCGGGGGTTGGGTTGACGTGCTGGCAGAGCGAGGGGGCAAGCGAGTGGGTGTTGAAGTCGAATCCGGGAAATCTGACGTGGTCTCGAACGTGCAGAAAGCGCTGGAGTCAGGAAACCGGGTGAACGTGGTCGCGACGAACGAGAAGGCACGAAGGAGGGTCGAGAAGAAGCTCGCAGAGGCGGGTTTGCTGGAGGGGCAACACGTGAGTGTGATGCTGCGAGATGAGGGCATCACGTCGTGTTGAGCTAGATCACAATGCGCGGAGTGGAGTAGGTACTTCGCATCAAGTACTTTGCAGTCGCGGACAAGGGTGGCGGCGAGTTCAGTGATGACCACATGGCGTTTGGTGGTAGCTTGATGGCCCGGTTCGCGTTTGCCCAAGGTTCGAGAGTTCCAAATACATGCGTCACGAATTCACACTGGCCACCAAACGGGCGTTGGCTGAACGCGCGGGATACCGCTGTGCGCGCCCAGAGTGTGGTCGTTCCACGGTTGGTCCGTCGGACGCGGTCGCAGAGAAATCCAGTCGCACGGGAAAGGCATGTCACATCACAGCGGCTTCAAGCCTGGGGCCCCGATACGATGATTCTCTGTCCCCTCAAGATCGCTCGGCGCCGAGTAACGGGATTTGGCTGTGTGCGATCTGCGCAGATCGTGTGGACAAGCCTGAGAATGTGGCTGCTTTCCCGCCCGAATTGCTCAGATCATGGAAAGAGCAGTCCGAGTCGACGCCCGGGACCGACCATGCGACTCCTTCTGACAAGTCAGAACGACCCGTTCTTGAGCTCAGCATCGTTGACTTTGGTGGAGTGCAGGGTCGAGCTTGTGTTCGGTTCGGTGCGTTGACCGTGTGTGCTGGAACAAGCAAGCTCAGCTGTGGCCTCAGCGACATGTTGCGCGTCTTCAGCGATCGAGATGCCTTCTTGGTATGTCGCCAGCCAATCACTGATGAGGGCTGTCGCGATCCTGAAAGTGGGCAATCCGGCCACGGAATCCAGTTGGTTGTTCATGCGTCTGACCGAACGTTTGCGCCGCGTGGTGAGCTGATTCTCCGTCGCTCGGATGGCAGTAGTATTGCGGTGGTTTGCAATCGAGGCCGTGCAGAGATGTGGGTCGACGATGTGCGCACTCCTGTCTTCTCTCCGTCCATAGACTTGGTGGAGATCCCTCGGCTTCAGGCCGAGAGTTTCGAGCGGGGTGCTATCGATGGTCTGATGCGCTGCTTCGCGCTTTCGGGTGAGGAGCTCGTGGCCTGTCTCGAGGGAGTGCCCGGCGACGGGTCTCTCTTTGGGTTTTGCTACGAACTCGGCGGCGGCGATCTCAAAGTGCGTGTTGGGCCTCGGTCTCCGTTCCTTCCGCTCCAGAGTCTGTCTGGCGGCGAGCTCGATCGTGTCGCTCTCGACCTGGGCATTCGAGTTGCATACCACAACTCCAGGCTGCACCCAACCGTACTTGGCATTAGGGAGCCTTGCGTGCCTTCGCTCGACGGACTGGGTTGGGGTCGATTGTTCGAGTGGATAGAGGGGGTGCAGCCGCCCTTCCAAGTCGTCGTAGATCTTTGGAGCAGGCCGCGGTCGGGGAAGCTGACTCACGCACTTTGTTATGATGTTGTCGGCGGCGACATGTCCGTGGAGGCCTTCAATATTGTCGCGTGCAGCGAGTTCACTCGTTCCTAACGACCGGCAACAGGATCGCGCAAGGCGCGTAGCCGTGAATGTCCTGTCAGGGCATCGGACACGGCTCACCCGTCGATGACTCGAGCTCTGTAGTCGGGGTTGGCCGCTTCGGAAGTGCAGGTCGCAGGTTTCTTGGTCGCCAACTTCGCGATCCGGCGACCGTTGCTTGCAATGAGTTGGTGCATCAGCTTGTATCAGAGCCGGGCCCGAATCGGAGGTTTTCCAAGTCTCGGCGGGGAGAGTGGTGCAGTCATGCGAATAGACGATACTCATCCGGCGGCTGTGTCGATGCGTGCACTTCTTCCGAGTGCCTGCGTTGCGGGAGGTTCGTTTGCCTCTTGGTTACCCAAACCGCAGGCGGTGCAAGGAGTCGATCGACGTCGCGTCTTTTCGGAGGCGAAGGCTGCCGCTGTCCGCCGCACGTTGATTGCGGCGCTTGAAGGGGCGGGTGCGCCAGCGGACGACGTGCCGGCTCGTTCTGAGGAAGGTCACCGCTTGTGGCCTGACGGGTACGTGGGAAGTGTGACGCACAAGGGAACGGTAGTCATCGTCGCGGTGGCTCCGCGCAGCAATCTGCTGTCACTCGGAATCGATGTCGAGTTCTGTTCCGACGATGGTTGTCAGCTCGACGGATTGGTGTTTGCCGAAGACGAAGAGGCTCCATTCGATCCGCCGGAGGAGAACGTGGCACATCTGATGACTCTTGCGGCCAAAGAGGCGGTGTTCAAGGCTTGCTATCCGCTCCGTGGACAGCGTCTGGCGTTCAAAGATGTGAGATTGACGTGGGAGCGGCCGTCCAACGGGGCTCGCGCCGCAACGGCAGAGGTTCCCGGCGGGCTAGTCATCCCGGTCAGGTGTTCGGTCCCACTGCCGTGGATCTGCAGTTCGGCGGAGATCATCGCTCCTGGAGGTGTTTGACTTTCGAACACGGAAGGGGTATCATGTTCGATATTCAGACGTCATCAGAATGTTCACGCAACTCAACCTCCTGTCGCAAAAAGGCTTAGAAGATGCTCTCGAGCGAGACCTTCGTGCCTGGGTTGAGCTGGAGTCGGCGGACTGGGATGCGCTGGTGGAGGGCGGGCCGGAAGGACTTCCCGGTGGCTCCGACCTGTGGGACACGATGCCTGTGCTCGACTCCAAAGCGGTAGCGCGCAGTTCTCCGGTGTTTGAGCAGCATCTTGGCATCAAGCTAGACGTGCGACTGATTCGCGCGGGAGGCTACTTCGATGTCGACGACATGATAAGCGACTTGGTTCCGAGCATGGTCCAGGTCGCCCTTGAACGTCAGAGTAGAAAGGAGGAGCCGTGACCGAGGAAGCTGATCGTCGCGCTCTCGGCGCTCGGTTGCGAGAAGCGCGTGAGTACGCAGGGTACTCACAAGAAGACGTGGCTTCGTTTCTGGGTACCCCGCGATCTGCGATATCTCTGATAGAGAGTGGATCGCGGCGGCTGGACGCGCTGGAGTTGCAGAAACTGTCTAGGCTATACCAGCGAAACATGGACGACTTGACCAGCAAGGACGCCGATCCTCTCGAGTCGGAGTCTATTAGCATGGTTGCCCGGGCAGCTGCGAAGCTCTCTCCTGAGGACCGATCGGAAGTGCTTCGATTTGCTCAGTTCCTGAGGCAACGGTCTGCTGGACAGGACGAATGAGAAGCCGAAGTGAGGAGATCCTCCGCGCCGTGGCTGAGGCAGCGACCATAACCCGGCGTTTCCGGGATCCGCGGCGTACTAGTTTCGATGTCGTCGGTGCGGTCCTTGCGCTTGAGATTCCGTTTCGATTCGCCCCTCTAGGCGGTCTCTGGGGGGCATCCATAACTGTGGACGATCAGCTACGAGGAATCCTCGTTACCACCAAACTGGACTTGCCGATCCAGCGATTTACGTTGGCCCACGAACTTGGTCACGTCCTTCTTGGTCACCGCACAAGCTTTGATCCGAGCGAGTCGATCGGATTCTCGGGTCGATACGGACCCAAGTCCCGGCCGTTGGAAGAACTGGCAGCGGACACTTTCGCGTCCGAGTTGCTCGCACCGAAGGAGTTGCTCGTAGCGGCGGCTAGGCGGCACGGTTGGACGAAGGAGGCGTTGATGCAGCCCGAGACTGTCTATCAATTGTCGCTTCGGCTAGGCACGAGTTTTGTTGCAACGCTTTGGGCCCTGGTCGCGCAGAATGCGATTTCGAGCAACTCGGCGAAAGGTCTGCAGAAGGCGAAGGTCAAGGATCTAAAGCGTTTACTCGCCCCCGAGGATCTCATAACCAATCCCTGGGCCGCCGTATGGAGCCTCACCGAGAATGACACGGGCACGTGTCTCGAGGCGGGCCCGGATGACCTCTTCGCGGTTCAGGTGCAGGACAATGCTTCTGGAGGCTATCTTTGGGAGCTTGTCGATGCGGGCGAGTCCGTAGAAATCGTGTCCGAGGTTTCAGCATCGATCAAGGCGCAGGCTACGTACGGAGGTTTGCAGAGGCGTACGGTGTTCTTGAGAATTCAAAGTGCCGGGGTCCACCAGCTTCTTTTTCTGCATCGTCGACGTTGGAGTCAGGAGCGTCTCGAGGAGATCCGGATCAAGGTCGACAACCATGGCAAGGAGCGCGGGGGCTTCCCTCGTCGTCTTCGAGAAGCAGCCCTGGCAGAGGCATGAGCATCGTACTCACCGTCGATCATCGAAGTCGAGTAGGGTGCGTGAGAGACCAAAGAGAGCGTCCGACTTGTTTGGCTCACGCAGCCACGACCGCGCATCAGGGTGCGAGGGTTGAAACTGACGAGTTGTCTCCAGAGTATCTCCACTTCTTCTCGACAGGGTGCGCCCCAGGCAACGATGCGTCCTTCGCGGCGACTGCGAAAGCGCTTGATGAGCAAGGCCAGCCGTTGGAGGCCGATTGCCCATATCACGTCGTCACGCCGGTGCCGAGCTGGGCGCCCGACAGCACCGTAGCCACCTACCATCGCGCGTCGGAGCCGAAGCCTGCAGAGCCCGACGAGGTCGAAGGTTTGCTGCGTAGTGGCTCGACGGTTGTGCTTGGCATAGCGATTCCGGATCCATTCTTCGACGTGAGATCGCCTTGGATTGTGTCTGCGAGCGGTCCTGTTCGGGGGCTTCATGCCGTCGTTGCAGTTGGGCTGGGTTCAGAAAAGGCGCGGCGCTTGTTCCTCATCCGCAACAGTTGGGGCACGTTGTGGGGTGACGCGGGGCACGCGTGGCTGGACGATTCGTTCTTGGGAGCGCATCTTCGCGAAGCGATGGTCTTGACTCATGAGGTTGCGCCGTGACAAGACTGTTCTCAGTGGAGACGAGGCTTGAGGGTTGGTTGGACGCGACCGAATACCTCTTAGACGCCGAAACTCAACTCAATATCATTCTCGCGATAAACTCGCCACTGTCTGATGGTCCTCGGACCAGGGATGTGATGGATCGCGTTGACGAGTTCTATGCCGAAGAAGATCAGTTTCCCCTGCATACGGTTGCCGAAACGATCTTTCCGGGTTGGGAATACACCCGGCGCGGCCTTTCAGGTGTCTTCGAAAAGTATCCGGACGAAGACTACGGCGCGATTGCTACAAGATGGGGTACCTACGCACACCGGTTGCTTCGCCGACGGGATGCGGAGGGGGGTGTGTTCAATCCCCTGGAGACGCTGATCAAGAAAATGAAGCGAGAGGCCTCCCGTCATGGGGGCTTCAAGTCAGCTTATGAACTCGGTGTGTCCGAGGGCGAGTATGACCTTCCACTCTACAACACCGCAAATGATCGGAGGCTCACGCGCGGCGGACCATGTCTTTCGCACTTGTCATTCAAGCTGTTCCAAGAACAGGTGCACTTGACGGCAATCTACCGCAGTCATGACTATCGATACAAAGTTCTCGGTAACATGCTGGGGTTGGCACGACTGCAGGCTTGTGTAGCTCACGAAGTAGGCGTTGGTGTTGGCAGCTTCGTCGTTCACTCCACATACGCGTTCTGTAGCGCGGGGCGAGGAAAGAGGCGGCTGCAAGAGCTGGTTGCAGATCTGAGGGAGATGGCGTGATGACCTGTCCGCGATGGTTGAAGGATTTTCGTCAGAAAGCTGGTGGCTCCGACCGGCTACAGAATCACGTTCGGCATGTAGAGCTTCTCGCCGCGGGGTTGATGGGCGAGGCAGGGGGCATACTGGCCGAATTCAAGAAGGAGCAGCGAGAGCAGCAGGCCTACCCCGCCTATCGCAACAAGATGAAGGAAGAGATCGGTGACTTCCTTTGGTACTTGGTTCGCCTGTCAGATGTTACATCGCCGTCGCTTCTAGATTCACATTCCCTGGATGAGAGCGGTCCGTGTGACGGCAGCGATCTACTTTCTCTCGCGTTGCACTTGGGCTCGTCCGTTGGAGATCTAATCCAGAGACTCGACCATGCTCAGGACAGGTCCGATGTGCTCGTGGTCTTGTGGCGCACGATCGCGCAGCTTGCCGCCGTAGGCGGGATGTCTTTGGAGGATGTCGCCGAACTCAATACACGAAAGACGAAGAGTCGTTGGCCGGAAACAAAGTGTCCACACGCGTTGTTTGACGATGACTTATGTGTGTACGAGCAGCTACCTCGGACACTTGAGATAGAATTCGTAGGAATTGTCCAGGGCGATCGGAAAGCGACGTTGCTCCGGTGCAATGGGCTGAATTTCGGGGATCGTCTCACCGACAATATTCGAGATCCGGACTTCTATCGCTTTCACGATGTTTTCCATCTGGCGCATGCCACATATCTCGGATGGTCACCAGTGATTCGGGCTCTGGTTCGGTGTAAACGCAAGTCCGACCCTCGAGCAGACGAGGCGGAGGATGGTGCTCGCGCCATCATTATTGAGGAGGCTGTGTCTGCGATCGTGTACGCGAGAGCGAAGCGTCTCTGCTTCTTCGATGGACTTGATCGTGTTGATTTCGATCTCCTCAAAATGATCTCGGAGTTCGTCGACGGATACGAAGTAGCGAGCATCCCGCACTGGCAGTGGGAAGAGGCCATACTGGCGGGGTATAGCGTGTTTCGGAAGCTGAGAGCCAACCAGGGGGGGCGCGTGACCATCAATCTGGAGCAGCGCTCGATGGTCTATTCTGCGCCATGACGGCATGGTTGATATTCCAGTCTGCAGGAAATCTAGGGAGCGGTAGTGGGCCGGTCGGCTTGAATCGCTGCTTTATTCGGGTTCGGCGTGACGTTCCGGGCAGATCGGGGTGGCTTTCTCGAGTGTACTTCGAGACCTCACAGAACAGGTTTTGCACGTCGATGAGTTGCAATGGTCTGCCCCACAGACCGGGGAACTCTAATCCTTGTCGTTCGAAGTTGGTGCGCTGCGACTCCGTAGTCCAGCGGATCGCGTCGGCGGGAGAGTAGTCGCCAAGGGATTCGAAGCACTTCGAAATGCCGTCGATGGCACCTGGCCCGGGTACGATGTACTCCATTTCGGAGTGACAGGTGATGGTTGAGTAGTTGAGGTCGATTGCGTATTGGTAGGCAAGGAATGGGCCGAGGGATGGGTAGCTGCGAAGTAGATTGTAGGAATCCCTGAGAGAGCCTGATTCGGCGACCTTGAAAGGCAGGCGATCTCTGAGCATAGAAACCAGTAGCTGAAGGTGCATTAGGTGTTTCGGGCGAGATTGGCCGCCGGACGGCATGATGTAAGCCCCGGAATATATCGGCATACGCTTCGCCCGGATTCCTTCCAGGATTTCCGCGTACACGTGGGGGGTGAACGCACTAGGATCAGGTGGTCCGTCCGAATGGATAAGTGCCTTCCACGTTTCTATGCGATTGAACAGCTTGAACAGAATCGTGGAGAGGAATAGGGTCTCGGGGTCCTCTCCGCAGGCCGGCTGCACGTCGTTGATAAGGAACTGACTGACTCGGTCCGCCGCCCTGTAGACGTTCGTGAATTTGAACGTACGCAGAATCGTGTCCTCAGTCCATGGGGGCTGCTCCCCCGCAACTCGCTTGAGATAGACTTGTTGGCGTTCAGCGGCGAACTTCCAGAAGGTGGAGAACGCGTTGCGTGGCGTTGGTGCGGTGCGCCGGACGAAGACCGCAGGATTGCTTTGGCGAGCGAACACGCTCTCCGTTGGCACTGTTTCGGAGTGGTCCTCTTGCACGCCTTGGTCCTTGCTCGCGTTGGGTTCTCGTGAGTTCTGGGTCGCCGGTCGACGTGCGACTCGGCGAGGTTGCGTCCCCAATCAGGATAGGCGATGGTGGAGGTCCGACCAACTTCCAGCGTGGTTTTCGCCGTTCCTTCGTGGGGTCAACGGTCGCGTCATCTGTCCGCAGAGTGCGACCGCTAGACGGCGGTTGCGTTGCTGGCCGCAAGTGATTGTTGGCAGGCGAAGCGCGCCTCGCTCCTCATGTGTTTGTCGGGCCGGACGACATCCGTGACGAATCCGGGGGCCGACAGGTTGTCGACTCGTCACGTTGTCCGTCGTTGCCGGAACATCTAGTATCGTCGGTCAATGGTCTCGCGGGACATGCAAGAATCAAGTCCGAGGATGTCTGTGGGGCCGCATGAGTGCAATGAGATCCCAAATCACTGCGGGCACTAACATCAATGCTGGCCATCCGAGAATCAGCACCAGTAGGGGGACTCCAAAGATCTGCACGTGCCCCAACGGCCAGCCCTGATAGATCCATTCGGATGCCCAGACATTTGGGATCTCGTGTACCAGGCCCTGAACAAGCGAGCCGGAAACCACTATCATCGACAGGGGCCAGGGGCGCAATGCAATCCGATCAAGAACCAATCCGCCTCCAAGCGCTCTTGCTATCGCAACAGAAAGAAGGAGGGCCCCGAGCACGAGGGTCGTGAGGAGCAAGACCGGTCTCCAAGGCCCGGTCAACACAGCCACGCCAACGGCGGTAATTGACGCGCCGGTAAGCAGGACTGGCGCGACGACTGGTTGTGGGGCTACATTTCCATCCATCACGTTGCCGATTCGGTGCCCCCAACAAGTCTGTCCCACTAGCAGAGTGTAGATCATCACGAATCCCCCCAGAGGATAGACGGCGATGTACAGCCATATATAGTCCTTGACCCCGTAATTTGGATAGCTCCATAGTCCAGTCAACCAGACACCAAATAGCAAATCAAACAAGATCCCGGCCGCAGCGAAGGCCACATAGACGAGAAGGCCTTGCCGGCTGAGCAATACCCTCTGTCGAGTGATCACAGAGTGGGCGCTGCCGAGAACTAGGGTCAAGCCGAGAAGCAGGAGAAAGTAGAACGCGCGCCCGGAGAACGCCAGGTAGATCGAGGTGGCAATGATGGATGCCCCTGTCACCGACCATATCAATGGCGCACCCGTTATCAGTCTAGGTATTGAGCTCTTCCTCATTGCAACTGAAAGCACACACACTACTTAACATTACCGGTGACGCGGAAGAGTCTCGGCGCAATTGCGGGGGGGGCTAACCCTCTCTTTTTCCGTCTATCTACATCAGGCCTCGATCTAGGAAAAAGAATGCTATTGGGAGGCCGATCAGGCCGACAATATTTATGATTGTCTCAACCCTCAGCGGCCAGACCCTGACTGACTGAACCTCTTTGTAGTAACGAATAACGACGTTGTGATAATCGGCATTGGCAACGTGCTGCCCTGCAACGACAGAGTCAAGGTTTGCGCGCAACACCTTGTTGATTCCGTGCAACACGCTCATTTTCGACTTCCGAGCGAGCGTGTATACCGGATAGACGATACATCCAAATGTCAGCAATATCAGAACGATGACCCCCGCGATTCCGAATAACGAGATCCCGACAACCAGTTCGCTTTCGGAGTTTCGCGCATGAAGAGCGGCCACCGGAATGTAGACAGAGACGCTCGATATCAGCGCTGCCGTTCTCAGGGAAAGCGAACCGACTCCCGCCAATCCGCCAAGGCCGTCAGCGTGAAAAACATCAAAGTTCACTGGCAAGCGGCATGCTCGACGCACGAACAGGCACGCACCTATGACGGCCTGCAGGAATACCCCCCACATAAGTGCTGACAACAGCAGGGTCAGATTCAACAGCACCAACATTGCGTCTCCGTGACCACGAAAAACTGATGACATAACGGAAAAGGGAAGCAGGAACAGGGGGATCGCGTAGATAAACGATGCCCGTGAGTCAAAGACCCCCTTTCTTAGGGCCCTCAACTCCTCTTTGGCTGCGGCATCACTGAGCCGGGCGTCCAATTGCTTTGAAAACGTGTCGAACGCCAATTCGAACGCATCGATCACGACTGGACCAACGGCCAGCCAGGACAAAGAGAGCGTCAACTGCCAGCTCGTGAACAGGTTCTCACCTACAATGCACCCGACAACCAATGCTGGTACATAGGCAATGGCAGAGGAGGCGAGAACGGATGTTAGGAGCCGCGCGCCGGCACTACTTATGCGCAGGCGCCTGCAAGCCCAAGAGATAGCTCGCGTCACCCAGAAGTAATCGGAACGTAGATCGGGCGCTCCTAGTGGAGTGACTGACATGTGTGGGATTCCAGATGAGAAGACATCGAACGCGTGTGGGTTTTGGCAGCCCAGAACGACCCTGGAGACTACTGGATAACTACCACTGCGTCGATCGCTGCTTGGCTGCAGCACGCCGTGGCGTAGACAGATTCCCCCCGCGAAAGCGATCATGACCAGGTTGTTCGCTCGCGTACGGTGGCCGTCTGATTGCCGTCTTCGACACGGAGATGGGCGGACCAGTCTGCGAAGAGGTGCGGCCTCGTCGAGCGCCTGCCAAGGTGTGAGTGGCTAACTGGCCTGATTCTCAGCCCGCCGGATGGGAAGTAGGTTGCGATCCGTCTCAAGCGAAAGCGCTCCGATGATCGCGAGCGAGAATGTCAGTTCTGCTCGGAGAGGTCGATTGAGCGGAATCGAGAACCTGAAGCACGGGGGTAGGAAGAGGGTCAGTCGATCAAACGGCCTGCGTCCTCTATAGCAAGACCACCAGAGCGTTGCGATCAAGGAGAGCCCGTTGGCACAAGCCAGGAACTTGAGGGCGAGACCACCCCAAGTAGGAAGGTCGTCAATTACGTGAACTGACGACGCCACCTCGTTTCGCAATAGCTGAAACTTGGGGTCTGTCGCATCGATACCTGTCAGGTGGATGGCTCCAGACGATCCTTGGCGGGGCGAGAGGCAGAGATCGATGTCTTGTCCTGGTAGCCCGGACGACATGCGGAGGGAGCGAAGGTCTTTGAGGTTGCCGATTCTGACATGATTGTCTTGGTCAAAGACCGAACTGTTGTCGAGTACAAGTTCCTTCCCTCGCTTCGAGGAAACGAGTACGAGGTCCCCCTGGTCTGTTTTTGCGCGCAGGAGTTCGCCCGGCAACGCTCTTTCGCATGAGGGAGTCAGGAGGAGGGCTACGAAAAGCGCCAGTCCTAGGGGAGCTCGTGCATCTGACCTGGTCACGCTTCGATTCTCCCATGGGAAGGCCGTTTCGGCTACCCCGTCGACTTCCGCTGTCGCCGGGGCGCGGGATTTTCGCCCGACCCGTTGGTGACTTCGTTCATAGGTGGCGGATTCCTCGCCTCTGCATGATTCAGAAGGGGGTGAGACGTGAATGGGAAATGGTGGTGAGAGTCGTTGTTCGAGTGATCGTTGCGGGAGACTGCTGGGGTACGGCGAGCGCGTGATCGTCGTGTTTGACACGGAGATGGGAGGGCCCGTGCATCGTTCAGGGCCGGTACGTCCGGTCGTGACGTGTGATCCTGAGCTCTTTTGCTCTTGGCAGTGCTTCTGCGCGCATTTCGACAACGAATGCGCTGGTATGCGCCGGCCGATGAGGCCGCGTGTCCCCTGAACCAAGACAGGACGAGCGAGCCGCGGGTGGTGAAGAGCCGTCACTGAGCGAACTGCTCGAAGCAGTCCTCGCAACCGTACGGAGTCGAAAGCCAGCGGAGCAACGTGACCCACTGCACGGACTCGCAGAGGATGTCATCTTGTGAACACGACCCTCGCGAAGGCGTCAGCGAAGCGCGCGACGACACGTGTGAACTCTCACGCTACGAATCAGCGCTGCGACGCGCGCTCACGAAACGACACTACGTGCAACGAGCAGACCTGGACGACATCGTGCAAGAGACGTTCGTGGAAGCCTACGGCGCGGTGAGAAGTCGGGGGCCGCCCCGCCATCCCGTTGGATGGCTCATCGCGATAGGGCGAGCAATCGCATCCCGATCAATGAACCTGCGATGCCGCGGTCACGAACACTACGACGAAGAACAGTACGGCAGCGAAGCGTATACCCCGCTCGAAGATGCCGTGAAGAACGAGCGCTATGAACTCGTGCGAGAAGCGATCACAAACCTGAGCCAGGACGAGCGAAACGCGATCAACAACTTCTACTACGAACAGCAACCATGCACCAAGATAGGAGAAGGAGACGAAGTAGCCGCCACCGCAATCCGCCAACGACTCTACCGAGCAAGAAACAAGCTACGCTCAGAGCTGGCAAGAACGCTCAACGGATAAAGGACACACGGCGATGCTCGAAGCCGCGCAGACGGCAATCCCGCAGTACGATGACGTCTATCCAAAGACGAAATAGCCGGCCGAAACGCGCGCAACGGCGTGCTGGCTGCACGGGTGCGACGGCACCCCGACACGAACCAATCAGTCGTGGACCTGCGACTCGAGAACGCCGATCGCCCTGCGGCCACGAAGATACGCGATCTTGTCTCGTCCAGCGGTGCAGCTCGCGACATGGTTCGCGCGAGTGACTCACCGCCCGCCAAGGTGCTCGAGTGTGCCTGCGGCGCTTCTGAGAAGTCCGGCGACGTACTCTCGAGCAGTGGGATCGTCCTCGTCATCGTCAAGGATTGCGTCGAGGATGCGTTGTGCAACGGACATGTCGGCGTCGACGTTCTCGAGTACAGAGGCAGCGTTCTTCAGTGCGTTCTCATCTACCAAACGAGCGGCGAGTCTGAGCAAGTTGCGCGTCGCGGAAACATCGGCCATCACAGGCACCATACTCCTTGTCGAGGCTCAGAGAACGCGTCGTTTTCAGTCAGAGCGCAAGGAACGTAACGCGGCTGTGGTCTGTCACTAGCCACAGAGTGGAAGGAGCGCAGCGGTTCGACGGCACGTGACCGTGACACACCGATTGGAACTCCTTGCTTGAGTATGGCCGTGCGAGCTTGGCTTGGGTCGCGAAGTGAGTGGTCGGTGATGGGTGATTTCAACGCCAGGAACTCGCCGAGCCTGGTAGCGGGACTCGCTGCGCTCACCGTTCGATCGCATTCGCGGAAGCACCGCCACTACGGGGTCGGATGTGCCGGGTTCGTAGCGTTCGATGCGCGCCACCTTGAATTGCTGCGCGAAATGCCTAGAATACGCGGTGCGGGCGAGGAGTGGTTCCGTCCGCAGAAGAGAGGGTGGTCGGTGATGGGTGCGTCAATCCCCGGGAATTCACCGAGCCTCGTGGCGGGACTCGTTGCGGGCTCAGCGATGACCTCCACCCTGCGCGGGCTGCTAGTCGCGCTCGGCTCGGACCTGCAGATAGCGGAACTCGAAGGATCCGCTGCGGTGCGGCAAGCGGTTCTCGATGATCCAGGCGTGGTGTTGGTGTCCTTCACCGAGCACGCAGACGAGTGCACAAACCTGATTCGGACCGTGTCCGAGCTCGATTCGAGCTGTCCGATCCTCTTTTTGTACACACCCGGCCTCGCCGTCGAGGCACTCCGCATTGGCGAGCACCAGTCGGTCTTGTTTCTCGAGTGGCCCGCAACACACGATGCGCTCCGGGCGGCGATGCAGGAGCTTCATCACCTCCGCCTTCACATCCTGCAGACTCAAGAGGATCTCGACAGCTGCGATGATCGGCTCTCTCAGGTATCGAAACGAGAGGCGGAAGTGCTCGAACTCGTGTGCGCGGGCGAGCAAAGCGATTCGATAGCACAGAAGTTGCACATCAGCCGACGAACCGTTGATGACCATCGGCGCGCGATTCTCAAGAAGACCGGTTCGTCGTCTCCGTACCACGTCATCTCGCTCTATCACCGGGCGGAACGGCTCCGGCACGAACTCAGCATGCTGACCGCGCATCGGTGGCGTAACCCAAACGCTCGACCAGCGGAGCCCGAAGGACTTCTCGGCGCACCTCCCCTCGATTCAGCGCTGCGACCAAGCCAGGCGCCACCGGAGTGGGAGGCGTTTGGTGACGCCCTCGTTCGACTCGAACATGATGAGCAACCAGCCTACGTACTCGACCACCACTTCGACATCGTTTGGACGAACTCTGCGTGGCGAATGCGTGACGATTCAAGCGCTCAGCACAGTGGTGTTGGTTCGAACCTCATCACATCGTTGCCACCTATCCTTCGGAGCTGGTTCGTCGAGCGCCTGCGGAAGTGTCTCGAGTCTTCGGCATCGTGGTTTCACGAGTACTCATGTCCCACTGAGACTCACGTGAACCGGATGCTACTCTCCGTATCAAGCGGTCCTGACAGCTGCCTGCTGTGCCGTCACGCGCTCTTGTCGTCCTCTCGCCACGAACCTGATGCGGTGGTCGACGCGTCGCACTTCGGCGGTCGCAACGGGAAGGTTGAGCAGTGCGCGATCTGCCTTCGTTGCTGGTCCGCGACCAGACGGGAGTGGGTGCTCGTCAGATGCTGGCTCACGCGACTGCCGACAATGCGCAGCGAAGTGATCTGCCCCGAGTGTGAACGAACCCACCCGGGATGCTGATGTCGAAGGCTCGCGGCGCGCTTGCTCAGACGCTCAGCGGTCCTCTTCGAAGAAGTACACACACTCAGCGTCACTCAGCCGCTCCCAGCGCTCCACCACGACCTCGACTGGGTTGCTCATGGTGCGCTTGATCGCGTACGCAGGTCCGCCCGGCAGGTACGGTATCACCATCAGGGGAATGAAGTCTGACCAGCTACCGTAGCCGCGATGTAGCGAGACCTCGTAATTCCCAACCCGGCCCTCCTGCACGGGTACGAGCCGGGTGTACACGCAAGCCAGGAGCTGCACGGCATACACGAGGAGGATCATCGCAGTGATCCGCTTCGACCGCGACCACGATGTCTTTGTTCTTGACGTCATTCCGTTCGAGATAGACGTGGACAGGCTTAGGTCCAACTTCGCCCCGCCTTGAAAGCTCACAGTGATATCACGCAAACAAGACAGCCCGCGAGCCATCGGCAGCGTAGATGGGTGCGCTTAGGGAAAAAGGCCCGGGGCTGAGAACGGTCTCCCAGCCCCAGGCAGCAAAACGCAGAAGCACTTCCTGCTCTCTCGATACCAGGTGTGGCGTCGCTTGCTCGAAAACGAACGCTACTCATTCAGTATAGCATGGTGGTGTGCCGTCGTCATCGAGCACGTTCTCCGACGAAGCGACGAGCTATCAATACTGAACGCGCACGGCACGAACACCGGTAGGAGAGCGACGGCAACGTGTTATCAGGACCTTCCTCGTAAGTGGCTCAGGTGTGTCAAGGGCGTGGTGCGAACGCACCAAAAAGCTGGCCCGGGGACGGGTCGTCCTCCCGGCTCCGGTACACCGCGCCCCGACTTTTTCGAGACGGGCCGGTCGAACGACGGCGCCGGAGCAACGGTGCCGTCACGACACCAGATTACCAGGACAAGTCAGCGCGGTCACCGGAAGGGCTACGAATGGACGATGATCGCCGTCACGCCAAGAGCTACGAGCAAGAACACGCCGGCTCCGAGAACGATCCAGCGATCGCTCCGCGCCCAATCCTGCAGCTCGTCTTGCATCGCCACCTCATCCTTCGAGCTCGCGCGCGGCTTGCGTTTCGGTGAACCCACAAACGCACCGTCACACCATCAGTCACGACTCGCGCGCGTCGAACACGCAACGAAGCCAAAAAACGAGGGGGTCTCGGCTGGCAGAGTTGACATCAAGAATGACTCTTCCTCCCGGAAGAGAAGAGCTGGGGCGAAACCAGCCGGGGACCTCCCCTGGAGATGATCGACCGATCAACAGACGCGCTCAAGCATTTCTAAATCAGCGCTGTGCAATAAAGCACTGCCGGGGGGAGCGCAGAAGAATGAGGCTCAGCGCGTAACGTCCTGAACGGACAGCCCCCCAGCAGTGCAACCAATTGCAACCGAGCAGGCAGCTGGCGTCCAGCGACCTACCCGGAACTCGCCGATGCTATCCTGCTCTCACCGTCGAGCGAAGTCAAGGAGTCAGAGGTCAAGATGTGCAATTTTGGTAACGATCCGCTTTGCGCTGGAACGAAGCCGAATCAGGAATAAATGGATTCAGTAGTCACCCAACATAACCATCAGCTACGGGTCAGCACTCATGCCCACCTGGAACGACAAGGCCTACTCCGCAATTGTAGAGAAGCATCCCGCACTCGAGTCCAAACCTGAATCAGTAGCACTCGCGGTCTGGGCGCTCACACAAAACAAGAACATGACACCGGACGACTGGCGCGAACTCAGTGAGAAGACAGGCGTGAAAGTCGCCGGACGAGCAGTGGGATCAGCGCGAGAAATCGTCGGGATTACACCGAGCAAAAAGAAGGCGGGCAGGCGAGGAGCGAAGAACGCGCCCAGCACGCGTGGACCCGGACGCCCACGAAAGACGGCGAGCGCATCAGCACTCGGCGACATCTCAGCGATGATCAAAGCTGTAGAACAAGAACGCGACCGAGCCGTCACAACGCTCACCAAGATACGCGACTTGATAGACAGCGCGGTATGAGGAACCGCTATGTGCGGTACACGCGTTTTCGGTGGTCGAACTTCAAGAGGATGATGTTGTCATCGCGCATGGCGTAAACCAAGCGGAAGGGCTTGACGTAGAGGGATCGCTCACCCCGCCCGTACCGAAGGGGCTTGCCGACTTGTGGGTTCACGATGATTTTGCGAACCTGCTTTTCAAGCTTGTCACGGTCGGACTTGTCGAGTCGTCTCACCTGCTTCTTGAACGTCGCGCTCACGGTGATGCTCACCATTCCTTCATCGCCGCAACGAAATCACCGGCGGCGTACGTTTTACCGGCACCGCTGTCAACCTCATCCCAGATAGCTGAGAGTTCGCACAACTCACGCTCTTCACGCTTCGTAAGATCCGCTACTTGTTTGAGTACGATCAGCCTCCCGCGCCGAGACACGAGAAAAGGCGTTCCAGACTGAAGTCCCCGCCGCACGCGCTCAGGAATGACAACCTGACCCTTCGTGCTCAACTTCGTGATATCCATGAAGTAAGAATGTCTTACCACTATATAAAGCTATGGGAGCAACGCTCTCAGCCGTGAAGCGGCGCTGGGATCGTAAGCGGGCACACGTGGAAGCGTGTGGTGAAGCATCCGCGGGGTGAAACCACGCCTTAACGTTTGAAGGCTGCTCACGACTCCTTCGACGCCTCAGCGAACGCGGGAAAGCGACCAGCAAGCGATCGCGGAACACGAGGACGACGCTTTTTCAATTCCTCTGCAAGAACGGAGCGAAGCACAGAATCAAGACTCTGCTGAGGATCCGAACTTGCGCGCATGAACGAACACAGCATGCGATGAACACGCAACGAAACAGCAATCGTCGTCTTCGAACCCATGCGCGAGAAAACGACGACAAAGGTAATAAACCTCACGGTATGGTGAAGCATGCGCGGATTGAGGTGGCTTTTCTCGTTTGAAGGCTCGCAGGACGCTGCTTTCACGCTTCCATCTTAGGCTTTGACGTGCTACTCGAAAGCGTAAGGGAAGGTTCAGCACTCCGCCCCCTGCTTAGAAGGGAGCGCTCCACGTTTATTAGTTCAAGCAACTAAACGTGGAGGTGTGAAATGGCACAAAAACAAACAGCGCTTGCGACGTCAGAAGACACGCGAGGACCAGACTACACGAGTCCTGCAGGATTCGCGCTCTGGCTCAACGAAGACGACAACGGTCCATACATCAAAGTGTACGACCGACGATCAAAAGTCTCAGCGTTCTTCAGGCCAACAAAAAACGATGATGACGCGACAAGACTTCAAACAACTCGCGGAAGCGATACGAGAAGTCAACGACCAAGCAACCAAAGAACAAATGGTAAGAACGGTTGGAGCAGCATGCAGTAAGAGCAACCCTCGATTCGACTGGGTAAAATTCGAAGAAGCATGCACTGATTGACAACGGACGCCCGAAAGGGCGTCCCCTTTTTTGGCTTACCAAGCAGGAACGAGGCGAGAGGACGTCCTGGACCCAAGCGGCGGGTGCGGCAAATGAGAGACCAAGTACTCGCGCAAGGGTTGATCTCGTACGCTGCGAGCTCAGACGAACTGTTCCAAGCGCTGCTCACGGCGAACGGAAAGGAGCGCTTCTTGCAACGGGGAGGCCGCCGACAGGGCTCACTGCGGGTAGTAGATGCCGCCGTCTCCGAGCGCTCCGATGCCGGTTTGGTGTCCTCCCCAGATGATCATGCGACCTCCCGCGTCATCCCAGACCGCGGTGTGATTGTGGCGTGGTGAAGGACCGTCCGCGGCGTTCATCATGACCCAAGAATCCGTCACGGGATTGTAGATGCCGCCATCAGCGATCGCGTTCGAGCCGTTCCACCCACCGAAGATGATCATGTCAGTCCCCGTCCAAACAGCGGTGTGCGACTCACGCGCTTGGATGGGAGCAGGCGGAATCCGAGACCACCAATCAGGCGCTGGTGGATGATACGTCGCGCCGGTGTTGAGCTGGTTGAGCTGCGGATGGCATCCGCCCCAGGGAAGCACATCGTTTCCTATCAGTAACGCCGTTGCCCAACGCGCTCCCGGGTAGCCCGGCGGGTACGAAGCAGCCGGCACCCACTGGTCCGTTGCGGGATAGTACAGGCGCGGCTCCGCGATTTCAGTCGAGGAATGGTATCCACCAAGCACGAGCATCGCGTTCGTGAGCGGGAGCCAGGTCGCTGTGTGCGCGTAGCGGCTGCCACCGTTCCCGTTCGTCGACATCGTCGACCATTCGTTCGTTTGCGGGTTGTAGCGGTAGCCGGTGGGTGTTCCGAACCCGCCGAAGACGAGCATCTCCGTTCCCGTCCACACGGCGGTATGCCAATCACCAAGCGCACCGGGAGCAGAAGGAATCGGTAGCCACGAGTCAGAAGCAGGGTGATACCGACCGCCATGAGAAGGGCCGAGCGTGTCAGGGAATCCGCCCCACACGAGCATTTCAGTCCCGGTCCACACAGCAGTGTGCCGCGCTCGAGGGGCGGGGGCACCGTTCATCGACGTACGACGCCACGTGTTCGTCACCGGATCGTACACACCGCCCGTGTCGAAATGAGTAGCGGCAGCGGCGCCTGAGCGCCCACCCCACACGACCATCTCTGATCCCGTCCAGACAGCAGTGTGCTCAAACCGCGGTTGGGGAACGTTCGGAACACCGCTCGGAAGCTCCATCCATGACAACTCAGAAGCTGAGACGAGGACGGTATACGAAGGAGCAATACTCGATCCGAGCGGGTCAGTGATCCGAACCCAGTACACGCCCGGCTGCAGCGGTGTAGCGGGAAGGCTGGCAAATCCTGAGCCCGCGCCAGCAGAAGCAATACTCACGAGCGCGCTCGGACCGAAGAGTTCAAGCATCGTCGCGCCGCCCGCTTCACCATTCGTCACGACGGATACGTCAGCAGCAGCGGAGAGGTTGAACGTCAACCAGTCCGTGTCGCCTGCTTCGTAAAAGACATGGCGCTGCTCTACCTCAGGGGTGATCGACGTTGCCTCCTGCCAAACATCGTTCGACTCCCACCGATCCCGCACCATGAGGGAGAACGCATGCCGCGCATCAGGACTCACGCCATTCGACGCGACAAGAACGACACTCGTCAGTCCCTCATCGCCCTCCACGGGCGTGCCGGCAACCGCTCCGTCAGCGAAGACGAGCCACGAAGGCGCGGACTCCAACGAAAGACCCGGCGCGGGTGTTCCCGAAACCGTGGGGATGTACGACCACAACACGCCAACCTGCGCAGAAACGGGCGGTGCGCTCGTGAACTCAGGCGCGCGCGACGACGATTCCGACACGACGAGCTCGAACGTCTGAACAGCCTGAGGCGCAACACCGTTCGCAGCACTGATCGAAACCGTGTGCGACGCCGCGTTCGATGCTGCGGGTGTTCCGGTGAGCGTTCCGTTCTGCACGGAGACCCACGTCGGGAAGGCGTCCATGGAAATCGTCGGCGTCGGCGTCCCCGCGGCGGTCGGCGTGTACGACCAGGGCTCACCAACCACGACCGTCGTTGTGGGTGTGCTCGTGATCTGAGGAGCGGAGCGAAGGCTGGCAGCATCAGAGCCGCTGCTGCTTCCACGGCTGCAGCTTCCCAGAACAGCGCAGGGAAGGCTGAGAATGGCGCAGAACAGGCGAGAGGGCGGGGTGGTCGTCATCGTGGCGTCTCCTGGCGAACACGTGCGTGTGAAGAGAGGGGGATTGCCCGCAGGCGAGAAAGCGAATGCTGAGGAATGTAGACTATGAGTCACGTTCTGGCAACGAGGGCGGATGTGACGTATAGTCCGTAGACGTAAACGTCACGGCGCGAACACTTTGCGTTCGTGACGAGTGAAGACGATGTGGACCGGTTCCTGCGCGCATTCGGTGAAGCCGTGCGAGCAGCGCGAGAACGAATCGGTTCGTCGCAAGAAGACGTCGGACTCGAAGCCGAGCTGGACCGCACCTACATCAGCGGGGTTGAACGAGGGGTCAGGAACCCGACGGTGCGCTCCATCCTCCTGCTTGCGAAAGCTCTTGGGACCACGCCAAGCGCACTCCTTCGAGCAGCAGAGAAGGCGGCCGGACGCTAGACGTCACAGAACAACCACAGAGTGCGTTCGACAACGAAAACGGTCCTGAGGGAAGCTCCGGAATACGAGTACTGAATGAGCTAGGCAGGTCCGCGGTGATGCTCGGTTAGGCGGTAAGTTCGACACCCTCGCGAGCGGCCACACCGATGATGGAGACTTCGTTTCTGCGCTTCTCGAACTCATCGGGTGTGAGGCAGATCATGTCGATATCAAGGCCGGTACCCCACATGTGCCTTCCAGCGTCGACGAGCCGATCATAGAACTTCATCGTCCTAAACGAGGGAGAGATCAGGAGGACGTCGTAGTCACTCCACTCACGCGCATCGCCGCGAGCTCGAGATCCGAAGAGAATGACGCGGACATCCTTGTACGCGGAGCGAACACGCTTCAAGAAGGCTGCAAGCGACTGCCGGGCATCTGTGATATCCCCCATGAGAGCACCTCCTTCGCGTTGTTGATCATGAGTTCGACCTGCTCTCGATCAAAGAGATCGGCAGGCACACCGCGCGCAGCATCAGGGTACTTGCTCAACGCATAGGTCGGATTGATAGCAAGCACAGCAGGCCGGAAGTCACCCGGCAATGCCACAAGATCCGCCAGCTTTGTAAGGCTGTGACCACGAGGAGCAAGCGCTCCCGTCCGATGCATGTGGACTGCCTTCAACCCCTTCTCGACTGCTTGATGACAGAACTGCGCGACCGCGTAGAACCCGCTCGAATCAAGCAGTGCTCGCGCTGTATCAAGATCCTCTCTTGCCTGCCGAAACCAGTTCTTCGCAACGTCCATGCGCGAGCGAAGACGTCGAAGTATTTCAACCTTTCGGTTCGTGGATGTGCCATTCCACCGCTCAGACTCACCTGCTCAACAATTCCAAGCCAGCCGGGCCGCGACAGCCAGTGCGCGTTCGTCAACTGACGGGCGTGATCACGACGTGAAGATCGTCAGCATCACCGGCCTGCTCGGTCACCGAGCGTTCCAACATCACGGTCATCTCGAGCGGACACGGTCGTTCAACGTCGTGGTCATCGGAGCAAGTCACGCGAGACGTCCAGAGTCCCCGGTAGCGCGCCCCACGATCAGAGCGAAGGGGAAGCGTCGCGGAGAAGAGAAGGGAGGAGTTCGTCACGGGACTGAGAACACCAGCGAGCAACCCATCCGTGCCGGCAATGCGTTCACCCGCTTCAAGCTCGGTGCGCGCGCGAAGGAGTTGGGACTCCACGCAAAGCAGATCGCTCGCCCCCTGCAAGACGGCTGAACACTCCACACGCCCGACGACACGTTCGTCCTCATCCTCGAACAACGCAAGTGCACGAGAAACCACGGGAAGACCGCGATGAACAGCAGCGAGCACCCGCGGCGACACCTGAGCTGCCACGATGACGGGATCAAGACTCCCAACGACGAAAAGTGACGCATCCCAATGCAGCGACGCCGCCGAAGACGAACAGTCCAGAACGAAACGGCGAAGCTTCTCATCGAAAGAGCCAATCCCGAGAATCTCAACAGAGGTGTTGTTCGCAACGCCACGAAGCACAAACCGAAGATCATGCGAACCCATGACCTCGTAGTGGAACGACACGAACAAAACGTGACGAAGAAGTGCAGCGATATCCCACGAGGAAGCCTGAGGTGGCGCCAGGGAATCGAATGGAGCAAGCGAGACCGAGCTGCGTCGATGGCTGATGGGGCAGGACACGAACCCGGGCGAGGCGGCAGCCGCCAAGCCGCGGGGATGTCAGGCGAAAACTCAGCCCGCGGAGAGAACGAGACAGAAGGAGGGGTCGGGTCGGACGAGCTCTGGGCTCGTCTACTTGGTCGGTTGATTGTTCGCGGTCTGAAGCGTCTTCCATGCCCTTTCGCGCAATCGGCGTTGGCGGTACCAGTCTTCCAGGTCTGCTGCGCGTAGTGTTCCATCCGGCTCGATTACTTCCAGCAGGATGTAGCGGCTTGGTCTGGTGGCGGCAGTGACCGCGGCGTGGGTACGTAGGTTCTTGCTCCAGGTCCGGTCACCTGACGGATTCGGCATGTCTGCGTGATCGACGACACGGGAAATAGCGCGTTCCATATGTCGTACTCGTTCGTCAGGTGTCACAGAATCCTGTATCTCTTGGATGGTGTTGTGGTACTCTTGACCCTCCTGGCAGGCGTTGCGCATGCGGCGAAGTATGTCGCAGAATCGTGATGGGTCCCGATCAACGACGCCATTGACAAGCCAGTCGCTGACTATGCGTGACCAATCGATGACCGGGTCAATCGTTCGATAGTCGCGACTCTTGTCAGTGCGGCGCGAAACCGCGGAGTTTCGCAATTCGTGGACGCGTGTAAAGATCCCGGTTTGTGCGTAACTCGCCCCGCGCGCGTGCCAGCTCCACGCATACGCGCACGCGATGACGGCGGGATCGTAGCCTCGATCGTCTCCAAACCCCCGGTACGCAGGATCCACGTGCAACTTGTGCGGTTCAGCTCGAAGGTGGCGAGCTAGGCTGACAAGGCCAACGTCAGCCGCGCTCAACGCGGGGGTGACGCGTTCAAGGGCTTGAGAGAGTCGGGTCCTCCAGTCTCCGGCGCGGACCTTGAATGCGGGGGCGATTTCAGGCGTCCACTGAAACCGAATCCAAGAAGCCCACTGGTGAGTATCGTCAGACACCGAGACGCGAAAGGCATCCCAAATATCGTCAGAAGCACGTTCGGACTTAGCGCGCGCGGCGAATTTCATTTTCTGCGCACCTTCTTGCCACAACGAAATTAACGGCTCATAAACGTCGTCATCTGTCGGCGTGTCACCAGGAAGCGGATAGAAGCGCTCAGACACCGAAAGATACGCGTCCACGAACGTTCGAAAAGAGGAAGCAGCGCGGTGATCAAGAACATCGCTGTCAGGATTCACAAACCACCCATACGCAGACTGAGCAAGCGTATTATCAAGAGCGCCACGAGCAATAAGACGAGGCGAACTATCACAAGCGTCCGATAGGGAGCTGAAGGATGAAATACCTTGGGCGACGGAGGTTTCCTGCTGGGTGATTGTAGTGTCCGGCGAGGGCCGTTCCGGCGATAATGCGGTCGTGGTTCGGCGCTCCGTAGTGCGCTGCATCGTGGACTCGATCTGTGTTCGTAGTGAATCTTCCAGCTCTGGATTGACCTTCGGGTTCACTGCGTATCGCGTTACATCGCTTCCGTGCTTGTGATTTGCGAGGAGCATGACTTTGCCGAACTCTGCCTGTTCACTCAAGTCGGTCAGATTTCCGTTTTTGTCTATGATCTTCCAGACTCTTCGAGATCCGTCTTCTTTGACTCGCCGTGACGTGTCCTGCCAGTTCTCGTGGAAGTTTCTCGGAAGGGCGTCGATCGGGTAGCCGAATCGGCGCATGTCGTCCAGAGTTACGCCGCCGAATGGACTCTCAGGATCCTCGTGGTTGCCGCGGGCGACGATGCTGCACGCCATTACGTTGAACACACGTGTGAACGCTAGACCCGTCGGCCAGGCTTTAAAAGTCCCTGCGGGAGTTTCGATATCGATGCGGTCGCGACTCGCGTGCAAGAACACTCTGGTGATCTCTGGAATAGTTCTGCTAGATGTCATCGCGATCCTTCTTGACGAAGCGTTTGTAGACAAGGCCTGCGTCGCTCCGCGGCCATCCACTTCCCTGTCGGTATCTTGGCCAGGAACGTTGGTAAACGTTGTGCTGGTCCGTTTGTTCGAGGAAGGGAATGCAGGACTCGATTCGGCGGAGGCACTGATCTGGACGCTTGGGAGTGAGGAGGTGTACGCTGATGTCTTCCGCTTCAACCGATTCCATGCTGATTCCAAGGTGGATCGTGGCGTCGAGTGAGAGCTGTCCGTAAGGAGGAGCGAACAGAAGGTAGTCGGCGTGCAAGTAGCGAGTTCCCGGATTGCGAAGTCCCTCATCCCGTGGAGGGTCTTGCCCTATGCGCTCGGGGCGCAGGTCTCCAAGCGTCTGCCATGAGTCGTGCTCGTACGCGGTTATGACGGTTGGTGTGGAGAGCGGGAAGGCGTGAATCGCAGGGTCACTCTTTCGCCCTTGGTGATCGAGGCAGGCGAGCACGAACTCAGTCAGGGTCGTGTCGCAGGGGAAGAACTCAGGTATCTGCCAGTCGGCGAGCACGGCGTCCCAATCCCGGTGGTCTCGATTCTCAAGTCGTGAATACACCAGTGTAGGAGGGGCGCGAGCCTTCGGAGTTATGTGTGCCATCAAAACTGATGGAGTCCAGGGTACTTAGGCGTTGCGGCACAGATTCCCTACTTGGAAGTAGGGGCACTCCCGCACGACTCGCAAGACATGTCTTGTCGTTCACTGCGAGTGCGAAGACATGTCGCCAAGACACGTCTCCATCTCGCTGCCAATACCGGAGTAAGGACGGAACTCGGGTTCGGGGCGCGTGCGTCGATAGAGCGCAAGCAGCGTCGATTGTCGGCGTTGTCGCTTTCTGGTTCCTTAGTGAAGAGGTGTCGAAAATGACTGGTGATTCTGTGGTGACAAAATTCGCGACTCAGGCTGGGTTCGCCATCTACGGCGATTCGGAGCTTCGCGAGTCAGAGCGGGAATCCGTGCAGGCGTCTGACCCGTTGGTTGCGTCTGATCTGTACCCGCGGTGTGGTGTGATCTACACCGGGCGCCTTACCTGCCGCGTGGGTATTCAGTCCGAGGAAGTCCTGAACGCGCTGCATATGGAGTTCGACTGTGCCTTTTTTGCAGCGCAAGCCGCGCTTCGAGAGGGCTACGGGGACCTTGCGAGAGGAACGGCGGTGGGGCTGCCAGCGCTGGATCAGACAGCATGCGACGTAGGAGCGGCAGCCTTCTTGCGAGCGCCAAGCGTCAAGGAGGTGAAGCAGCTCGAGCAGATCGAGCCTCACCTGGTGAAGCTCGCCAGCATGTGCGCGTCCGCGGGGCGACGAGACCTTCACGAGTTCTTGGGATCCTCCTGTTCAGAGCTTCTCGAGGCGTGCTTTGCTGAGATCCTCTGGTTAGCCGTCAGCATTCGAGAGGCGTTCCGCGCTTGGTATCACAAGACGCTAGGCCTGGATGCGGCATGAACGGGACCAGCAATGGGAGTGACGGTCGGAAGCGGGTGGTCGGGTACTTTGAACGATTCGAGGGCGGCCAACTGCTTCCGACTCGTCCATGCACAGCGAGCACCGCTACCCGAACACGAAATCAAAGTGGTCAATTCACCGTAGTCGTGGACGAGCTTGAACGCCTCATCGTCGCTGAAAGCGTGCAGCATCCTCTAGACAAACTCGGCGTGCCCGCGAGTGTCCTCCTGTGGATGATACTCCGTTCGGTCGGTCGGCCCCTCCTTCACGAAGACCTCCTCCGAAGGGTGCACGGAGGAGACCAAGTCGTGGATGCATCAACAGTTCACGCCTACCGGCAACGACTCAGCCGAGTCATCCCGGCGACTGTACTGTCCGGAGTGTTAATCGCGCTGCCGGGGCGCCGACGCTGGATTGTGTCCAAGAACTGGAACTGGGCGTGGATTCGGCTCTCCCACGATTCCGGGAACTCAGAGTTGGTTGCCGGCATTCCACATCATGCCACGCAAGACTGAAGAGTGCAGAGGAGGGGCGTCGGCCTCTTAGCCCAAAGGGTGCAGGTTCGAATCCTGCCTCCGCTAACTGATGTGACTCTGGACGGACAGGCATGTTATGGCTGTTCGTCCAGTTTGTTGTGCCGCGGGCTCACAGGTGACTGTGGCCAAACTGTGCCCACACGGACTGGTCGGCGGCCGGAAAAGACCAACCGATGAGAGTTTCGATTCCCGGCGCGCAGGTGGCCGGATGTGGTACGCCGAGTGGCGGAAGGACGGGGTGAGGCACCGGACTGAGTCGCTGAGGACTTCGATTACTTCCGGGCGGAGTGCGTGCTTCGGCAGTTGCCGGTGAGATTCGTGTTCTTGGACATCGACGACTTCAAAAGTTCAACACTGATCACGGGCACGCGACGGTCGACATCGACCTGTTGCCTCAGTTCCATCTAGCAATTGAGGCGCACGTCTATGAGAGAGGTCGCGCCTATCGCGAAGGCGGAGATGAGTATTTGTTGGTTCTTCCGGAAATGAGCGCGGAGCACGTGCGGCAGTTCCTCTTGGAACTTGAAGGAGCGCCTTGCCCGGGTTACTTACCGGCTGGAGAACTTTGGTCAGAATCCGACCGTGTCGATCGGGTTCGCTACGGCATTGCCCGAAAGCGCTTCGAGCACTCGGGAGATCCGCGAGGCGGCCAACGTAGCACTTCAGAGAGCGAAGGGATTAGGAAAGGACGCTGTGGAACGTGGCGATGTGTGACGGCGGCTACGCAGCAATTTGCGCTTGCGTCGTTCCTAGGTCGGGTCGAATTGAGGTGTTGAGGTAGTGCCGAAGAGAGTCCTTGATGCTCTTGGGATTCGGCAGCGAGGTGAATGGGATCGCGGTTTTCAGGGACGTGATCGAGTTGGCTAGAGAGTTTGCTGAGCCAGTCTGTCCTCAGTATCCGAGGATTGTTACGCCGGTGAGCGGTAGCTTGAGTCGGTTCCTGCTCTCGGTGATGCGCGTCTGCTTCGAAGAACTTCTCGACTTGGCCGTTCATTCCGAACAGCACCGGGACCCGAACCTTTTGGTCGGCTCTCTTCCCGGTCTCGACACTGAAGCCGAGATCGGTTAGCCCGGACTCCACGTGCGCGAGCACGTCGTTGCTGATGAGCGTGTGGTCTTCGGAGTTGATGAACTCGTGTGTCGTATCGAACACCCTCACGACGTCTCGAACAAGACTCGGCGGCTCAGTCGACTTTGGATAGTGGATCCACTGAACGGTCACTCGATCACTCCCGCAGCGTCGCGGTGTGGGTTGATTAGATCGGTTCTGTGGGATTGGCGCCATCGTGGCATGCCAAGGGCGCGACGCCTGCCAGACGGCGGATCCCAGGGACACTACTGGATGGTCACTGACACCGCGTTAGACAACACGAGACCAAACGGGTTGCCTGGGATGTCTGAGATCAGGCCTGTCGAGAAGACCGTACCGATCGCGCTCGGGTCCACCGCGAGGGTGTAGGACGCTTGCCCACCTGATGCGATCAGGGTCTCGGAGACCACGATGTCGTGGCGCAGCAGGCAGTTCGACATTCCGATTAGGCTCAAATCAATCGGATACGGCGCTGTGTTTACGAATCCAAAAGCGAGGAAAGCGAATGGGTACGTTCCGATGTTGGAGAGGGTGTAGACGTATGAGGTCGGCGAGGTTGGCGAGCTTGACAGAATGGGCACGCCGAACGAGCCAGCGCACCCGCCTCCTGCGGGTTGCGGTAGCGCAAATGGTGTTGGGTCCTGAAAGAAGGATCCGGTTTGCCCCGCTGGACCAACGCCGCCTCCTGCGACACTTGGAACGACCGTGAGGTTGTTCGTGCCGTAGATCGCGATGCGGCCCCCGCCTCCGCCTCCGCCGGTGGCCGCGAGGCTGGAGTAGCCGTTTCCACCTCTCGCGTGGACCTGGCCGGCGCCGGTGACGGAGGATGCCGAGAGGAGGATGCTTCCGCCTGCGCCGCCCGCACGACGAAATGAACTTATACCGGACGCGTGAATGGAGCCGTCTACGAAGAGCGTTCCTCCAACGATGACTTCGGCTGCGCCGCCACCCTCGCCTCCGCGGTAGGTTGCGGAGCCAGAACCGCCTCCACCGCTGCCGAAGGCGCTTGGAGCTGTGTCAGAGCCGTAGGTGGTTCCTGCCGACAGTCCGCAAGGACGGCCTCCCTCTCCACCGTGTGACCCGCCAGCGCTAGCGACCGCGCCGGGAAGACCGCACGGTCCCGTGTCGCCGCCTCCAGATCCCTGGGAGGCAAGATATCCCCGGCCGGAAACCCATACGAGCGCACCCTGCTCGATGAACATGTCGCCCGTCACTCGGAGACGCAATTGCGTGAGTCTCTTTGCCGAGACTCGGGCTGCCCCGGAGATGTTGAGGGAATCGACGAAGACCGGTTCGTCGAAGTCGGTGGTGCCTCCGGTTGCTACGCCAGTGGTGCCGGCAGCCGTGCCTGCGTTGTCGATGTTCAAGGTCTTGAGGCCATTCTCAACGAGGAGCACCGTCCCTGCGCCGCCGGCACGATTCTCGGTGCCTCCGACGGCAGACACGCTTCCGGCAACGGTGAGCTGACTTGTGACGATGCGAATTCGGCCGCCGCCCCCGGATCCGCCGCTCGACTGCGCACCGTCGGTTCCGAGGCCGCCGGTTGCAGTGATCGTTCCGGAGATGGCAATGCTGATCCCCTCCAGCCAAATGCTGCCGCCGGAACCTCCGCCAGAAGCGGCGCTTGCTGGCGAGCCGCTTTCGCCGTTGGACGTGATGGATCCGTCTATCGTGAGGTTGCCTCCGGCCACGATCTTGATGACGCCGCCGCCAGCGCCACCTTGGGAAGGATTGCCTCCACCGGAGCCGAAGTCTGTGGGGAACTCGTATGAGCCGTGAGTGTGACCGCCGTCGAAGCACTCACCGGTGTTGGAGAGACCGACGTTGCTTGCTCCCCCGGCTCCGCCGTAGCCTCCGCCCGATGCGCTGTTAGCCCCCGCAAGGCCGCAGGCTCCGCTGCTTCCTTGACCGAGCCCTTGGCCCGCGATGTCGCCTCGACCATTGACGTTGATCGTGCCTCCTGCGTCGACAGTGACATTGCCAGTAGCCGTGAGAGATAGCCCGTTGACAATGTCCGACCCGAAGGTCGAGTAGTTCCAGAAGAACGTCGGATCGTGAGTGACGTTGCCTCCTGCTTGGATGCTGAGACTTGCGACGGTGTGTCGCCCGTTGATCGTCAGCGTTGCACCATTCACAACGATCTGAGCTGACGTGAGTGGCACAGGTTGGCTCGAGCCTGATGGAGTGATCGAGGTGTCGGCTGGGCCGATGGTCTGGTCGGAGGTAATGAGGACATTCTGGGATGCCAGAGTTGTGGCGAGGGCGAGTGCAGAGACTGCGAAGAGGCAAGGGCGCATGTGAGTTTCGAATCGAGGAGTGCTATTGTTGGCAGTGTAGCTTTTTCGATGCGCCGCCGCCGTGGCGCGAGTGGTTGGCTTCCGGTGAGTAGTGCGAAGGCGTGGTCGTTGCCGCAACCGAGTGTGTGAGTCTGCGAATGGTTCGAGCGATCAGTCGTGGATCGCTCGTTGGCACGTGCCGCTGCTTGGAGCTTGGGTGTGTGCCCAACCTGTGCCCGACTGGTGCCGAATTTGGCCAACCTGGCGAACATGGACATCACGTCATCTCCGTGTTAACGTCGCTCCCGACAACAACTTCGACGTAAACGCCTGTCACTACAGAGCCACGCGCGATCACCCCTGATCCCGCTCATAACCCGAAGGTCGCAGGTTCGAATCCTACCCTCGCCACCGTTCCATGATTCGCCCGAGAGCCAGCGGTCAGCATCTGTCCTAGCCTCTTGCGTTTGGGCGCTGCGACACGAGGACTTCCGGGGAGGCGGCTGCATCCGCGTTGGGGCCGTCGCTGCTTCTCTGTCGCGAACCGACGGCGTTTGGCTGCTGACTCGCGTGCGATCTCACCGGAAGGCCATGAGGTAGAGCTGCGCATCGTGGGGAAGTGCTTGGAGTCGCAGGGTGTTGCGGCAATGACTCACCCCGTGTCGGGAACTGCGGAGCAGCAGTCCGTGCTCATCGAGAAGTAGTGCGGGCTCAGTAGATCCGAGCGTGGGCACGGACGACTGAGGCGTGCATGGAACAGCATGTACCCCACCCCAGCAGCCTCCGAGGTGCGGCGCGTCGCCGCCTAACCGGCGGCCAAGGCAGGGAGTTCGCGTGCGTAGTGCGAAGCACGCCGAACCCGAGTCCTAAACACGCATCAACGAGGCAAGGGAGCGTCGACATGAACAACCCCACGAACACACAGGCGGCACAGAGAGACAGGGCGAGCACGGCACGGTGTCAGATTCGTATGCCGGACGACTCGACGATGACCTTCCGAACGGACCGAATCCCGTTTCCTCACACTCGTCACGGACGCCGACACGGACCGTACGTCTTCTCGACGGGGCCAGTCGACCACGCATACGGGACGAGCTACTTCGCCGCCATCTTCGACCCAGAGACGAAGCGGTGCGTCACCGTGCAGGGACCAGCAGCGAACGGGGCGACCGCTGAGTCGATGGCAATCACTTGGATCAAGCGGGCTGAAGCGCAGAACGGGACGAAGACGTTGCGCGCGAAGCAACCCGAGGCTTCACCCGCGGAAGCACCAATGAGAACGGCGTCAGAAGGAGTCGAGCATCATGGATGAGTCACAGCCACCAGCAGATGCCGACCGCGCGCGCTCAGCCCTCTCGAGGCTGCGGGATGGTGATGCGCAGGCGCGCCGTCGGGTGAACCAAGCGGTCAAAGCCGTCGGCGAGCTCCTCAAAGGAGAAGCGCTGCGCCGGTTCGCTGATGAACTTGGCAGCGTGCTCGAACAACATCTTCCTGCAACTGCCGAGGAGTCGTCGTGAGCCTCCCCGACGATGTTGCGGCGTTCTTCGAAGCGGCCGACGCACCGCAACAGCCACCAGCTCATGGTGGGAACGGGACGGGAGGACCGGCACGCCCACCCCTCGCGGTGTCGACCGAGCTCGATCGGGTCGTTTTCGCGGACGGGAACGTGATCGAAATGGGCGTTGTGACGACGAGCCGCGTGGACGAGAGCGGCACGGTCTTCAACGAAGTCGTACACGTCAAACCAAAGCTGCTATGCGGCTGCACCCCCGAAAGCACGAGCGACATCTACGCCTGCGCGATCGAAGGATGCCCGTGGATTTCGTGCAGTTCACATTCGTGGACATGCCAGGCATGCGGGCGGACGTGCTGCTCGCAACACACCGCCGCCGTCCGGCAAGAAGACGGAAGTGTTGCCGTCCTCTGCGCTTCATGCGTCGCGCCGGAGCCATCATGGTTTGAGAAGCTCTGGCAGTGGCTGATAGGAGAGCCGTCGTGAATTGGCGCGATGGGCATGGGAGGGGAAGAAGCGGGGCGAAAGCCTCGGCGTACGTGGGGAATGGTCGTTTGTTCTCGGTTGATGAACTCGCGGCGATCGCGCACGACGAAGCACGACGGGCAGAAGTGCGGCAGATAGCGGCGGTCTGCTTGGTTGCGCGACAGAACGGAACGCCAAGCCCTGCAGAAACGGATCTCGGGCGCGAGCTATCACGAGACCACTACGCCGGGCTTCTTGCGAACAACCCGTTCTTTGAGAACGAACCACTACCCGGAACACGCCTCAGTGATGAAGCGGGGCTGATACCGCTCGTGCGACTGTCGAACGGTTCTGTGTTTTCGGTGCCTCTCACGGCCCTAGCCAGGAACGCACTGGTAGTCGGATCCACGGGCTCCGGCAAAACGAGCTTCACGCGTCTTGTCGTGCTTTCAGCCGTGCGGCACGGCGCGAGTGTCTGCATCTGGGACCAGAAACACGGCGAGTTTGGGAGTTCCGAAACGTTCGCTCATGACGACCAACCATTCGTCGTCCTTCACGCCGAGGAGGTTCCGTGGGCACTTCTTGAGCCACCGCCGGGTGTGCCGTTCAACGCCTGGACCATCATCTTTGCGCGCGTGCTCAAGAAGGCGTTCTCACTCTTTGCATCGACACGATTCCTGATCAGCGTGCTCGAGAAGCTTTGGCAGCAACCACGCGCGCCGGGAACAGCACCGAGTTGGAACGAACTCGTACGCACACTCGAAGGGCTGAACGCGCGCCCCGGGTCACGGGACTGGCAACACCGCGACTCGGTCGGACCAGTCGCGAAGGGGATACAGCGAGAACTACCAGCCGCAGCGAAATGCGTTCGAAGCGACTTCTGGCACCACGCGCAGCGAAACGCGCAGTGCATCGTGATACGAACGGACCGCCTGAGTGATGAAGTCAGCCAGTTTCTGGTCAGCCTCAGTTTGCAGTGGGCCTACGAATACCGCTCACGCGTCGACATCGAGCGTTCACGGCAGCTGCTCTTCGTCCTCGACGACGCGCTCAGCCACGCACGAGGATCCGCCCACACCGACGCGCAAGAAGTGAATGCTCTGGCAGACCTGTGTGTGCGGGCTCGCAGCAAGAAACTCGGCGTCGTCGTAGCCTCACAAAGCTGGGAGCTCCTCAGTCCAGCGCTGCGAACAAACTGCGACCTCATCGCAATCTGCTCCGCTTCCGGCGGAGACGTTGAAGAACTCCGACGCGACTTGCTACTCACCGACGCGCAAGCAGCACGCCTGGCAACACTCACGCCTGGAGAAGCAGTCGTGCTCTCACGAGCAACATGGAAGAAGCCCGTCCTCGGACGTTTCCCCGAGGTGCGCTGATGACACGGAGGCAGCGGCAAGACGACGTCTACGACACACGAGCGAAGCGGCTGATCGGGACGCTCGACGTCATGATGGAAGCAGGCGAAACGCACGAAACGACGGAAACGCCGAACGGGGCGAAACAAGCCGAATCGCAGGGGCCAGCACGAAGCGCGAACCGGAGCGAAACGAGCGATCCACGCCCGCCGACTCAGGAACGTGAGGGTGCGGTGTTGTTGTCGGATGACGCGAAACGCGTACTCGTCGAAGTAGCGAACAAACCAGACCAGTTCAAAACAGCGGTAAGTCGCCGTCTCGGATTGAGCCCTCGGAAAGCCACGCGAGCGTTCCTTGAGCTCGAACGCGTCAACTTCGTTCGCGCGCACCGATTGGTCAGAAGCGGCCCCGGCGGACAACCGCAGATCCTCGAAGTGCTGGCAGAGGGGGCGAAATTCCTAGTGTCGTGCGGTTTGCCCGAACCAATGACGTTTTCTGGGAAAGGCAAGTTCGTCCATCGGTTCTACGCGCACGCCGTGACGCGAGAGCCGCGACGGCAGGGGCTTCGTCCGAAGATCGAATGCACGGTTGGCGACAAATGCTTCGATGCCGGATGGCGCGACGAAGACGGCACCTTCATCGGCGTCGAGATCATCCTGTCAGGATCACTCTCATGGAACGAGCAGCAAATGAAGAAAGCGCTGCGCGTCCGTGGTCTGAGCGAACTTATCATCGCAAGCGATAGTCGTCAGTTCTTGCAGAAGCTCAAAGCACGCCTGCAAGCGGCGATTGAGTCCTCGTCTCCTACGGTGACGTTCCTGTTCTTGGGCGACGTCGTGACCGCAGCAGCGGAACACGAAGAACAGGAAAGAGAGGAGGAGGCGGAGGGAGCGGGAGCAGATGGAGGCGGAGGAAATGGGGAAGGGAATGGGGAGGGGGAATCGTGAAACGCTCATCCTCACCGTTCTGCGTCGCGGAAGTGGACACGGCAGTCCTGGTTCGTGATGGCGTTGGTGTTGTTTTCTTTCGTTCGAGATTCACCGTGGTTGCGGTTCTCGAACCGTGTGGCGGCGTCGCGCACCTTTCGCTCCGCTTCAGGACGCGTCTGCCTGTGTGTGAGCCACGCTCACTTCGTTCGCGCGGCTTGCAAGCGCGCTGCAGCAGCAGCACTCATAGAAAGGGGGGTAAGAGTACGGGGAGCGGTGCTCACGGAGTTCAAAGGGGCGCTGCCTGCGGCAGCCAGGGGATGGCACGCCAGTTTCCAGTTACAGGAGGAGAAGAAAGCGGCGGAATTGGAACTGGAAGAACGAGTGGAAATGGGAGGGAGTGGTCATGACCACAGGCGACCAACTCCGCGAACACGGAATGGGAGGACCCGTTCCGCCACCGAAACCACGGCACCAACCACTACCGATCGAGCCAGACCAGCTCGGCGTCCAACGAAACCGACGCCGACCACCGCTCATCGATGTTGTCCTCATCAGCGTGCTGGTAGCAGCGCTCGTGAACTACCGCGAACGACTCCAACAGGCGTTTTCCGACCTGACGGCAGCGCTCGGCATTCCAGCACCGACACCGCTCGAGCTGCTCATCATCATTCTGCTCGTACTCGTGGCACTTCGCGTGAAGCGTCATCGAGGCGGGTGATTCTCAAACTCAATGAAACGACTGAAGAAGCGAAAAGACCATGACTACTATTCCTCATGAAGAACACGTGTCCGCGGCGATTGAACGATTCGCCGCACTACCGGACGAAGTCGAAGCATGCGCTGCGTTGCAGCGAGCGCAGAACCGAGAAATCGAAGAGCTTCGCGCATCGAATGAGCGACTCGAACACGAACTCGGCGCGGTACCCGACCAAGTCGCCGCGCGATTGACCGGCGCGATCGAGCGAATCGGTAGTGCTCACGCGAAGCGAGACGTCGTCAGCATGGTCACACGCCAGCTCACGCCGATTATCGACGTTGCGCGCAGTATTGAAGAGTCTGTGCTGAGCCGTCGCGAACTCGAAGAGATCATCGGTGAGGTGCGGCAGCGCGTGCTGACACTCTTGCGACTGCTCGGCGTGGAGGTGCTCGAAGCAGAACCGGGAGATCCGTTCGACCCAACAACAATGTGTCCCCGGCAACGATCAGTAACAACTGATGAATCATGCCATCGAACGGTAGCCGCGGTCCTGCATCCAGGCTTCCGATTCGAAGGAGCACTTATCCGCGCCCAAGACGTCGCCGTCTACGACGCACACTATGAAGCGGAGGGGACGCGATGAGCATCTTTGGAATGGACTTGTCGATGACCGCGACCCGCGTGACGACTCTGGAAGGAGAAGGAAAGTCGGTTCTCGTGCCAAACGAATACGGGCAACTGGAGACGTCGTCGGATCTCTACTTCAACGAAGACGGAAGTGTGCTCGTCGGGATGGCAGCAGCGAACGCGGGAGCGATGAATCCTCCGCGTCACGTGCGTTTCGAGAAGCGCTTCGTGGGAACGGACGAAGTGCTGTTCGTGCATCCTGACACCGGCAAGAAACACCGAGCTGTGGACTTGCAGGCCATTCGCATCGAAGCAGCGAAGCGGGATATTGAACGAGCAACCGGGACGGTCCCAACGAAGGTCGTCATCACCGTCCCTGCCAACTACAGCGACCCACAGATTGAGTCCATCAGGGCTGCGTGCAAGAAGGCAGGACTCGAACTCATCAGCACGCCGAAGGAACCAACGGCAGCCGGATTCGGAAACCGCCTGCACTCACGAGCAGACGGGGTTTCAGCAGTCTGCGACCTCGGAGCAGCAACCTTCGACTTCTCCATCCTCGAGGTCTCCGGCAATAGCGTCACAACGATCATCACGCGCGGCGTGAACGCGCTGGGAGGAAAAGACTTCTCCGACCGACTGCTTGAGATCGTGCTGTCGCGATTCGAAGCAGAATACGGGTTTCGACCTAACCCAGAAACGCACGCGATCGCACTGTTCGAACTCGATCAACGAATCGAGACAGCGAAGCTTGATCTGTCGGTGCGCAGCACGACACAGCTCGTCTGGACGTGCGACGGGCACGTCCTCTCAACAGAAGTCACGCGTGCAGCGTTCGAAGCAGCTGTCAGCGACCTCGTGGACCAGGCCCTCGATTGCGTCGACGAAGCACTTCGAGCAAAGGACATCACCCCAGGAAGTCTCAACGAACTCCTGATGGTAGGGGGCGGAGCAAAAGTGCCGCTCGTAGCGGAGCAGCTCAAAGAACGATTCGACCTCACACCCAGCTCGCACGTAGATCCGTTCTACGCCGTAGCACTCGGGGCGGTCGAGATCGGGAGAATCGAACAAGAAGCGCGCGGTCAACCAGTCACGGTTGGGCGGAAAGTCCTGCCGCGAAGCCGCCACACCCTGAGTGAAACAACACCGTACCCGTTCGGTGTTGCCGTCATCAACGAGTCAAAGGAACTCATCAACTCAGTCATTCTCGACGAAGGAGTAGTGATCCCTTCAGATCACGTCGAGACGTTCACGCTCGAGAAGCCAGGGCAAACCGCGGCGTGCATTCGGATCCTGCAAGGACGAAACGGTGCTCCGGCGAGCGAATGCGTCGAACTCGGCGTCATCGAACTCGACGACCTACCCGCAATCAGTGACCGACCGCACAGCATCGAAGTACGACTGACCATCGACAAACTCGGCATGCTCCGCGCAGAAGCAGTGGATCCTCACTGCGGCAAGCGCGGGAAGATGGTGATTAGCTACGACGTAGCAGAGGAGGTCGCATGACACCACTTGATGCTGGCGCAGGTCTCAGCGGGCTTCTCTTCGGCACCGTGCTCTGGTGGACGCATGACGATGAAGCAGCGACGTCCGGGGCAGGGCCTGCCGCGATCGCCTGTGCCGTGGCAGGACTCACCGTGCTCGCCTACGGCGCTATCGGCATCAGCGTGTTCGCTCTGCCGATGCTCGGATTCGCGATAGCAGTCGTCGTCGCAACACTCGTCGCAGGAATGGGACGGATCCGCATCACGGTGACGAAGAACACCCACGAATGGAAGACGACAAACACCACGACGTACCGAAGTACGCCGCCACCGACGTGCAACGACACCCTACGAATCAACACACCGAAGGTGGGCAGAACCACGAAGGAACTCGAGTGGCAGGGCGACAACTCAGACGAGAACTGGGAAATAGCACCGACACATGAAGAAGAAGACACGTCGCGCAGACGAGCGCGCACAACATCGAAACTGGCAGTGCGTGATTTGAAGCAAGCAGCGAACACGCCCCGTCAGACGGGCGCGATCAAGCGAGCAACGACGGATGAGCGGACGCTCGGGAGAGAACCGTGATCGTCGGGCGACACGGCACTTACTTCACCATCGTGGGCGCGCACAGGTTGCGCCGGTGACGTTCGATGAGTCGCACGACAGAAACACCGCCTCCCGATGAACCACTGGATCTGGTGCCGCTCGACGAGTTCGCGGAAGAACTCGGCGTTGATCCAGTGCTGCTTCGGCGATTATGGTTGAAGCAAGTAGGGGCGCCCCAACTGTACCGATTGAAGCCGGGACTGTACCTGGTCTCGCGCAGCGAAGCAGTGTCCTACATCATGTCGAAGGCAGTGACGACCGCTCGCCAAAAGGCCGTCGCACGAACAGTCATCCGGCGAACCGTGCGAGACAAGACAGCACGAAGTCGCGGGAAGCGCACGCGCCGATGAGATGCTAATTCTCAGGGTTCCTGCGCGGACCCGCGAAGTCGTCGATGACGCCGCTCGGCAGCCGCGTGTGCAAGCTCGATGCGCTCACCAAGGTACTTCTGTGTGGTCGAGAGCTGAGAGTGACCAAGCTGGGACTGGATCGTTCGCAAGTCAGAGCCGTCAGACATGTCAGTGGCAAACGTTCGTCTGAGCGCCCGCGCGTTCAAACCGGGTATGCCGAGGCGCCGCGCAAGTCGCTTGAGGATTGTCGAGAGGCCAACCGGCGAGATGATAGGGCCGGTGCCTGCATGCTCGAGAAGGCGGCGGACGATCGGCTTGTCTCCTGCATGAAACGCGACGCGGCGGATACCGCCGCGTTTTCCGTGAACTTTGATGGTGCCACCACCCTGTTCGTCGTCGAACGAGACGTCGTGGGCGCGCAGGCGTTCGAGTTCGAAACTGCGAATCCCCGTGACGGCAAGAAACACGATGAGGTCGGCGTGGAACGTTGATGATGGTGTCGCAGACTTTCGCACTCGCCTCTCAATATCAGCTACCTGCGCCATCGTGAAGAACGGTCGATCAGGCTGCTTCTCCGCCGGCCAGTCCACACCTCCGGGCAGCTCCTTCGTTCGCTTACGCGCGGGGTTCTTGTCTGGAGGGAAACCGCCAACAGCGAGCACGCGGTGCAGGACGCGAAGATCTTGTCGCACGCCATTTGCGTGCAATCCGTCACGTTCTCGCCTCCTACGAATCAACGCGCGAACGTCATCAGCGGTGAACTGCGCGATGGGTGCCTCAGGGTCGAGGAAGTCCTCCCAGATGTCGAACCGTGCGCGGTACCCCTTCGCGGTGATGGGTGAGCCTCCACCGTCGAGCAGTCGTTGAATCGTCTCGTCAAACGCTTCGCTGATCGTCATCGACACGTCCGGAAGCTCGGCGATCGTGGCCAGTTCACTGCGCATCTGCTGGGCTGCTTCGAACGCTTCCTTCTGCGTGCGAACGGTCGGCCCCCAGATGAGTGAGCCCTCGTGCTTGATCGCGGGGCGCCAGCCCCACGCATCCGCTGATGCCATCCAGCGCGGGTAGATGTTGCTGTACGAAGCGCGACGCTTCGGCTTGGGAGGACGGCGACGCCTCCGCTGAGCGGGGTTCTTGGTAGCCGACATGACTCCCAGGTTAGCCCGAGGAGTTAGCCCAAAACAGCGAAACGGCCTGAAACTGGTGGGCAGGGGCGGATTTGAACCGCCGACCCCAGCATTTTCAATGCTGTGCTCTACCAACTGAGCTACCTGCCCGGGCCTCCTGCGAGGGCCGGGCAAGCTAGAGGGCGGGGGCGTTCGGATCAAGCGCGTTTCGTCGACATTCGGCCGGATCGGCGGGCGACGGTGCCCGGCGCTGCCTTGTCGCTCGCTCGAAGCCGCGGCACCATCGACGTGGTGATGCGCACGCGTTGGATGAAGGCCCGGCCATGCTGCTGAACGGCGACCCCGGCCTCTCCGCCGCCGCCTACCTCGGCCTCGCGTGCGTCGCGCTGCTCGTCGGGTTCGTCAAGACCGGTCTGCCGCCGCTCGGCATCCTGATTCCGGTCGTCATGGCGTTGACGTTCCCGACCAAGACGTCGGTCGGCACGCTGCTGCTCTACCTCGTCGTCGGCGACATCCTCGCGGTCGTGTTCTATCGGCGCACCGCGGAGTGGAGCGAACTCGTCAAGCTCGTGCCGCCGGTCGTGTGCGGGCTCGTCGTCGGCGTGCTGATCCTCGGCGCCGTCGACGACCGCGTGCTGCGCGTGACGATCGGCGCGCTCGTGTTGTCACTCGTGCTGCTCGAGGTCGTGCGCATGCGGCGCGCAGCGTCGATGAACGTGCGGCATCCGCTGTTCCGATTCTTCGTCGGCGCGTCGGCGGGCACGGCGACGACGCTCGCGAACGCCGCCGGTCCGATCATGGGGATCTACTTCCTGTCGGCGGGCCTCGAGAAGGCGCGGTTCATGGGGACGACCGCGGTGTTCTTCCTTGTCGTCAACGTGTCGAAGATCCCCGCGTTCGCCTACCTCGACATGATCCAGCTGCCGTACCTCGAGGCGTTCGTGCTGCTTTTCCCGCTCGTGATCGTCGGTGCGGTGATCGGGCGGCGCTTCCTCGCGTGGATTCCGCAGGAAGCGTTCCGCAACGCGATCCTCGTGCTGACGACGCTCGCGAGCGTGTCGCTGCTGGTGTTGTAGAGATTCGTAGAGCTCTAGAGATACGTGTAGGTCGTCGTCGTCGAGCAGCCACCGTCCGTCGTGATCAAGACTTCCGCCGGCCCGGGCGTGCCGGGTGGGGTCGTCACGCGGAGCAGGCCGGACACGGACAGAATCACGGTCGCTGGAGCGCCGCCGATCGTGACGGTCGTGTTCGGCGAGAAGCCCGAGCCGACCATCGTGAACAGCGCGCCGCCGGCTGCCGGACCCTGAGGCGAGATCGCGTTGGTGACGTTCGGAGTCGGGTTCAGCGTGCCGGTCGACGATGCGCCGTCCGGGTTCGTGACCACGACGGCGCTGTCGCACGGGAGACCGGGCGGATACGGGAACTGGATGCTGTTCTCCGTCAGGAGACTCGGGGTCGTTGGCACGCCGGCGACCGTGATCGTCGCGGCCGCCGAGAAGTTCGAGCCGGCGATCGTGATCGTCGTCCCCGAGGGCGCGCTCGGAGGCGTGATCGCGCCGATCAGCGGCGGCGGACCGGCGGTGATCGTAAGGTCGAGGCGATCACTCGCCGCGAACGGGCCCGATCCCGGACACGTCGCGTTCGTCAAGAACACGCTCTGCGCACTCAGCGAGACGCCGGGGAGCGAGCTCACGCCGATCGGTAGCGGCAGCATCGAGAAGCCGAGGCCGTCCGTCGTCACCGGTTCCGCGGTCGCGATGTTCCAGAGGAGCAAGTCGATGTTGAAGGCGGCCAGCGGCGTCGGCAGCGGATCGCCGAACAACACCACGCCGTTCGTCGCCGGCGGTGCGCCGGTCGTGTAGATCGCGAACGCCTCGTTGTCGAACCGCGGCGAGAAGCGCACGCCGGCCAGGATCGGTCGATCGCACGCGGCGGTGCCGGAGCCGAAGCGCTCGACGCCCGTCGGCAGGAGATCCATGACGAGTACCGCCCCGTCGAGGGCGCCCGCTGGGGAAGCCTGCGGACCGTTCGCACCGACCGGGAACGCGGTCTCGACCGCGCCGTACAGGACCCACCGTCCGTCGTCGAGGCGCGTGCCGTTGAACATACGCGTGCCGAAGCCTGTCGAGCCGGGCGCGCTCAGATACGAGAAGTAGTGCACCGGATGCTGCGAGCTCGCGTCCGCGTCGAGGCGGATCACGTAGCTCGCGTTCGGCCCGGCGCTGTCGGTTTGGAACGCGTCCGGGGTCGTCGGCAGCGAGCCGTTCTCGGACCAGCCGGTCACGACGACGTGGGTCGAGTCCGGCTCCAGCGCCATGCCGATCAGCTCGTCGTCCCCGGTGTCGCCGACGTAGGTTCCGTAGACGAGCTGCTGGGCCTGTGAGAGCGACGGATCGATGCGCGCGAGGTAGCCGTCGTTGCTGCCCGCGTGGTTGGCTTGGATCGCGCCGGCGGTGACTGGCGCGCCCGGTGTCTGCGAGATCCCGGCGACCGTGATCGCGCCGTTGTCGTCGACGGTCATCGCGGCGGAGATCTCGACTCCCGGGCCGCCCAGGTAGGTCGAATAGAGGAGCTGTCCGAGCGTCGCGTCGAGGCGCGCGATCAGGAAATCCGTGGCCCCGGCGAACGAGAAGTTCGAAGTCGGGAAGCCGGCGCCCTGCGAGAAGACGGAGACCGTGACGTCCCCGTTGTCCGCGACGTCGAGCTCGGCGAGGTCCCAGTTGAGGAAGAAGTCGTCCGTGTCTTCGATCACGACGCCTTCGTCCGCGCTCGAGCCGAGGAACGTCGAGGCCGTCAGCTGCGATCCCGGCGCGAGGCCGGGATCGAGCCGGCCGATCACGAGGTCGAGCCCGCCGGCGAGCGTCGGCTGGTAGGCGCTGGGGCTGACGGGGAGCGTCGGGTCGTCGGTGTAGCCGGCGATCGTCGCGACGCCGTTCTGCATGACGACGTCCGTGAGGCGGTCGTCGCCGTTCCCACCGAAGTACGTCGAGTAGACGATTTGGCCCGCGACGTCGACCTGGGTGAGGAAGCCGTCGATGCCGCCACCGGTGGTCGGCTGGTTGGCATCCGGCGTCACCGGGAAGTCCGACGACCACGTCACGCCGACGATCGTGATCAGCTGCGTCGTAGGGTCGAACGCGACGTCGAGCGCGTGGTCGAAGCCGCTGCCGCCGATCACCGTCGTGATGACCGGTGCGGTCGCGGCCGGGTCGGTCGGGATCATCAAGCTGACGACGACGTCGAACGTGCCCGCGGGGCCCTGAGTGTTCGAAGACCACGGGGCGGGGATCGACGGCGAGTCACTTCCACCGAGGAACACGTGGTACTCGTCGAGGATCTGTGCCGCGCCGAAGAAGTAGTCGACGCCGGAGGTCCCGAAGTAGGTCGTCCAGTCGACACCGGGGTCGATCCAGAGCGGGCGCGACGGGTCGTCGCGTTCGACATCGAAGCCGTATCGATCCGGTCCGCGCAGCACGAAGCGACTCGGGACCGGGATCTTGGTGCCGTCCGCGAGGAGCTCGAAGCTCTGCGGTGCGCTCTGCACGACATCGCCGATTCCGGTGCGCATGACGAGTGAGCCGTCGTCACGCAGCGCGAGCGACGCGGCGCCGTCGCAGGCGATCTCGATCGTCGTGTGTGAGCTGTGCGGCGCGAGATGGAAGTCGTAGACCAGCTGTTGGCCGTCGGTGCGGAACGCCGCGTCGATGCCCGGATAGAGCTGCTCGTAGCGGAGTGAGTCGTGGGTGCTCGCGTTCCACGGTTCGTGCGAGCCATGAACGAAGGTGCGGGTGCCGTGCGCGCCGAGCGCCGTCGGCTCGGTTGCGCGCGCGCCGACGAAGCGCAGACCGAGCTTGGTCTCGTCGACCGTGTGGGGCCGGGGCGGACCCTGGAGTGGGCCGCGGCCGGACGTGCGCATCTCCTGCTTCTGAATCGTGAAGACGACGCCGCGGTCGTGGAACCAGGCGGTGCCGTTGCCGGTGCGCGCGCGGGCGGCGATGCCCGCACCCCACTGACCGGCGTTGGTGACGAACGAGAGGTCGCCGGGTGGCGGCATGTGCCCCGGTGTCGTTGGAATACTCTGCGCGAACGCGAGGGGCGCGACCGCGAGCGCTGCGAGGACGCTGGCGGAGATCGAGGGAGAACGCATACGCATGGTCGGTCTGCTTCGAAGAGATCAGCTGCCGAAGCCGGCCTCGGGCCGCGTCGCCCGATCGGTCAAGCCTCGGTCCGGAGAGAGTTGTCGCCGTGCGTTCGTCGTGGCCATGAAAGTACGTCGAGGTGCTGCTCGAAATTTGGATCCACGCGAGATCGTGCGGCGGCGGGGGGACGAGCACGGCGACGCGATCGTTCCAGGTCCCGCGAGGAAATCGGGTTGCGTCGGATCGTGTCGAAGCCTGGCTCGCGAATTGCGGTCGAGCGTCTGGATGCTTCCTTGGCGGAGTGCCTTGGCCTACGATGTCCGGGTCGCGGGGCCTTCGGCATGGTTCGGGGTTTCCGAGCGACGTGAGGCGACATGGGAGATGACATTCCGTCGGCTCCGCGCGAGCCGGGCGAGGACCGACGCGCGGACGAGGAAGTGTTCCGGCAGATCGCCGGGAACATCAATCAGGTGCTTTGGAATCGCTCCGTCCACGATCGGCGCGTCCGCTACGTGAACGATGCGTACGCGCGAGTTTGGCAACGGTCGCCCGACGCGCTGCTCGAGGACTCCGGCGATTGGCTCGGCGCCGTGCATCCCGAGGACCGCTCTCGGGTGGAGGCGTGCTACGCAAAGCTCGACGAGTCCGAGTTCGAAGTGACCTACCGCATCGTGCGGGACGACGGAGAGACTCGCTGGATCCGCGATCGCGGCTTTGCGATTCGGGATGAAAGCGGCCGTGTCACGAGCTTCGCCGGTGTCGCCGAGGACATCACGGCGCTGCGACGCAATGAGGACGCGTTGCGCGACGCGGCGCGCGTGCTGCAAGAGATCGCAATCCGGGATCCGCTCACGGATCTCATCAACCGTCGCGGGCTCGAACGTGCGCTCGCGCAGGAAGCGGCGCGCGTGCGACGGAGCGGAGCGCGGCTCGCTGCATTGCTCGTCGACTGCGATGACTTCAAGACTGCGAACGATCAGTTCGGTCATGCGTTCGGCGATGCAGTCCTACAGGAAGTCTCTCGCCGATTGACGCGCGCGCTGCGCCCGACGGACGTCTTGGCGCGCGTCGGCGGGGACGAGTTCATCGCGCTCCTGCCCGACACGCGGATCGCGGAAGCGTTCCGCGTCGCCGAGCGCGTGCGCGACGCGGTCGCGGCGCATCCGGTCGAGGCGGGGACCAGTCGATTCGACGCGACGGTCAGCATCGGAGTCTCCGACGTCGCGGTGGATGCCGCGACGACGAAGGAGCTGCTGACGCAGCTGCAGCTCGCGTTGAAGCGCGGCAAGCGCGGCGGGAAGAACCGTGTCGCGACGGCGCTCTCGGCCGTGGAAGGGTCGAGCCAAGACGCGCTACTGCTCGAGGGCAAGGGGCTGCGCGTCGTCGCACAGTCGATCCGCGCGTTGTCCGACGATCGCCCCGTCGGCATGGAGCTCCTGAGCCGTGGGCCGAGCGGTGACGAGCTCGAAAACCCCGAGCACCTGTTCCGTGCGGCCGTGGAGCGGGATCTGCTTCGCTCGGTCGATCTCAGCTGCGTCGAGAACTGTCTCGACGCGGTCGAAGCTCGTCCGGATCTCGAGGGTCGCATCCACGTCAATCTCTACCCGTCGACGCTCGAGAGCGTGGATCTCGATCGTTGGGTCGAGTTGTTCTGCGGTCGGTTCGGGAGTCGCCGGCAGTTCTGCGTCGAGCTCAGCGAGCAGCAGGTCATCGGTCAGCCCGGTCGCCTGCGCGAGCGAGTCGCCGAGCTGCAGAAAGTCGGCGTGCTCGTCGCGCTCGACGACGTCGGGTTCGGTCGGAGCTCGCTCGAAGCGTTGATCGTGCTCGAGCCCGACGTGATCAAGGTCGACCGGGCGTTCGTCACGGGGTGCGCGAGCGACCCGGCGAAGCGTCACTGGCTGGACCGATTGGTGCGCGTCGTCGATGGCCTGTCGGCATACCTGATCGCCGAGGGCATCGAGAGCCGGTCCGACCTCGAAGCCGTGCGCGATGCCGGGGTGCAGTTCGGGCAGGGGTTCTTCTGGGATCGTCCGCACGAGTTGGCGGACGTGAACTGAGCGATGGCTCAGCCGTCCGCGATCTCGCGCGCGGCTTCCGAGTCCGCTTCGATCTGCGCGCGGAGTTCGTCCGAGTTCGCGAACTTCTGTTGTCCTCGGATCCGCGCGACGAACGCCACCTCGAGCTGCGCCCCGTAGAGATCGCCGTCGAAGTCGAACAGGTGCGTCTCGAGTGTCCGCGCCTCGCTGCCGAACGTCGGCTTGCCGCCGAGGTTCGCGACGCCGGCGAACACCTGGCCGTCGTGGATGACCTCGACGGCATACACCCCGTCGGGTGGGGGCAGCGTGCCGGTCAGCGACACGTTCGCGGTCGGATACCCGATCGTGCGGCCGCGCCCCTCGCCGTGAACGACCTCTCCGAGAATGCTCGGCCAGCGACCGAGCATGCGGTTCGCGAGGTCGAGGTCGCCGTCGCGGATCGCGGCACGGATCGCGGTCGACGAGACCGGCTTACCGTCGACTTCGAACACGCTGCCTTCGCGCACGTCGATGCCGTGTTCATCGCCGAGCTCGCGCATGCGCTCGGGTGTGCCTTCGCGATCCAGTCCGATCGCGGCGTCGTAGCCGAGCAGCAGTCCGCGCGCGCGGAGGCCGCGCACGAGGATACGTTCGGTGAACGCGGAGGCCGTCATCGCGCGCAGCTCGTCGTCGAAGTCGAGCAGCAGCGTGCGCTGCACACCGGCGCGGCGGAGCAGCCGAAGTCGGTGCGGGAGTCCGACGATCCACTCGATGTCGCGACCGTGCAGCAGTTCCGCCGGGTGGTTGCGGAAGGTCACGACCGTCGGCACGGCCGACGTCGCCGACGCGAGCTCGAGCAGCTCGTGCAGCAGCCGTTGGTGGCCGAGGTGCACGCCGTCGAAGACCCCGACCAGCACGGCCGAACGGGATTCGATCGCGTCGCCGTGTTGTCCGAGCAGGTCGAGCTCGTCGAGTGCGGAGAGTCCTTCGACGATTCGCATGGGGCTCGGACTGTATCGCGTCCGCCGACGCGCACTACGGTAGAACGGGACGATGCGATTCCTGTTCGGCGGCATCTTTGCGCTCGCGGGTCTGGCGATGCTGATCTCGGGCATCGTCACGTGGTTCACGGGCAGTGATAGCACCGAGTGGCCGACGGCCGAAGGCGTGATGGTCCGAGCCGATGTCGACACACGGACGAGCTCGGGTTCGCGGCGGAGCAGCAGCACGTCATACACACCGGACGTGGAGTACGCCTACGTCGTGGACGGAACGGAGTACACCGGCTCGCGGTACGAGTTCATCGAGCGCGGGGAGGGGAGGAGGGAAGTGATCGAGGCGCGGCTCGCGAAGTTCCCGGTCGGTGGGAAGGTGGCGGTGCGCTACGACCCGGACGACCCCGCGAACAGCGTGTTGGTGCCGGGTGTGCCGTCGGCGCTCGGGATCATGCTGTTCATGGGGGTGGCGTTCGTGACGGTGGGCGGGTGCGTGATGGCGTTCTTCGGGAAGGGGGAGAAGCCGTATCGGCGGACGTATCGGTTGGGGGGAGGGAGAAGGGGACGGGGGGAGGGCAGGGGAAGGCGGAGCTAGTCGGCTGGCGGGCGCGAGCGACCTCGCGTGCTCGTGCGAGTGCTCGTGCGAAACGCCCCTGGCCGGCCTCCCTCGCTCGCGTCCGCGAGCGTCCTGTGCCGGCGACCTCTCGCGGAGCCTACGCGTTCGTCTTGAACCGCTCCTCGAGCGCCTCGAGCTTCGGCTTGACCCGCAGCTTCTCCACCGAGCTGAACCGGTCCGTGAAGACCACGCCATCGATGTGGTCCATCTCGTGCTGGATCACCCGCGCGAGGAAGTCCTCGGCCCGGGTCTCCTTCTCCTCACCGTCCAGATCCTGGTAGGAGATCACGATCTTGGTCGCGCGCTGGACCTCGCCGTAGATGCCGGGGAACGAGAGGCAGCCCTCCTCGCCCCATTCCTTGCCCTTCTTGGAGATGATCTTCGGGTTGCACAGCACCATCTCCTGGTCGGCGTCGGCCGGGTCCCCCGTCGGGTTGAGGACCAGAAGCGCTTGGTCGATCGCGACCTGCGGCGCGGCGAGGCCGACGCCTCGCTGCCGGTACATCGCCTCGATCATCTGCTTGGCGGTTTCCTTCAACTCGTCGTCGAAGGTCTCGACTTTGGCTCCGCCGCGGCGCAGCGACGGGTCTGGATAGATCACGACATCCACGCGGTATGGGATACCAGAGCCGGCACCGTGGGTCGACCCTCTCCGCGCGATTGCGGTCGGGGGATCGGGGTCACGGCGTGCGTGACACGAGTGCGTTGCTCGCCGCGACTCCGCCGAATCCACCAGCCGCGTCGAGCAGCCAGGCTTGCCAGTAGATGTCGAGTCCGCTCGGCAGCCCCTGGAACCACTGGAACGAGAGCGTGGCCGAGCCGGTGGCGTCCAGCGTGATTCCCGGTGCGACGAGATCCGGGGCGGGCACGAGCACGCCGCCGAAGATCGGGAAGTTCACGGCGCTCAGCCCGATGATCAGTGAAGCCGAGCCGTTCGGCTGCGTGCCGGCGATCGTGAGCGTCGTCGGGGAACCGCCGACGAGTGCGCCGGTACCGACGAGGCTGGGCGTGCCGCTCGGCCCGGGGAGTGCGTTGCCGAGATCCGTCCAGAGGCCGCAATTCGACAGGACCGAGAGGTTCGAGCCGCCCTCGTTGGCGACGACGATGTCCGGGGCGTGCGAGTGGCCGAGGTCCGCACAAACCACGTCTTCGGGCACGAGACCGACGCCGAACGTCACGTGCGCCGCAAACGAACCTCCCCCGAGATTGCGCAGCACGGAGATCGTGCCGGCGCCGGCATTCGCCACGATGAGGTCCGGAGCGAGATCGCCGTCGAGGTCGCACGCCGCGACGCCGTCGGGGAACGACCCGACCGGCAGAACTGTCGGGGGACCGAAGCTGCCGCTGCCGTCGTTCCAGTGAACGGACACGTTGCTGTTGTTCTCGCTCGCCGTCGCGATGTCGGGCGTCCCGTCACCGTCGAAGTCCGCAGTCGCGATTCCGTGCGGATCGAGGCCGGTCGGCACCTGCACCTGCGGGGCGAAGGTCCCGTCACCGTTGTTGCGGAGGAGGGAGAACGTGCTGCTGCCGTTGTTCGTGACCGCCAGGTCGAGGTCTCCGTCCGCGTCGAGGTCGTGGATGATCGTCGACTTCGGATCCGACCCGACCGCGAGGTTGACCGGGCTAACGAACGTGCCCGCGCCATTGTTGAGGAGCAGGCGCACCTGACCGAATGGACGCATGTTGACCACGAGGTCCATGTCGCCGTCTCCATCCAAGTCTCCGGATTCGATACCCCGTGGGTCCGTGCCGACCGAGACCGTCGATGCGGGGGTGAACGTGCCGATCCCCGTGTTGAACAGGATCGAAACGCTTGCGGAGTCCTCGTTCGTCACGGCGAGGTCCGGCATCCAGTCGCCGTTGAAGTCCGCGCACGCGACGGATTCGGGATCGACGCCGACGGGGTAGGCAGCCGGCGCATCGAATGCTCCCGCGCCGAGGTTGCGCATCACGACTACGGTGTTGGCCGGCGGGTCGACGCTCACGAGGTCGACGCGACCATCGAGGTCGACGTCGCACGCGGAGACGTGACTGGCGCCGTTGCCGGCCGGTACCGAGGTGGCCGTCCCGAGGCAGATCTGGGCGGACAGGGTCGGGGCGAGCGCGAGGATGGCGCACGAGGAGAGTGTCAAGACGGATCGGTTCATCGTTCTCTCGGGTTCGAGGTTGGATCGCGAGAGAGAGCGCAAGGAGTGGGCCACGGCCCCCGGAACATTCGTGTGTCCTGGATCCGGTCACGCCGTGTGTGCAATGCGCACGCGGGATGGTCGCGCGCTCGGTGGTACGCGGCTTGCCCCCGGTGGAGGTGTCATGAAACTCCAAGCCATCTGTTGGGAACTCCCTCTCCGAACGTCGTGGTGCCTGGCTGCGATCCTCCTTCTCGCGATTGCGTCGGGCTGCAGCTCCGGAAGCGGCGCGGGACCGGAGGCCCCGACCGAAGCTCCGCCCGGAGAGACTGCCGCGACCATCAATCTTCTCGTGCGCGACGCCCAGTCACCGGCGCTCTCCATGCTCGAAGTTTGGTTCACGGACATCCGATTGGCGGATGCGGAGCAAGGTGAGACCGACAACCTCGTGCTCGAACCGCGCGGCGTGAACTTCTTCGACTACCTCGGGCGGAGTGAGCTCCTGCAGGTTCGTGGGATCGGACCGGGGGCGTATGCGGGTGCGCGTCTGTCGATCGACGAACTCGCGGTTCAGGCGCGGGACGCGACCGGCAACGCGGTGCCGATTCGGGTGGAAGCAGCCACCGCGAGCTTCGCGCTCGCCGAGGCCGTCCAGCTGTCGACGGGGCAGACCGAGAACGTCTCGATCGAGATCGATCTCGACCGGGCGCTCCTGCCGGACCCGAACTGGCCCGGTGGCTTCGTGCTCCGGTTGGATGGTGGTGGCGTGCAGAACCCGGTGGTGGACGATTCGCCGGAGCTGGTCGACGAAGTGCACGGCCGCGTTCTCAGTGCCGCCGCCGCCGCGCGGACCCTCGTCATCGAGCTCACGCGCCTGGAAGACGGCGCGGGAATCGGCGAGCTGTCCGTGGTCGTCGCGGACGCCACCGTGCTTCTCGGTGATAACGCGCAGGTGCTTACGGAGGACGAGTTCTTCGTGCTGGCCATTCCCGGCGCAGACGTCGACGCGGACGGCAGCATCACCGCCGATGGTGCGCTGGCCGCGACGCGGATTCAGGTCGAGACCATGATGACGCCGAGTGCGGCTCGCGTCGGTGGTCACATCGTCTCGATCGATTCCGCGCTCGGCACGATGCGTCTCCGCGTGCTCGAAGTGCTCGAGGGCGCGGCCGTCGTCGATCCGGTTCTGACCGCGCTCGGCAACCCGCCGGAGATCGATGTCTCCACGGCGAGTGCGCAGGTCCGGTTGCAGAGCGGGCCGGGAACGCTCGCCGACCTCCAGATCGGCCAGTTCGTGCGCGTTCGATTCGCGTCGTTCGTCGATCAGCCGTTCCCTGCGAACGAGATTGAGATCGAGGTGGCGATCCCGGAATTCGAGGGACGGGTGCACGCCGTCGACGAACTGCCGGCGCGCTTCGTCGTCCGGCTCGAGCCGCACGATCCGGCCGTGATCAGCGGTCGAGTCGCGAGTGCCGCGACCGACGTCGCCGTGGAGCTCGACGGCACGGAGCGGCTCTGGCTGCAGCTGCCGCACGAACCGGATGTGAACGTGACCGACATCGCCGTCGGGCTGCGCGTGCGCTTGATCGGCTCGATCTCCGGAGATCCGGTGGCACCGACGATCACCGCGGACGACGTGCGCGTCCGTCCGGGGCGGTTGGACGCGACGGTCGTCGCCGCGTCCGCGGTCGACGGCTCGTTCACTCTCGGTTCGGTCGAGATCGATCAGACATTCGGCGTGCTCGGACTCGGAGATCCGCTCGTGGCGCATTTTGCCTCGCTGGCTCTCGTCGAGGACGACGCGTCGTCCGTCGATGCGTTCTTCGCCCTCTGGTCCGGGCTGTCGTCCGGGGCGGCGATCGAGGTGCGGCTGTTCGGTCTCGCGGACGGCGCCGGTGGCGTGATCGCGCACCGACTCGAAGTCGAGCTCGACGACTAGCACGTCCGATCGTGTGGAAGCTGCCTGGAATTCACGACTTACGACCAGTCGCGCGTTGCGGCTCTCGGATGCGACGCGATGTCGCGGTCGCGCGGCTTCGCACCCCGAACGGGGTCGGGTGTTCCCCGTCCCGACTCGATCCCAAACCCTTGCCAAAACCCTTGATCGTGGCCTGCCTCCGCGCTCTTGCGGCTGCCCACGGGCATAGGTATGGTTCCCCGCCCTTCCGCCCCGGCTTGACCCCTCGCCGGCGGCGTCGGCCACGCGTATGGACCTCAGCAAGCATCTCGAGACGGCCGCGGACGCAGTCAAGCGTCGCAACTACCCGTTCGCGGTGAAGCTGTACACGCAGTTGCTCGGCCTGCAGCCGGACAACGGCGACGCGCGCGCCGGATTGCGGCTCGCGCTCTTCAAGAAGGCCGAGCAGAAGCCGCCGAGCAAGCTGATCGCGATGATCGGTGGGGGCGTGAGCCTGTTCAGCGCCGCCTTGGGTCGGTTGTTCGGCGCGCACTCGTCGGCCGCGAAGTCATATGAGCGCTACCTCGCGCTCGACCCGCTCAACGAAGGCGTGAACCTGAAGCTCGCGGATTCGCTCGAGCGTGCCGGGTTCCAGAAGTCGGCGCTAGCGGTCTACAAGGCGTACGCCGAGCACCAGCCGCGCTGCCTCGTTGCGTCGCGGTCCGCCGGTGCCCTGCTCTATGAAGCCGGCGACTACCAAGGCGCCCTCGCGATGTACGAGCAGGCGCTCAAGGTCGACCCGCGAGACCAGGAGTCACTGAAGGCGCGCAAGAATCTCGCCGCCGAGGGCGCTCTGCGCTCGTCCGGCATCGAGGACGCGAAGCACTCGCGCGATCTGATCAAGGACCAGACCGAGCAGCGACGCCTCGAGAAGGCTAGCCGTCTGCAGCTCTCCGACGACGAGATCGAGGAGGAGTTGCAGGAGGTCGAGGAGCGGATCGCGAACAACCCGGACGACATCAAGAGTCTGATGCGCGTCGGTGAGCTGCTCGTCATGCGCGGCGAGAAGCAGGCGGCGCTCGACAGCTACGAGCGCGCGCTCCAGCTCGATCCGTCGCGCAGCGAGCTCGCGGACAAGGCCGGTGACCTGCGGCTCGACCTGCAGGCGGAGCGCGTCGAGAAGGCGCGCAAGCGCGGCGACGACTCCGCGGCCGAGCGCGCCGAGCAGGCGCTGCACGAAGCGCGCGTCGGCGAGTATCGCCGCCGCGTCGAAGCGAACCCGACCGATCTCGGTCTGCGCTTCGAGCTCGGCGAGTCGCTCCTGCACACCGGAGCGCACGACGATGCGATCCAAGAGCTGCAGCAGTCGGTCAAGGACCCGCGCAACAAGGCGCAGTCCTTGCTCCTGCTCGGCAAGGCCTTCCGCGCGAAGGATCTAGGTGATTTGGCTCTGGGGCAGCTCGAGAAGGCTCTCGAAGCGTCCCGGAGTGGTGGCGTGTCCACGAAGGATGTCCTCTACGAGCTCGGCGACCTCGCCGAGCAGCTCGGCAAGACCGACGAGGCTCTCGAGCATTTCTCGAAGATTCTCGAGGAGGATATCGGCTTCAAAGACGTCGCCGAGAAAGTTCAACAACTCAAGAGCAGTGCAGGCTGACTGCACACGGACTGACAAGAGATGGCTCACAGCAAGCAAGCCCAGAAGCGGGTTCGGACGTCCGAAGCACGGCGCGTCCACAACAAGGGCATCGCTTCCCGCATGCGCAGCGAGGTCAAGCGTGTCCTGGCGGCCGCCGAGAGCGGCGACGTCGAGGCGGCGAAGGCGGCTCTGCCGAACGCGATGAAGCAGATCGACAAGGCCGCCAAGACCAACATCCTGCACGCGAATGCGGCTTCGAATCGCAAGGCCATGATGGCCCGTGCAATCAACCGCGCCGCCGCTGCCAAGTAGCGACACCCATTCCATCGGCCGCTAGCCGGGGCAATCCACCGGTCTAGCTGCGCTCATTACGGATTTGCGAGGGGCCGGCTGCGGCCGGTCGTGTTCCCAATGATCCAGGTCGACAGAATCACGAAGCGATTCGGCGCGATCACCGCCGCCGACGAGATCTCTTTCGAAGTGCAGCCAGGAGAAGTCCTCGGTTTCCTCGGCCCCAACGGGGCGGGCAAGTCGACGACGATGAAGATCCTGACCTGCTTCCTCAAGCCCGACTCGGGCACCGCCACGGTCGGCGGCTGCGACATCCTCCGGGACCCGATCGGGGTGCGGCAGCGTGTCGGCTACGTGCCGGAGAACGCGCCGCTCTACGACGACATGACAGTCGGCGCGTTCTTGAAGTTCATCTGCGAGGTTCGAGGAATCGACGCCGGCCAGGCGAAGACCGCGATCGAGCGGGTGATGCACGAGTGCGCGCTCGAGGGTGTTTACCACCAGGCGATCGAGACGCTGTCGAAGGGCTACAAGCGTCGCGTCGGTCTCGCGCAGGCGTTCCTGCACGACCCGCAGACGCTGATCCTCGACGAGCCGACCGACGGTCTCGATCCGAACCAGAAGCACGACGTGCGCGAGATGATTCGGCGCATGGGCAAGGAGAAGTGCATCGTGATCTCGACGCACATCTTAGAGGAGGTCGACGCGGTCTGCTCGCGCGCGGTGATCATCGCGAAGGGCAAGGTCCTCGCGGATGGCACGCCCGAGGAGTTGCGGGCGCGCGGCGGTGGACGCCTCGAAGATTACTTCCGTCAGATCACCGTCGGCGGTGGCGCTTCCGCGGCCGCGGCTGGCTCCGAGAAGGAGGGTGTGGCATGACCGCAACGCAAGCGATCATGAAGCGTGAGTTCCGCGGCTACTTCGGTACGCCGCTGGCCTACGTCTTCCTCTGCGTGTTCTTGATGCTCGCGGCGTTCCTCGCGTTCCGCGACGGGCTCTACGAATCGCGCGACGCGAACCTGCGGGTGTTCTTCTTCTACATGCCGTGGCTGTTCGCGTTCTTGGCGCCGGCCATCGCGATGCGCACGTGGGCCGAGGAGCGCCGCACGGGCACGGTCGAGTTGCTGCTGACGCTGCCCGTGACCGTCAAGCAGGCGATCCTCGGCAAGTTCTTCGCGGGCTGGGCGTTCTTCGGGATCGCGCTCGTGCTGACGCTGCCGATCGTGTTCTCGGTTGCCTACCTCGGCGATCCGGACAACGGACCGATTTGGACCGGCTACCTCGGCGCCTTCTTGATGGCGGGTGCCTATCTCGCGATCGGAACGTTCTTCTCCGCGCTGACCAAGAACCAAGTCATCGCGTTCATCATCGCGTCGCTCGTGTGCGCGTTCTTGGTGTTCGCGGGTCAGCCGTCGGTGCTGAAGGCCGTCGACTCGTTCTTCTTGACGTCCTGGCTGACGCCGTTCGTCGAGCAGATGAGCTTCTTGACCCACTACGACCTGATGCAGCGCGGCGTGATCGAGCTGCGCAACATCGTGTTCATGCTCGCGATCACGGCGGCGTTCCTGGTGTGCAGTGCCGTGATCCTCGACGAACAGAAGGCGCGTTAGGAGACAGCCATGACGAGTTTCACTCGAACGATTCTGGGACTGTGCTTCATCCTGATCATCGCGTTCTGCGGCACGTTCATCTTCTCGAAGGTGACCGAGCGCTGGGGTGGAGTCGACCTGACCGAAGACAGCGTCTACACGCTGAGTGACGGGTCGAAGGAGATCATCGACGCTCTGCCGCGGCAGCTGACGATGAAGCTCTTCTACTCGAAGGAAGCCGCGACCAAGATCGGCGCGGATTGGTTCAAGCAGTTCCACAACTTCTACTACTACGTCCGGGACCTGCTGCGTGCCTACGAGCGCCACAGCGACGGCAAGCTCGTGCTGCTCGAGTACGACCCGCGGCCGTTCTCGGACGAAGCGCTCGAGGCGGACCGTCTCGGGATCCGACGCTGGCCGCTGACCGAGACCGAGGGGATGTACTTCGGTCTCGCCGTCACGAGTGGTGCCGGTGCGCAGGAGACGATCGCGACGTTCGTCGATCCGCGACCGCAGATGCAGGCGCAGCTGCAGGCACGGCTCGAGTACGACATCAGCGAGCTCATCGACATCGCGTCGCGCCGCAAGAAGACCAAGGTCGGCGTGCTCTCGTCGCTCAACATCACGGGCGGGGGCATGACGCCCTACATGCGCCAGATGATGCAGATGCAGGGTCGTCCGGTCGAAGAGGCGTGGCTGACGATCGAAGCTGGCATCAAGCGCTTCTACGACGTCGAGGACGTCGCGAAGGACGCGACCGAGATCGACGAGACCATCGACTACTTGCTCGTCGTGCACCCGAAGCAGCTGCCCGAGCCGACGCTCTACGCGATCGACCAGTTCGTGATGCGTGGCGGCAAGCTGATCGCGTTCGTCGATCCGCACTGCTTCTACGGCGATCGTCCGCCGCAGCAGGCGCAGCAGAATCCGTTCGGCGGGCCGCCGCCGCACGACGCGTCGAGCGATCTCAACGCTCTGACGAAGACGTGGGGTGTCGCGCTGGATGGCAAGCTGTTCTCGGGTGACCTGAACCTGGGGCAGCGTGTGCAGACGCGCACCCGCCGCGTGATCCGCTTCCCGGGCGCGATGACGCTCGCGGGTCCGGAATGCCTGAGCCAAGCGGAGACCGTGACGGCCGACCTCGATGACATTGGCATGCTGTTCTCCGGCGCGCTGCGCAAGCAGGACGTCGAAGGCGTGACGGTGACGCCGCTGATCACGACGACGCCGCAGGGCGGCACGTGGTCCGCGAGCAGTGGTGAGCTCGGCGGGCCGATGGGCCCTGACCTCGAGGGGCTTGCCAAGAAATTCAAGGAAGGCGCCGACTCCGTGTGGGTCGCGGCTCGCGCGAGCGGCAAGTTCACGACGGCGTTCCCGGACGGCAAGCCCGAGGAGCCGAAGGACGAAGAGGCCGAGGGCGAAGACGAATCCGAAGAGGCTGAGGGCCCCGAGGAGCCGTCGAAGCACCTCGCCGCGTGTGCCGAGGAGAACTCGTTCATCCTCGTTGCCGACGTCGACATGCTGACCGATCCGGGGGCGTGGGCGCAGGGCGTGTTCGGCATGTCGCAGATGGCGAACTCGAATGTCGGCTTCGTACTCAACTCGCTCGACTACCTCGCCGGCTCGAACGCGCTGATCAGCATCCGTGCGCGGAAGCAGTTCCAGCGTCCGTTCGAAGTCGTGGCGCAGATCGAGAAGGAAGCGGACTTGCGCACGGAGGAGCAGGTGCAGGCGATCAACGCCGAGATGCAGCAGTTCCGGGATCAGCTCCGAGACCTCAACTCGAAGGCGACCGAGAAGAACGTCGGTCTCCTGCAGAGTGAGGCCTACGAGAACGAGCGCAAGCTCGAAGCGAAGATCCGTGAGAAGGAATACGAGCTGCGAGACCTGCAGAAGGCCAAGCTCGACGAGATCGAAGGTCTCGGGGCATCGATCAAGAACACCAACATCTTCGGTGTCCCGGCGATCGTCGCGCTGATCGGCCTGGTGTTGTTCTTCATGCGAAACAAGCAACGGCGCGAGCAAGTGCGCGGAGGTGTGGCATGAACGAGAAGACGTTCAACCTGCTCGGGATCGTCGCGGCCGTCATGGTCGTGCTGTCGGTCGTCGTCGGCTCCTGGAAGCCGAACCCGGACTTCGACAACTCGGCGGCCCGCTATCTCGTCCAGGATCTCAGCCCGAACGACATCGGTGCGATCGAGGTCAAGAACGGTGAGGACTCCGCGCGCCTCGTGCGCAGCGGCAAGAACTTCCTCGTCGCGAGCAAGCACAACTATCCGGCGTCGAACAAGGAGATCAACTCACTGATCTCCAAGTGCCTGAAGATCCGGACGTCGGCGCTCGTCACGGAGGACGCGGACGATCACGCGGGCCTCCACGTCGTCGATGGTGGAGAGGAGACGCAGGTGCTGAAGTTCTTCGATCGCGAAGACAAGCCGATGCTGTCCCTCTACGTCGCGCCTTCGCCGAAGTCGGACGAGATGGGAGGCGGTGGCTTCTCGGTCCGTCTCGACGGTGACGACAAGGTCTTCCACACGGACGAGTGGATCTCGTTCCGCGGCAAGGGACTCGACTACGTCGACAAGTCGCTCGTCGAGATTCCGCGCGACGACACCGCGCGCGTCGACGTGAACACTCCGGCCGGCGTCTACACGATCCTCAGCCCCGAGAAGGGCAAGATCGAGTTGCAGGACGTCCCTGAGGGCCAGAAGGTCAAAGGCACGTCGCACGAGAGCGTGTTCGGCGCGGTGTCGTATCTGACGCTGACCGACTTCCTGTCGGAGGCCGAAGTGAAGGGTTTGAAGTTCGACTCGAGCTACACGGTCGAGACGCGCGCGAAGGCCGTCTACACGTTCGAGATCGCGCAGAAGAAAGAGGCCAAGGAAGCCGAAGGCGACGCGGAGCCGGAGGAAGAGACGAAGTACTTCGTGCGCTGCCGCGCGCGGTACGTCGGTGGCGACGTGATGAAGCCGAAGGACGACGACCCGCAGGAGGAGCTCGACCGCAAGGAAGCGCTGCTCCTCGCGCAGGACGCGTGCGCGCTCTTCAACCAGCAGCACCAGAGCTGGGTCTACGAGATCTCCTCGTGGAAGGCCGAGCAGATGGTCAAGCCGAAGGCGGAGCTGCTCGAGGAAGACGACGGCAAGCCCGAGGAAGTCGCGGCGTCGCACATCCTGATCTCGTACGCGGGTTCGTCTCGAAGCGAGGCGACGCGCACGAAGGAAGAGGCCAAGGCGCGCGCCGAAGAGGTGCTGCAGAAGGTCAAGGACGGCGGCGACTTCGCGGAGCTCGCGAAGGAGTACTCGGACGGCCCGTCGGGCCCGGACGGCGGTGACCTGGGCACGTTCAAGTTCGACAAGATGGCCAAGCCGTTCAGCGAGGCGGCGTTCGCGCTCGAGGTCGATGCGATCTCTGATGTCGTGGAGACCGAGTTCGGCTTCCACGTGATCAAGCGGACGAAGTAGCGGGGCGTGGTGTCCCGCGTTCGCTGGAACAGGCGGTCTGCTGCTTGGATTTTCGAGCGGTCCGGGGCGTAGCAACGGTTTGACCGGCTGCGCCGGAAACACCAAGCGACCAAGAATCCTGGCGGACGGTCTTGGCGAGCGAACGACTGCCGGCAGTCGAGGCTCTTGGTCGATCGCTATGGCGGAGCAACATGTCGGGCGACCGACGGTCTTGGCCGAACGAATGCATCGGGAGTAACGCAATCGGTGTCTCGGTTGCGTAGAGCGGCCTGTTGCGTGACTGCCGGTGAGCTACTCCGGCCTCTTGATCCACGGTTCTCGTGGACCGCTCGAGGTCGTCCGAACGGCCGATCGTGCCTACCTGCTTCTTGGCTGCTTGGTTACTTGGTGTTTCCGGCGCGGCCGGCCAGAGCGCCGGCACGCCGTGGACCGATCGATCGTCCAAGACCGTCCACTGTCCGCACGTTAACATGCGAACCCCATGCCGCTCGCTCGACTTCGACCCCGTCGCCTACGCATCGCGCATGCACTCGGCTTCGCGGCAACTCTGATCCCGCTCGCGCTGCCGCTCCCCGCCGTCCAACAGCCTCGAGCACCCAACGTCCTCCTGATCGCCGTCGACGACCTCAACGACTGGGTTGGCTGCCTCGGTGGACATCCGCAGGCGAAGACGCCGAACATCGATCGGCTCGCGTCGCGCGGCGTGCTCTTCTCGAACGCGCACTGCCAGTCGCCAGTGTGCAATCCGTCGCGGGCGAGCATGATGACCGGCCTCTACCCGGCGACGAGTGGCGTCTACTTCTTGAACCCTGACTTCCGCCGGTCGAAGGTCGCCGCGAAGTGTGTGCCGATGCCGATGCGGTACGAAGCGGAAGGCTACGCCGTGTCGGGAGCGGGCAAGATCTTCCATGGAAAGCAGAATCGGCGCTACCTGCCGAACCACGCCGGCTCCTTCGGTGGGTTCGGTCCACGCCCGGAGGAGAAGCTGACGTCGTTTCCCGGTCACGCGTTGTGGGACTGGGGCGCCTTCCCGGAGTCCGATGCGCAGATGCCGGACAGCAAGATCGCGGCGTGGGCCGTGCAACGGCTCGCGCAGGAGTTCGACGATCCGTTCTTCCTCGCGATCGGGTTCTTCCGTCCGCACGTGCCGCAGTACGTGCCGCAGAAGTGGTTCGAGCTCCACCCGGCGGAGACGCTGCAGCTACCGCGCACGTTGCCCGGTGACCTGAGCGATCTCCCCGACTACGGTATCCATCTGACGCGGCTCGAGCACGTCGCGCCGACGCACGAGTGGGTCGTCGAGAACAAGGAATGGAAGCCGCTCGTGCGCTCCTACCTCGCGTGCGTCAGCTTCGTCGACGCGCAGGTCGGCAAGGTCCTCGATGCGCTCGACGCGAGTGCGCGCGCGGCGGACACGTTCGTCGTGCTCTACAGCGACCACGGGTTCCACCTCGGTGAGAAGGAGCGTTGGGCCAAGCGCAGCCTGTGGGAGGACAGCACGCGGGTGCCCCTGATCGTCGTCGGCCCGGGCATCGAGCCAGGGAGGGTCTGCCGCAAGCCGGTGGAGCTCCTCGACGTGTACCCGACGGTGTTGGCGTTGACGGGTCACGATGCGGACCTCGCACACGAAGGGCAGTCGCTAGTGCCGCTGCTCGAGGACGTCGACGCGGAGTGGTTGCAGTTGGCGCGTACGAGCTTCGGTCCGGGCAACGTCAGCATCCGATCGGAGCGCTACCGCTACGTGCACTACAACGATGGGACGGAGGAGTTCTACGACCACGAGCGCGATCCCCACGAGTGGACGAATCGAATCGCGGAGCCAGGACTCGAGACGGAGATCGCGAGGCATCGGGCTCAGCTGCCGCGGAATTACCACCCCGTGCTCGGCAAGGGCTCGACCGGTCACAAAGCGTTCGAGGCGAGCGAACTGCGGAAGTAGCCGGATGCATCGTGAGCGTGCGCTACACTGGCTCGCGCCATGCACGAAGCGAACCTGTCCGTCGAAGCGGGAACGCTCACGTACCGTTGCCACGGCGACGGGCCGATGATCGTGTTCTCCCATGCGCTCGGACCGCTCGCGTGGGGCCCGCTCGACCAGCTCGGTCGGTCGTGCACCGTCGTCATCCCGGACTGGGAACGATCGTCCGTGCCGGCGCGCACGATGGGGAGCCTCGACTGGTTCGAGCCGTTGATCCGAGAGGCCGGGTCCGAGCGCGCGGCGTTGTGCGCGTGGTCGATGGCGGGGCCTGCGGCGATCTACTTCGCGCAGGAGCAGCCGGCGTGTCTTTCGCACCTCGTGCTCGTCGACGTCGCGGGGCTCGGGGCCGACCTTCCACCTCTCCGCCTGCGCGACCTTCCGCACATCCTGTTCACGAAGATGCGCGGCCACCCGACGCGGGGTCTCGTGCGCGCCATGTGGCGCAACTGGGTGCGCAGCGAAGCCGTCGACACCCGCCCGCTCATCGAGGCGAGCTATCGCTTCTTCCGCGATACGGAGAATGCTCTCGCCGACCCGACCGAGGACGAAGACGAGGACGACGAGACGCTGCTCGAGGTCCTGCCGAGCGTGCACGTGCCGACTCTCGTGTTGTCGGGGCGGCACTCGACCGTCCTGGGGCCGCGCCACGGCCGGACCGCGGCTGCGGTATTGCCCCAGGGGGAGCACGTCGTGTTCGAAGAGAGCAGCCACGCGCTGCAGCTCGAGGAAGTCGATGCGTTCGAGGAGGCCGTTGCGAGGTTCGTGCTCGCTACCGGGTGACGCGCACGGTCACCGCGATACGGCGCGCTCTGCGGAGCACCTCGAGCTGGAGTTCGGAGCGCCTGGCCTTCTCCTGCAGCACGTAGGCGAGGAACTCACTCGCGGAGCCGATGTGGTCAACGCCGTCGACGCGGAGGATGACGTCGCCGGCATGGAGAATCTGTTCGCCGTGGCGACGCGTGTTGCCGAGGATTTCGACCCCGAGTCCCTTCGGGCCGATGCCGAGCTCCTGCCGTCGCTCCGGCGTGAGGTCGCCGCAGTGCCAGGCCTCGCCGTCGAGAACGCGGGACAGCGTTTCCCGCATCGAACGCCAACGCCAGGAGAACGAGCCGCGGCGACGCCAGCCGTCCGGCAACGACAGCGCGAGATCGAGTTCGCGGTCTCCGTCGTCGCTGCGCCTTCGGACGCGAACGGGTAGCGCTTCACCGTCCGTTGCGTGTTGCAGCGCCCACTGCACGTCCGCGGGTGAGATCACCGGCTGGTCACCGATCTGCAGGATCTCGTCGCCGGGACGGATCCGGGCCTCGGCTCCCTCCGAGTTGGACTGCACCGTGCGAACGGTCGCGGCGCGGTCGGGGTCGAGCGTGATGCCGAGCAGATCGGGCATCGGGAACGACCACAGGATGCGATCGGATGGCGCGCCGTCCGTGTGCCGGGCATTCAGGATGCGATTCGACGGGACCTGGTGGCAGTGCGTGCACTGCCGACGGATGCCGGGCATGTCGCCGGGCGTCTTCCACGGCCAGGGTTCCCCGGTCTTCTGCGCGAGCCCGTCGCGCAGACGCTGCCACGCCTCGTCCTGCTCCGCGACGTATCGCGCGTGCAGTGCGAGTGCGGCGCGCAAGCTCGCCTGGAAGCCCGCGATCGACATGTCGCGCGGGGAAGCGTCGCGCGCGACGTTCTTCTTGGACCGGTCGTAGAACACGTTGCGCTTGCGGTCGTTGTGCGAGCGCGTGCCGTATCGGCCGTAGAGCGTGCGATCCGCGTTCAGCACGAACGCGGCCCAGGTCAGCTCGAAGTCGAACTGGAACAGCGACAGGTCGAGATCGTTGATCTGGACCATCCGGACGCACACGAACTCCTGCAGCAGCTGTTCGAGATCGGTGTCTCGGGGAAGGGCCACCTGCCCGTCCAGGGAGCGGCAGCTCGTTCAAGGAACACAGCGGTACGTGACGAGCAGCGGCTTGCCGGTTTCTCGCGCGCGCGCGAAGCCCGCCTGGAGATCGCCATAGATCCAGAAGTCCGCAACCTGGTCATTACGCTGCGTGTTGCGCGTGATGGTCTCGTTGCGGCCGAGTGGCTCTTGGCCGCTCGCGAACGCGGACGGCCACGCGAGTGCGGCGAGACCCAAGAGCGAGAGGACCGAGCGTCTGCGCATCCTCGCATGATAGGGGAAACCAGTAGACTCTTGTCCCTCCATGCGCGACCCGACGAGACGCAACCGCAAGATCGGCACCGCCGCAGCCGGAAAGAAGCGGCAGAGCCCGTTCGTGATTCCGCGGCGGTGGGACAGTTGGAAGTCGTACTTCGAGAACCTGATCGATCCGGTCGCCGTGCACAGATGGGTGCATCGGCACGAGCTGATGATCCTCGTCGAGCCAACGCGGCGCGGCTTCGTGCACGCGTGCACGCCGGACGACATCGCGCGCGTGCTCGAGCTTCTGCCCGCGGAGTGCATCGCCGGACCGGAGCGCCTTCGTGGCGTCGTTCTCCGGCAGCCGACGCGGAAGCAGGACAAGCTCAACCCGGTGTGGGGGCGGCTCGTCTACTCTGCCGATGTCGGACCGATCGACGGGCCGGCGATCTTCCTCGAAGCGCAGGAGCCGCGCTCCGAGTGGACGTTCGAGCAGAAGCTGTCGCTCGAGCGTCAGGGGGAACTCGAGCGCATGCAGCGGCTCGCCTCCGGCTACGAGTTCGACGGTCGGCGACATCGCTTCCGCTGGGGACTGCTCAACCTGCGTCGTTGGCTGCTTTACCACACGCTGATCCACGAGGTGGGGCACTGGGTCGACTACCTGTCCAAGGTGGTCGTGCCGAGCAAGAACGGCGATGGTGTCATGGGCGAGCTCTGGGATCGGTACATCGCGCGCCCGGTCGCGGAGAAGGAGGCGTTCGCCCACCGGTTCAGCGACGAATGGCGCGACGCGCTCGTGCGTGCCGAGCAGATCCCGTTCGCGCGGCAGTTCGACGAGAAGAGGCTCCGCGCCGATGGATTGGATCCCGAGTGGTTCCGGGCGGATGCGAGTGGCGAGGGCGCCGCCGGTCCCGCGATCGGGGTGATGTTCGAACCGCCGCGGGATCCGCTGCGCGTGCCGCCGATCGAGACCCGCGCAAACTGAGCTGCGCTACCTCAGCCGTGCCCAGTCGCGCGGGCCGAACTCGCTCCACTGCTTCGTCTCCTTCGAGCCGATGAAGCCGTCGCGGTGCAGCCTTCGCAGGAGCTTGTCGCGCAGCCGCTGCTTCTTGCGGCCGCGAGCGTGCCGGTAGCGCTCGACGAGTGGCTCGTGCGAGTCCCAGAACTCGTTGCAGGCGGCTTCGCCGGCCGGGTCCTGGGTTTCGTCAGCAGCGAACACGCCGCGTTCGCTCGTCAGGTGGTTGCGGTTGTAGCGCCATTCGCGGCGCTGATCCGTGCGGTCGAGATCCTTCGTGAAGAATGCCCAGTTCTTGGGGCGTTGCATCGTTTTCGTCCAATGAGGTCGGGCCGGCCCGAACACGAGTTCGGGCTCGGCGGGATTGACCCCGTTGCCGGGGCCGCCAGATACGTCAGGCGGCCAGCACGGCGTGGATGGTGGACGATCCGTGGCGCAGCGCGCGCCAATGCATGATCTGCGTCCAGCGTCGCATCGACCAGATCGTGTCGTCACCGGTGACGGCGACGAGCGCGACCTCTTCGTCGAGGCGCTCGAACGGGACGCGACGACGCCGATACTGCTCGCGGCACTTGCTCAGCAGGCGTCGCAGCAGCGGCACGACGAGCCGCAACCAGGCGCGCGTCAGGCGACGGCTCCAGGACGGTCGGCGTGTCTGTGGCGTGTGTCGGGTCATCGAACTCCATCGGTTATGGGCCCGGGTGCGGTCGAGATGGGCCGGAAAAGCAGAATTTCTCGGCCGAGCCGTAAGTCCGGGCCGCCGCGGCGCAAATCGGGGTGCGCCGGGGCTCCGTTTCGGGCCTCTGTCGCACTCCACGAGTCCTCGGACGTCCGCGACGCCTCAACTCGCGCGAACCCGGCGGCGGGACTACGCTCTCGCCAGACCGTTCGCATCGAGGACCTTCCGTTGATCAAGCTCATCATGTGCCTCACGCGTCATCCCGAGAAGACGCGTGAGGAGTTCCAGGACTACTGGTTGAACAGCCACGGCCCGTTCTTCCAGAAGCACGCCGCGGACATGCGGTCGAAGAAATACGTCCAGTCCCACACGCTGACGTCTCCGCTCAACGACGCGTTCCGGGAGTCGCGGGGGCTGCAGCCGGAATACGACGGCGTCGCCGAAGTGTGGTTCGAGTCCGAACAGGACATGATGGAGGCGATGGGCTCGCCCGAAGGGCAGAAGCTCGGCGCGATGCTGCACGAGGACGAGAGCACGTTCATCGACCACTCGAAGTCGGCGGCGTTCTTGGTGCGCGAGCACGAGCTGTAGCGGCGTAGGCTCTGACCATGCTGATTCTGTTCGCTGCCGTCCTTCCCGCGCTGACTCCCCAGGGTGACGAGTGGCCCCAGTGGCGGGGCCCGACCCGCGATGGCGTCTGGCGGGAGACCGGCATCCGCAGCGAGTTGCCCGACGAGATGGAGCCCCGCTGGTCGGTGCCCGTCGGGTCGGGGTATTCCGGACCGACCGTCGCCGACGGTCGCGTCTACGTCATGGATCGCCTCGCCGAGCCCGACGAGGTCGAGCGCGTGCATTGCCTCGACTGGAAGACCGGCGAGTCGATCTGGAAGCACGAATACGACTGTCCCTACGTCGGCGTGTCCTACAAGGCAGGGCCGCGCTGCAGCGTCCACGTCCAAGGCGGAAAGGCGTACAGCCTCGGGACGATGGGGCATCTGTTCTGCTTCGATGCGGCGACCGGCGAGATCGGGTGGCGGCACGATCTCGGCGCGGAGTACGACATCGACATGCCGATCTGGGGTATCGCCGCCGCGCCGGTCTTGGAAGACGGCCTGCTGATCGTTCCCGTGTCCGGCGAGAAGGCGTATCTCTGCGCGTTCGATGCTGAGACTGGCGAAGAGAAGTGGTCGGCGTTCTCGGATCGCGGCAACTACTCGGCGCCGATCGTCATCGATCACGCCGGCCGCCGCGTGCTCGTGTGCTGGTCCGGGGATCGCGTGCTCGGCGTGGCGCCGAAGTCCGGTGAGCTGCTCTGGGAGTACCCGCTCAAGGCGAAGAACATGCCGCTCGGTGTGGCGTCACCCGTGCTGCACGACGGGAAGCTGTTCTTCACGGGGTTCTATGACGGTTGCGCGCTGCTCGCGTTGCGCGATGACGAGCCCGCGGTCGACGAGCTCTGGCGTCGCCGGGGCCAGAACGAGCGCCGCACGAACGGGCTGCACAGCATCATCTCCACGCCGATCGCGATCGGCGAGCACGTGTACGGCGTCGACAGCTACGGCGAGTTTCGCTGCCTCGCGCTCGAGGACGGTGCGCGGGTGTGGGAAGACCGCACCGCGGTGCCGCGCGGTCGCTGGGCGACGATCCACTTCGTGCAGAACGGCGAGAACGTGTGGATGTTCAACGAGCGCGGGGAACTGCTGATCGCGAAGCTGTCGCCGGACGGCTTCGAAGAGCTCGATCGCACGAAGTTGATCGAGCCGACGCGCGAGCAACTCAACCGTCGTGGTGGGGTGTGCTGGTCCCACCCGGCGTACGCCTATCGGCACGTGTTCGTGCGCAACGATGCGGAGCTGCGTTGCTTCGATCTCTCTGTGCCGAAGTAGAGTCGAACTTCGGCTGCGTCGGCAAGTTGCCGCGGGAGACCGCGAGCACGCGGCTGACGCGAGACGCGAGCGCCGTCGGCGAGAGCGACTTGGGCGCGATCGCGACCCCGGGCACTTGACTGACGACAGGCGCCTCGTCGTCGGTCAGGAGGATCACCGGCAGGTCGGGTTCGCGCTCACGAATCTCGCCGAGGAGCATCGTGCTGCTCATCCCGCTGATCTGGAGGTCGATCACGACGAGATCAGGCGACGTCGAAAGAAACTCCAGGAAGCCATGGACGCCGTTCTCGGCGGCCGCGACGTCGAACCCGCAAGGACTCAACTCTCCGAACAGTCTCGCGCAGAGCTTCGAGTTTCCGACGACGAGCAGGATGCGGCCCGTCTGCACGCCAGAATCCTCGAGCCAATGCCGGCCGGTCGCCGCCGTTGCGATCATCGTTTCGTCTCTCACCGTTCCCCCTTTGGGCGTGTTTGTCGTCCGCGTAGATTGGTTCCTGAAGCTTCGAAGTGAGAACATCGAGCATCGCCTCCTCTCGATTCGAGACCGGATGACTCAACTCCTCCGTTTCCCTGGCGGCCAGCGCCGCGATCCCGATGTCGACGCGTGGCTGGATGCGCATGCGGGCGAGCTCGGTGCGATCGCGCGACGCTGGTTCGACGTGATCCGCACGCTCGGCGATGACGTCGTCGAGCTGCTGCACGACGGCCATCCGACTGCGTGTATCGAGGATGCCGCGTTCGTCTACGTGAACGCGTTCACCGCGCACGTGAACGTGGGCTTCTTCCGTGGCGCGGAGCTGTCGGACCCGCAGGGGCTACTCGAGGGCGGAGGCAAGTTCATGCGGCACGTCAAGATTCGGCCCGGCGCGCCCGTCGACGAGACCGCGCTCGGCGGGTTACTCGAGGCCGCCTACGTCGACATGCAATGCCGCGTCGCCGCGGAGTCGTGACCTCGGCCTGCTCGCGAGGGCGGCGCGTTCGTGCCGACACCGCGACCGAGGAGAGAGTCGTGGTGTCGACGCGCGCGATCGGTGATCCGCCGTGGGCGGATCGCTACCCATCGCGGGTCGGCTACTGACCGAGCAGCTGCAGTGCCGACTGCGGCTGCGTGTTGGCCTGCGACAAGATCGAGATCGCGGCCTGCTGCAGAATACTGTTCCGCGTCAGAGCGGCCGTTTCCTCGGCGACGTCGACGTCGCGGATCCGGCTCTCGGCGGCGCTCTGGTTCTCGGCTTGGATTCGCAGGTTCTCGATCGTCGTCGTCAGTCGGTTCTGGATCGCACCGAACTGACCGCGGACGCGGCTGACGGTGTTGATCGCGTTGTCGACGGACGTCAGTGCGAGCGAGAAGTCCGCGCTCGATCCGACCGACAGAGTCGACAGGCCCAGCGTCGAAGCCAGGGTGTCGGACGTGCTGAGCTGGATCGTATCGACGCTCGCGTTCGTGCCGATGCCGACCTGGAACTGGATCGTCGAGCCCGTGCCGTCGAGCAGCTTGACGCCGTTGAACGATGTCGACTGCGCGATGCGGTCGATCTCTTGGATCAGGTCCTGGAACTCCTGGTCGAGCGTGTTCCGGTCTGCATCGCTGACGGTGCCGTTCGACGCCTGCATCGCGAGCTCGCGGAGCCGGATCAGGATGTTGCTCACTTCGTTGAGCGCACCTTCGCCGGTCTGCGTCATCGAGATGCCGTCCTGTGCGTTCCGGATCGCCTGGTTGGTCGATCGGATCTGCGCACGGAAGCGTTCGGAGATCGCAAGCCCGGCGGCGTCGTCCGCAGCCGTAGAGATGCGGAGGCCAGTGGATAGCCGTCGGAAGTTGGATTGCAGTCGTTCGGTGGTGCTAGCCAGCGAACGCTGTGCGTTCATCGACGCGATGTTGGTATTGACCCGAAGGCCCATCGATCACTCCTCGATTCCTTTGCCAGCGCAGTCCCGAATCGAGACTGCGCGCCAATGGGGTCTTCGGCATCCGCTTGAGCAAAACTTGTAGAGAAAGTTCCGTCGCAACCGGAAATCCCACTGGGATCGTGGGAATCGGGATTCGCGGTGGTGTCGACAGAACCGACACTGCCGACTTGATGGACCGGAGTTGCTCAGTCTTTCAGCACCAGAGTCGTGCGCAGGCCCTTTGCGTCCGGGGCGACGTCGAGTTTCTCCAACCACGTCGGCTTGCGCACGCCGACCACGCGTCCGCGGCGACCGCGTCGAAGCTCTTGCGCGGTACCGAGCTGGATGCTGTCGACCGGTGGCAACCAGAGGCGCGCTTCGCCGTCTTCGTCAGTGACGCGATAGTTGGGGTATCCGCGGCCGGACGCGCGACGCCACACCACGGGGATTCCCGGCACCGGTGTTTTCCCGTCGGACTCGAGCAGCTGCGCCGTCACGGATAGCGGCACCGGGTGCAGCCACGGCCGCGGTCGCATGCCGTCGCGAAGGAGCGTGCGGAGCGCGAACGTCGCTCCGGTGCCCGCAGACTTCTCCCAAGTCGAGACGTCCGGGCCTTCCTTCGGCCGTGTGAGCGTCGCGCGCATGGCGCGCCACTTCGCGACCTGCGCTTCGTGGCCCGGCTTGCGTTCGAGCGCGGCGAACGCCTGGTCGGTCCAGTAGAGCGCGAGCCAGTTGGTCCGTGTCCTCTGCCAGCGCACGAGGATCGCGTCGGCCTCCGTCGGGCACTTGTCGGCGAACAGGGCCTGCGCGAGAAACGCGCCTGTGGCGTCGGTGAGGTCGGGCTGGCCACCCGCTTCGCGGTGACGTCGGCGCGCGTTCTTCGCGAAGGCGCGCTCGAGTTCCTCTTGCTCTTCGAGGTCGAAGATCCGCGTCGAGACCGTGGCGAGCGCGATCCAGGGGATCTCTTGGACGGCGAAGTCTCCGCGCCGGACCTCGGCATGGAGTGACTCCGCCTGGGCCTTTGCGTGGGCCCACATACTGACCGATCCGACCGAACCCGACCGGAGCGCGGTCTGCGCGACCGCGAACGCCGCGATCGCGTGATCGCCGAGTGGCATCGTCGGCTCGGCGCGAGAGTTCGCGCGCAGGAGCTGCAGCCAATTGGTGCTCTTGTGGATCGCGGCTCGGACGTCGCTCGGCCCGTTGCCCGAATCGTGTCCCGTCGCGAGGAGCGCGAGCGTCATCAACGCCGATGCGCGCGCGCGCCCGGCGTGCGAGTCGTCGGTGGTCGTCGCGACTCCGGTGTCGCCGTCGACGAGGGACGCGAGGATGCGGGCTTGTTCGCGATCCTGGGCAGGGAGCACCGCAGCGAGTGCGAGAGCACAAGGGAGGAAGGCGCGTCGCTCTCGATTCTGGCCCATCGCAGCATTGTAGCCAGCCGATCGCAGGCGCGCGTGCATGGCACCGCAACTGCTGAGCTCGCATGTGCGCGGTACACGAAAGCGCCCGCGAACCACTTCGTGATCCGCGGGCGCCTTCGGTCAGCGCTCGTGTCTCTAGCGCACCAGTCGCGTGTAGCGGTAGTAGGCTTCCAGCGTCAGGCAGAGGATCGCGGTCGAGTAGACGCGGCCGCCGTCCTCACCCCAGGCGCCGATCGGGTCCCAGGAGCCCTTGAAGTTGCCGTCTTCGCGCTGCGACTTGACGACAGCCTTGGTCAGCGACTTCTGCCAGGTCTTCCACCAGCGGCCCGACATCTGATACAGCGCGTAGGTCGCGTAGTACCAGTAGTAGTGGTCGATCGCGCCGCTCTCCTTGTCCCAGACCGGCTGCTGCTTGAGGATGAGGTCCGCCTGCAGCGGCATCATCTTGTCGTCCTTCGGGTTCTTGCCGAGGAAGAAGCGGCAGAGCAGCGACACGGCCGTCATGCACTCGCCCTTCTCGCGGGGGAAGAGCGCGGAGTGCTCACCGTGCTTCCGCGACGAGCGGCCACCGCGCTCGGTGTAGCCCGTGCGACCGTTGGTCGGGTCGGTCATCTGGTCGAACCAGGCTTCCGACAGGTCCATCGCGTTCTTGTTGACCTCGAGCTTGAAGTCTTCGGCCGACTTGTAGGCCATGACGCACCAGCCCGTGACCGACGTGTCGTTGTCGTTGTCGCGCGGCTGGTAGCGCCACACGCTGTACGGGTTGCGGTGCTTCTCGAGGTAGTTGATCCCGAGCTGCGCGTACTTCTTGAGGATCTTGTAGTTCGACAGGCCGTAGGCCTCGGTCATCGCATACGCGGCGATCGCGTGGTTGTAGACGAACTCGTTCGAGCTGTTGGTGCCGAACAGGCCGCTGTCGGGATCCTGCTGCTCCTTGAGCCAGATGACGCCCTTGCGGACGACGTCCTTGTAGGCACCCGAGCGCATCGTGCTGCCGTCACCCAAGAACGCGAGCAGCGCGAGGCCGGTCAGGCCGACGTCGTGGACCGGGTTGCCGGCACCGTCACAGGGCTCACCCTCGACGTCGTGACGCATGAACTCGTCCGCGTCCCAGTGGCCGTCTTCGTCCTGGTGCTTCTTCAGCCACTCGAGCGCGAGTTCGATCGCGCGCGCCGTGGCCTTGCCACCCTTCTTGCGGAGACCACGACGGCCGCCGCCACGACCACCGGTCTTGCCACCGGCGCCGCCGCCGAGGCCGACCGCGGAGTTCCACTGGTCGGAGTCGAAGGCCGATTCCTTCACATCGGAGACTTCCTCGAACTCCTCGGTCTCTTCGACCTCGGTGATCTCGGTCTCCTGGATGACGACCTCTTCTTCGACTTCCTCTTCGACCTCTTCCTCTTCTTCCTTCTCTTCCTCGATGTCCTCCACCTGCTCCGGCGGCTTCATCATCATGACCGGCTCTTCCGTGTCGAGCGGGTCGACGGGGATGAGCAGCAGGACCATGAACACCAGGCCGTGCAGGACGATCGACAGCATGAGCCACGGGGCGTGGCGCAGCTGCTCGGCCATGATTTCCTGGAAGGTCTCCTCGCGCTCCCACATCGGGGGCTGCGTGGTCTCGATTTCGTACTTGGTCGGGTCGATCGACATGGGACCGTCTTGGTTGGGTGACTGGGTGTCCGAGAGAGAGGCACGGCGTCCGAGGACGCACGTGGCACTGACGCGGATCGAAACGGGGCCAGGGAGCCCGGGGTTCAGAGGGGGCTGGGAAATTAGCGTCCCGGCGGTGGGGCGGCCAGTTCCGGTGTCCCGTTTTCGACCGGTCGGGGGCTCACGGGCCCGCGGGGCTCAGCGCTCCGGCAGGATCGTCGGCGGCCAGACGTAGACGTTTCGCCGCTTGTGGAAGAGCACGCGGTTCTGCCACTGGTCGGTCTTGTCGCGCGCGATCCGGGTGCGGATGTTCGACTGGACGATCGGGTCGAAGAACTGGCTCGAGCGCGCCGCGACCTTGTCCTCGAGGCGCAGGATGCCGATCGCGGAGTCCGAAGTGCGGATCGGCTCGGAGACGTCGCCGATCTCGCCGGAGGCCGCGAACGTCTTGAGGAACTTGCGGCGCTTGTCGGATTCGGTCTGCCGAATATCTCGCTTGACACCGAAGTCGACGCCACCGAACTTCTCGGCGACCTCCGCGGAGCTCATGTTCTGCGTCCGCCATGCCGCTGCGGCCGACTGCGCCTGCTTCAGGACGGCGTCGGCGTCGCCGCGGACTCGGAAGCTGACCCAGCTGACGTCGGCCGACGCCGGCCGGTTGAACTCCTCGGGGTGCTCGTCGAAGTAGCGCTGGATCTCGCGCGGCGTGACCATCAAGCCCTTGTTGTAGTAGAGCTTGGTCATCACGTTGCCGCGGGCGATCCGCTCGAGGATCTGGTTGCGCTCGCGGCGTCGCACGTCGTCCCACGAGCGGCCGATCTGGCCGAGCTCGGTGTCGAGCAGCGAGAAGCTGCCGGTCTCGCGCATTTCCTCGCGGATCCGCCGGTCGACTTCCTTGTCGATCGATTCGGCGAACGCGGCCGGGGCCTTATCGCCGATCGACTTGCCGTGCTGGATCCAGATCTGCTCGCGCACGATGTCGTGGACGAACTCGGTGCGCAGGCGCATCCGGGTCTCAGCGTCGATCGGGCCGGGCTGCCGCGCCTCGACTTCTTCGTCGAGCGTGCTCCGCAGGATGACGCGGTCGCCGATGATCGCGTCGACACGGTCGAACAGCCGCCGGCCGCGGGGCGAGCCGGCGGTTTCCTGGGCGGACGCCGAGGGCGCCGCGCTCAGCAGAACGAGACCGATCAGGATTCCTAACCGCACACCGGGATTATCGACACTCTCTGGTAGATCCGTCGAGTGGGAAGTTGTTCACATTTCGCGAGATGAGGCGCTCCCGCCATCCTGGCCAGGCCTCCCGTGTGCGGGTGAGGAGCTTCGCATGGTCGGTGGCGAGGCGGGTTTCGGCCCAGTCGAAGAAGCTCTCGAGCTTGCCTGCGCGCACGTCCGCGTAGTCGGTGAGCGACCCCGCCGCGGCACACTCGACGTCGCGAAAGTCGCGGAGCAGGGCCGCGGTCTCCTCGAGATCGTGGAGGTCGCCGAGGTGTCGGCGCAGCGACTGGAGGGCTTCGATGGCGTCACGGGACGCCGCTGGAGCGGACGCGCCGAAGATCGCGATCGTGGTCAGCGGTGGCCGCGCGCGCTTGCGGAGATCGTGACGAGCCGCGATGTCGTCCTCGGTGACGAGGCAGTGGCCCGACTCGGCGATCTCCCTGCACGAACTCGCGAACGTCGCTGCCGTGTAGTCGGACGCGGGCGCGTCGGGCGTCGTCCAGCGACACGTGGTGAGCCGGTCGGCCAAGCCGGATCGCAACGCCGCGGCGGTCGCGTCGATCACCCGCCACGTGTAGCCGCGCCTACGATCCCGAAGTCGTCGCGCGAGCGCGAGACCGGCGGCGGCGAGCTTGGGCTTGTGCGCGCGTTTCGCCGCGCGCGCGACCGACCGCGTGCACGTCTCGTGGACCGCGGCGTCTCGCGCCGGACCGAGCGCGCGCGACAGGCGACGCAGCTCGCGATCGAGCCGCGGCGATGGCTCCTCTTCAGAGTGGTGTCCGAACTCGTCGAGAAGGAAGCGGAGTTGCCGGACGGCCCGTCGCGTCAAGCGCACGGACTCACGCCCGCTGTGGGCACGCAGTTCGCGAAGTCGCGATACGAGGTCGTTCGCGCGTTCGTGCCAGGCGCGTTCGAGGTGCTCGCGGACTGTACTATCCTGCATGTGGCGACCCATGAATCGGGACGGTGCGGTCGCAATGTACGCGAAAGGCGATTCGGGTTCCGGGTCCGCCCGTCCTGAGGGCTACGATTCGCGGATGTTCGAAGCGATCGAGCTGGGACGGCAGGTCTCCAAGAAGGAGTTCGACAAGGAAGAGCCCGTGCTGCATTCGGCGCTGCTGAAGGCGCAGCGCCGGCTCGCCGAGTTGAAGGTTCCCGTGATCCTCGTGATGTCGGGAGTCGAAGGGGCGGGCAAGGGCGCCGTCGTCAACCGACTCAACAAGTGGCTCGACACCCGCTACGTGCGCACGAACTCGTTTTGGGATGAAACCGACGAAGAGACGCAGCGACCGCGCTACTGGAGGTTCTGGCGTTGCCTTCCGCCGGCCGGGACGGTCGGGATCATGTTCGGTTCGTGGTACACCCACCCGATCGTGGACCGGGTGTTCGACCGGATCGACGACGCCGAGTTCGAGCACGAGATGCGGCAAGCCGAGGACTTCGAGCGGTTGCTCACCGACGACGGCGCCCTGATCGTAAAGTTCTGGTTCCACCTGGCGAAGAGCGACCAGCAAGATCGTCTCCAGGCGGACGTGACGGAGGGGCGGATCACGTCGCCGTTGCTCCGGGAGTTCTCGAAGAATTACGACGACTTCCTGATGGTCTCCGAGCGGGCGATTCACGCCACCGACATCGGTCCGTGCCGCTGGCATTTGGTCGAGGCGGCGGACGCTCGGTACCGAGATCTGACCGTGGCGCGCACGTTGCTATCGGAGATGGAGGACCGCATCGCGCGCGCGGAAGCGAGCTCTGCCCACTCGGCGGCACCGTTGCCCGAGCCGAAGTACGAGGCCGTCTCCGTGCTGGATCGTGTCGATCTCGAGTCGAAGCTGGAGAAGAAGGAATACGAAGAGCAGCTCGCGCACTGGCAGAACCGCGTCAATCAGTTGACTTGGAAAGCGCGCGAGCAGCGACTGCGCACGGTCGTCGTCTTCGAGGGATGGGATGCCGCCGGGAAGGGTGGCGCGATTCGTCGCCTGACCCGCGCGATCGATGCGCGATTGTTCAACGCGATGTCGATCGGTGCACCGACCGACGAGGAGCATGCGCATCACTACCTGTGGCGCTTCTGGCGACACGTTCCGCGCAGCGGCTACATGACGATCTACGACCGTTCGTGGTACGGCCGCGTGCTCGTCGAGCGCGTCGAAGGCTTCGCTCGGGAGGAAGAGTGGGAGCGCGCATACCACGAGATCAACACGTTCGAGCAGCAGCTCGTCGAGCACGGCATCGTCGTCCTGAAGTTCTGGCTACACATCAGCAATGCCGAGCAGCTCCGGCGCTTCAAGGAACGCGAGCAGGTCGAGTGGAAGAAGCACAAGATCACCGACGAGGACTGGCGGAATCGCGAGAAGTGGGATGCCTACCGCGCGGCAGTCGACGACATGGTGCTGCGCACGAGCACGCAGCGGGTGCCGTGGGATTTGGTGCCCGCGAACGACAAGCGGTTCGCGCGGGTGCGGGTGATTCAGCGGGTGTGTGAGGCGATGGAGGCGGAGTTGTAGATCCCGTTTCGTGCCTGTGCCGCTGCCCGTGCCGGTGCCCGAGCGTGACGCGTTCCCGTTCGGGCACGCCCGGGCACGGGCAGGGGCAGCGGCACGGGTACGAAACGGGGACGGCTCAGCCGCGCTGCCCTGTCCGCGCTTTCAGCGGCGTCGAACGAGGGGGGCGTCGAACCAACGAGGCGCTCATGGGCTGCCCACCAGCAGGTACCAGACGTTGCTGCTCACGCCGACCCCGAGCAGCGGTCCGCCTGGTTCGACTTGCAGCGCCTGTCCGAACACCTCGAGGCCGAGGATCTCCGGCGCTGAAGGGATCGGAACCGAGACCGTCGTGTTTGCACTGCCTGGCAGCGGCAGCGCCGTGAACCCGTCCGTGACGAGCGGGCACGGTGACAAAGCAGCGTTGGCGACGGCGCTCGATCCGAGCCACAGCGTCGACGGTCCCGGTGTTGCGGAGTCGAACTCGAATGCGAAGTCGGCGTTCCCGATGATTGGGTCACCGAGAGCGCAGAGAGACGGCGTGTCTGCCTCGTCGGCGGCACACCCGGCGAGAGTCGATCGGGAGCGCGACGCCTCGACGTCCGAGACGTCGAAGGTCCAGGGCTCGAACCCGAGCAGCGGGTCGCTGGCTACGAAGAACGCGTGCCGTCCAATGACCACGCTCGAGCGCAGGGACGAGATCACGAGACCGTTCGCGAGCTCTTCGTGCGCCGCAGCACGGATCGAAACCAACGACTGTCCCGATTCGTGATCGAAGTCGGTGACAAGAAGGAGGCGATCGTTTCCGCCGAGTGTGAGCATCGGATCGAGAGCCGCCCACGGTACGTCGAGCACGAGCTCAGGAGAGCCGACATTGGCATCGGTTCGCCAAACCCGTCCCGCGGGAAAGCCCGGATCGATTCGCTGGGACAAGAAATAGACGTGCTCCGACGTCGCGACGAAGTCCCGCGGGAATTCCCAGGGCATGTTGTCTACGGATTCGAACAGTCTCACGGTGCCGCTCACCGACCCGTCGGTTCGGAACATCTGCGGCCCTATCCCGAACACCGTGTGGGAGCCCAGCCGTGCGAACTCCATTGGCCCGAGCAGAGCCTGCCACACCGAGGCGATCGACAGAGCATCACCTGGGGCGCCAGCCGACGCTACGACGTGCGTTACCCCGATCGGATCTCGCACGTCGCACAGCAGAACGTCGCCGCAGGTAGTCACCGCCAGCGGCGGCGAGAACTGTGCGGGAAGCAGGTCTGGCACTTGCTCCACATTTCCGTCGGCGTCCACGCGCCACAGATCGGTGCGACCGTCGCGCAGAGAGAAGAGCTCGAGCGACTCCCCGCGACGCCACGGACCGTGTGACGCCAGCGCACCGTTGAAGTCCGTGACCGTCTCGACGTCCGCGGGGTCGTCCCCCAGCCGGATGAGCGCCCGGACAGCTGCGAATGGCGCCTCGGTCAACGCCGTGCCAAACCAGGCGTCGCCGAGCGAGATGAGTTGTCCGACTTGCCCTTCGTGCAGTCGGGAGGTCACGCCGTCTCGGCGAGTCCACACGCCGGGGTTACCGGCTGCGTCCAGGCCGATCCAGAGCGTCCTCGAGTCGTCTTGGACGACCTGGAACACCGTTCCAGGAGCCTCGAATTGCAAGATCGTGCCCGAGTCGGTGCCATCGGAACGCCAAACGAGCGTGCCGCCTTCCCCGGCGGCGAACAGGGCATGCCCATCGCCACAGTCGAAGAACGCGGACACCTGCGAATCGCCGCCAGGATGAAAGTCGCGCAGGACGGACTGGGAATTCGCGACGGCGACCAGTCCGAGGAAAGCGACGGGAACAAGCCATGACTGCGATCGATCCATGCAGGGCGCATCGACCAGTCCGGCCCACGGACTGCAGGTTTCCAGGAGACTCGCGCCCTCCGATACCGGCCTTCTCGAACGCGGGGCCGCGCTACGTAAGCACGGCCTGCCGCCTACCCCCGCTTTCCCGTCAGCGCAGTCAGCAAGAACTCGAGCGTCTGCTCTCCCGTCCAGCCGCTGCGCTTGCGCCCGCTCTTCGCCGGTAGGATCAGGTGCGTCTTGCCGGCTTCGACCGCGCGCGCATCGTCGAACCGATCTACCCACGCGCCACCCAGCGGCCGCCCGGCAGGATGCCGCACGACGACGCGGTCCTTGTCCGGGCGTTGGATCGCCTCGACGCCGTGCTCGGTCAGCAGGTGCTTCAGCAGGAACACCTTGAGCAGGTTGTCGACCGGCTTCGGCAGCTTGCCGAAGCGGTCGGCGAGGTCGTCGCGGATTGCCTGAGCCGCGGTGGGTGACGACGCGCCGTCCATCTCGCGGAGCAGCTCGAGTCGCTCCTTCGGTTCGCTGACGAAGTCGTCGGGCAAGAAGGCGCGCACCTGCAGGTCGACGTCGACCTCGTGCACCTTGTAGGGCATCGGTCGATCGCGCTTTGCCTGCTCGACCGCGGCCTCGAGCAGCTGGCAGTACATCTCGTAGCCGATCGCCGCGATGTGGCCCGACTGCTGCGGACCGAGCAGGTTGCCGGCGCCGCGGATCTCGAGGTCCTTCAGCGCGATCGCGAAACCGGCGCCGAGGTGCGAAAACTCTTCGAGTGCCTTCAGGCGCTTCTTCGCGTCACGCTTCGGCGGATGGTTGCGATCCATCAGCAGGTAGCAGTAGGCCTGCTCGGAGCTGCGGCCGACGCGGCCGCGCAGTTGGTGTAGCTCGGCGAGACCGAACATCTCCGCGCGGTCGATCAGGATCGTGTTCGCGCGCGGCAGGTCGAGGCCGTTCTCGACGATCGTCGTCGAAACCAAGACGTCGAACTCGCCGCGCACGAAGGCGCGCAACGCCTTGTCCATTTGCGCCTCGGTCATCTGGCCGTGACCGATCGCGACGCGCGCGTCCGGGGCGAGGCGCAGCACCATCTCGCGCAGCTCCTCGAGCCCGCCGATGCGGTTGTAGATCAAGAACACCTGCCCGCCGCGCGACAGCTCGCGGTGCAGCGCGGTGCGTACGATGTTGTCGTCGCGGAACGCGACCTTCGTCTCGACGTCGCGGCGACCGGTCGGCGGCGTCTTGAGCGTCGAGATGCCGCGCACGCCGACGAGCGATGCGTGCAGCGTGCGGGGGATCGGGGTTGCGCTGAGCGCGAGCACGTCGACCTCGACCCGCAGCGCCTTGAGCTTCTCCTTCTGGCGTACGCCGAAGCGCTGCTCCTCGTCGATGATCAGCAGGCCGAGTTCGGCGAACTCGATTTCGTCGCTGAGCATCTTGTGCGTGCCGATCAGGATGTCGACCTTGCCGAGCGCGAGGTCGTGCAGGATCTCCTGCTTCTTCTTGCCGGTCTTGAAGCGTGACAGCATCTCGACGCGTAGGCCGTGCGGCTCGCAGCGCGTCGCGAAGTTCTGGCGGTGTTGTTCGGCCAGCACGGTCGTCGGCACGAGCACGCCGACCTGTCGACCGGACGCCGCGACGCGGAACGCGGTGCGCATCGCCATCTCGGTCTTGCCGAAGCCGACGTCGCCGCAGAGCAGGCGGTCCATCGGGTGCTTGCGCTCGAGGTCCTTCTGGATCTCGTCCCACGACGTCGTCTGGTCCTCGGTGTCCTGGAACGGGAACGCGTCGAGGAACTCGTCTTCGAGGTCTTCCTTGGGGTAGGGCTCGCGCTCGAGTCGTTCGCGCCGCGCCTGCAGGTCGAGTAGGTCGGACGCCATGTCGAACAGCGACGCTTGCACCTCTTCCTTGCGCTTCGCGAAGCCCTTGCCGCCGAGCTTGTCGAGCTTGGGGGTCGCCTCGCCGGCGCCGACGTACTTCTGGACGAGGTGAATCTTCGACACCGGAACGAGCAGGTGCACGTCGTCGCGGAACCGCAGCCGCATGTGGTCCTCTTCGGACTCACCACGCGACACGCGCTCCATCCCCTCGAACATCGCGATGCCGTGCACCGCGTGGACGACCATGTCGCCGGGGCCGAGCTCGAAGAAACTCTGCAGCGCGCGGCTCGGTAGCTCGCGCCGCTCGACGCTACGCGTGGGGGCCGGCACGCCCGCGAACTCGACGTTCGACAGGACAGTGACTTCGAGGTCGGATACCCGAAAGCCGCGACTGAGTGCGCCGACGTGGAGCGTGACCTGCTCCTGCTCCATGTCGAGCTTCTTGTTCGCAAACACGTCGCCGAGGCGACCGCGCTCCGCGTCGGTGCGGCAGACGATGTGCACCGCGCCGCGGAAGCCGCGGATCGACGCGAGGCGGCCCTGCGGGTCGGTCTCGCCTTCGCCTACGGCGCTGCCCGCCGACAGGATCTTGTAGTCGAGGTCGTGGCTCGGCAGCGATCCGATCTCGAGCTGCGGTCGATTGCCGATCGTCTCCTGGAACGCGGCGAGCGCGGCGCGGCGCTGCTTGTCCATGCCCGAGAACTGCTGCTTGCGCTCCTCGATCCGCAGCGGCTCGTAGAAAAGGATCGCCAGATCGCCGCGGATGACGTGCTGCAGCGTGTGCACTTCGCGCGCGTTGGGGTCGTCGATCGATTCGCCGAGCACGAGCGCGCACTGTTCGAGCACGGCGAGCGAGCGCTGGGTGTTCGGGTCGAACGTGCGCACCGACTCGATCTCGTCGTCGAAGAACTCGAGACGGACGGCTTCCGTCGCCGCGAGCGGGTAGACGTCGAGGACGTCACCGCGCGCGGAGTACTCACCAGGCGCGAGTACCACCGGCACCTTGCGGAGGCCGGCATCGGCACACTGGCCAATGAGATGCTCCTGGTCCGCGCGATCGCCGCGCTTCAGCTGCAGCCGACCGCGGCTCAGCGCCTTCACGTCGGGCGCCCGTTGCAGCAGCGATTCGATACTTGCGAGCAGCAAGAACTCCGAGTCGCCGGCGAGCTCGGTCAGCACCCGCGCCCGACTGCCGCGACTGACCGGCTCGGGCAGGTCGTCGATGTCGAATTCCTGCCGCACGAGAACCTTCGAGTCGACGCCGAAGCTCGCGAGGTCGGCCTGGAGATCGGCGCTGTCGGAGTCGTCGCAAGTGACGATCAGGATCGGGCTGCGGCGGTCGTAGCGCAGTGCCGCGACGAAGAGTGCGGCGCTCGACCCCCAGAGGCCACCGACCGCGCGCTGCTGGCCGAGGTCGAGCGCTTCGACGGCGCGCTTGGTCGACTCGAGAGAAGCGAACGGCGCGGCGAGGCGGCACAGCGATGCTTCAGGGGCCTGGGTCTTCGGCATCGCGGGGGAGGATCTGGATCTTGACGGGTTGGTGGGCACGCGGAGGCGGCACGGCGGTCGGGTGGAGGACGATAGCCGCTTCTGGCGCACGAGTCAGCTCACCGAGTCGGTGGCGCTTCTAGGTATTCCTTTCCAGCCACTCGACGTCGGCGAGATCCTGTGTGCGCCCCGAAGCGCGCTTGTTCTGGATGAGGTGTTCCCGCGAGATGACGCGAGAGGTCACAACGCGGTTTCGGTCTTCGGCCATGACGTCAACCGATTCGTGTGCCTGCACGCGCCGGACGGCAGGGAATCGCGGGAGATCCTGAGGGGCCCAGGGGCTCGTGCGACTCTGGCTGGGTGAGTAACGCTCTGCGCCTCTACCCCGCGCGCCTCACGACCCCGCGTCTTCGGCTTCCCCGTCTTCGATGTTCCGCCGCAGCGCTTCCACCGCGACCTCCGCAGCCTCCATCTCGGCCGCCTGCTTCGACTTGGCCGTGCCCGTGCCGTATTCGTCCCCGCCGATCGTCACCGACACCGTGAACGTCCGGTCGTGATCCGGCCCCGTCGACTCGACGAGCACGTAGCGCGGCTGGCCGAGTCCGTGGCACTGCGCGAGGTGGAGCAGTCGACTCTTCGCGTCGCGGGTCTTCTTCTTGGCGATGATCTCGAGGGCGCCCTTCGACAGCACGTGCTTGCGGACGAACTTGCGCGCCGCGCGGATGCCGCCGTCGACGTAGACCGCGCCCAGGATCGCTTCGACCAGGTCGGCCTGGATGCGCGGAGAGTCGAGCTCCTGGCTGCGGAGGCCGCGGCCGACGGCGAGCGCCGACTTCAGGTCGAGCTTCTTCGCGATGCGCGAGAGCGGCTCGCGGCTGACGCGCTGCGCTCGCTGGTCGGTCAGTTCGCCCTCGGGGATCTCCGGCGTCCGCGAGTAGAGGTGGTCCGCGACGACGAAGCCGAGCACTGCATCGCCGAGGAACTCGAGCCGCTCGTAGCTCAGCCGGCCCTCGTTGCCGAGCGACGCGTGCGTCAACGCCCGGTCGAGCAGCGTGAGGTCGCGGAACTCGTGCCCAATGCGTTCGCTCACGGCGCGCAGGGTCTCGGCGCGTGCCGAGCTGAGTTCCGGTGGGATGGTCACGGTGGGTGGGGCCAGTTGACGGTGGCGGGGGAGAGGACGATAGCGATTCGGGACGGGGTTGGCGAGGTGGGTGGATTCCCGGTTTCCCCGCGTTGGTCTCGCCGACCGTGCTTCGTTAGTATGGCCATGTCTTGTCCGACGAGCCGCGAACCAGCATTGCCGACTATGCCCGCTCCTATTTGCGAGCGGACGCGGTCGCCGGGCTGACGGTCGCGGTCATGGGTGTGCCTCAGGCGATGGCCTACGCGCTGATCGCCGGGCTCGAGCCGGTCTACGGGCTCTACACGGCGATCGTCACGTGCACGATCGCTGCGGTCTTCGGCAGCTCACGCCACCTCGTGACCGGACCGACCAATGGGCTGTGCCTCGTCATGTACAGTCTCACGGTCAACCTGCGCGCGCAGAGTCCGGAGATCGACGAGTTCCAGGCGATCCTGCTGCTGTCGTTGATGTCGGGACTGATCCAGCTCGGCTTCGGCCTGCTGCGGCTCGGCAACATCGTGCGCTATGTCGCGAACTCCGTCGTCATCGGATTCACGGCTGGTGCCGGCGTGCTGATCGCGATCAACCAGCTGCGCAACGTGCTGCAGATCGACATCTCGGGATCCGGCGCGACGCGCGCGTACGAGGTGCTGATCGCGACTTTCGAGTCGATCGGTGACACGAACCCCTACGCGCTCGCGGTCGGCGCGGGCACGGCGGTGCTCGTGCTGCTGCCGAAGCTGCACAAGCGCGTCGCGAAGGTTCCCGGCGCGCTCCTCGGTGTCGTCGTCATGGGGCTCGTGTCCTACCTGCTCGGCTGGCACCTGCTCGAAGGCGCGAACAAGGTCGAGATCGTCAAGGACATCGGGACCGGGATCACCGGCAGCCTCGACATCTTCGCGATGCCGCAGTTCGTCGTCGAACCGGACTTGCAGCTCGCGGGCGACCTCTTCGCCGGTGCGTTCGCGGTGTCGATCCTCAGTCTGATCGAGGCGACGTCGATCTCGCGGATCGTCGCGCGCTCGTCGCGACAGCGGATCGACTTCAGCCGCGAGTTCGTCGGGCAGGGCGTGTCGAAGATCGTCGGCGCGTTCTTCTCGTGCTTCGCCGGTTCGGGCTCCTTCACGCGGACGGCGACGAACTTCCAGGCCGGCGGCAAGACGCGGATGGCGGCGGTGTTCTCCGCGGTTTGGACTGCGCTCGCGCTGCTCGTGTTCGCGCCGGTCGCGAACTACATCCCGAAGCCTGCGCTGGCCGGGATGATCATGGTCATCGCCTACTCGATGGTCGACAAGCAGCGCATCAAGCTGAGTTGGCAGTCGGGCCGCAACTCGCAGATCGTGCTCGTCGGCACGATGGTGTCGACGCTGATCTTGCCGATCGAGATGGCCATCTACGTCGGTGTCGTGTTGTCGTTGATCGTCATCTTGCGGGCGACGGGCAGCACGGATCTGACACAGCTCGTGCCGCGGCCCGATGGCGACTTCGACGAGGTGCCGTTCAACCGTGCCGCGCCGACGCCGATCATGTCGGTCAACATGTCGGGCGACATCTACTTCGCCGCGGCAGAAGACCTCGACTCGGAGCTGCTGGCGGCGCTCACCGAGGAGACGCGGGTCGTGGTGTTGCGCATGAAGCGCGTGCGCGCGGCTGGCAGCACCGCGATGGCGATGCTCGAGCAGTACTACAACCTGCTCAACGAGCGTCGCATCTACCTCGTCGTCTGCGGGATCGAGAAGGACCTCGAGACGCTGATGACGTCGACGGGGTTACGGCAGAAGATCGGCGAAGAGAATATCTTCTACGCCGACAACAAGCTGTTCCAATCGACGCAGCTCGCGATGGCGCGGGCGCAGGCGATCTACGAACGACACGAGCGCGCCGAGAAGCGCAGGCGCCGCGAGGCCGGCCTGCCCGAGACGCGGATGATCGTACCGACCGCGGTCACGGGGAGCAGCTTGATGATCACGCGCTTCCCGCTGTTCGGCAACGAGCACCAGACGCGCGAAGCCGTGTGGCTCCTGTCCGAGGCGCAGAAGCTCAAGAAGTCGATCAATCCGGAGCCGCTGTTCCTGCAGGACCGTAACGGCAAGTTGTTCGGCGAGCTGTCGCGTTGGCACGTGTTGCGATCGCTGATCGAGGATACGGACGAAGTGGACGATGCCGCGCTCGACGACGAGCAGGTCGCCGAGCTGCTGCGTCGCAAGTTCATGAAGCGCATCAACGAGGTGGCGCGCACGGACGTGCTTTCGCACACGCCCGATACGCCGGTGGCGAGTCTGTTGCGCACGTCCGCGGAGAACGATCAGGGCGTCGTGCCGATCTGTGACGAAGGTGGTCGACTCAAGGGGTTCTGCACCGCGAACGCGCTTCTGCAGGGGCTCGACGAGTCGCTGCAGGCGATGGTCGTCGACGAGGAGGGCGGGGACGATGAGTGACGACGCGATCCGCGCCCGCGATCTGATGCGGACCGAATTCTCGACGGTGTGCGTCGACGAGACGCTCGGCGACGCGATGGTCGAGCTGCGCGACGCGCAGTCGCGGACAGGAATCCCGAACGCCTTGATGATCGTCGATGCGCAGGGTCTCTACGTCGGGATGCTGACGGCCAAGCTGCTCGTCCGTGTGCTCGTCGAAGGGGCCGACGAGGGCGGGGACCTCGACGACGATGCGCTGCTGATGCGCGCGCGCGACCGCCTCGCGCGACCCGTCGGCGGCCACGTCGTGGAGATTCCCGCCGTGACGACCGACGATCGACTCCTGACGATGATCCGCCGCGGCTTGCCGAACCGTCTCGACTTCGTGCCGGTCGTCGAGGAAGGTAAGCCGGTGGGATTCGCGCCGATCACCGCGATCTTCCAGGCTGCCGCCGGGATCGCGCTGACGCCCGAGCACGAAGGGATTCGTTTCGATCGGTAGGGTTCACGCGTCTGCGTGAATCGCCCCGTCGAGTAGGCGGATGCGTCGGCCCGCGCGCTCCGCGAGGCCTTCGTCGTGCGTGACCACGACCATCGTGCAGCCGTCCGCGTGGAGCGCCTCGAGGAGCTCGACGATCTCGGCGCCGGCGGTCGAGTCGAGGTTGCCGGTCGGCTCGTCGGCGAGCAGGATCGGTGGCTCGTTCGCGAGCGCCCGCGCGATCGCGACCCGCTGCTGCTGTCCGCCGCTGAGCTCGCTCGGGCGGTGGTGGGTGCGGTCTCCGAGCCCGACGAGTTCGAGTAGCGTGCGTGCGCGGTCCGTGCGTTCGCTCGGCGAGACACCCGCGAAGCGCATCGGCAGCGCGACGTTCTCGAGTGCGGTTTGACGCGGCAGCAGATGGAAGCGCTGGAAGACGAAGCCGATCTTCTCGTTGCGTAGCGCGGCGAGGCGATTGCGGTCGAGGCCTTGGACCGTGACGCCGTCGAGTTCATATCGTCCGGACGTGGGCGTCGCGAGGCACCCCAAGACGTGCATCAGCGTCGACTTGCCCGAGCCGGACGGGCCGAGCAGTGCGACGTACTCGCCGCGCGTGATCGTCAGGTCGACGTCGCGCAACGCGTCGACGGGCGCGTGGCCGTGCTGGTCGTAGCGCATCGAGACGGCATCGAGTTGCATCATGAGTCGCTCACTCCTCGCGCAATGCGTCGACGGGGTCCATGGCCGCGGCATGCCGCGCGGGGTAGTAGCCCGCGGCCATGCCGGCGGTGCCGAGTGTCAGCGCGACCGCGACTGCCACGCCCAAAGAGACTTCCGGGGTTCCGAGATAGTCGCGGGCTTCGCCGAGGGGAATCTGGTTGAAGCCCCACAGCACGAACGCACTGAACGCCACGCCGACCACGCCACCGGAGAACGTGATCACCAGACCCTCCAGCACGCGGCCGTACGCGATCGAGCGCGGCGTCTCGCCGATCGCGAGGCGGATGCCGAATTCACGCGTGCGCTCCTCGACCATCACGAACATGACGTTCGCGACCCCGACCACCGCCACGAGCAGACCGAGCACACCGACAATGCGCGTGAAGATACGCACGGCGCCCATGATGGTGTCGACTTCGCGAAGCATCTCGACGTAACTACGGACGGACACCGCTCTGCGGTCGTTCGGATCGAACCCGTAGCGAGAGCTGATCGCGGCGTAGATCGAATCGATGGCTTCCGGCTCGAGGGATGCGTCGTGCAGGCCGACCATCAGGTAGCTGACGTAGCGCCAACCCCACTGCGCGCGGAACGTCGTCCAGGGGATCCAGATCTTGTCTTCGTCCTGGCCGTTGTAGTTCGTCAGCGTCGTGCGGGTGCGCGCGACGCCGACGACGGTGTACGGCTGGCCTCCGATGCGGATCTCGCGACCGACGGGTTCCACGGATCCGAACACGCGCTCGCCGATCCGGGCGCCGACGAACGCAACACTGCGCCCGTCGCGGATGTCGAGCTCGTTGAGGACGCGGCCGCCCGGCAGCGCGGTGAGGTTGCGAAGATCCGGGAACAGCGCGTCGATCCCGTGCACGCGGCCGTTGATGCGGGTTTCCTCGAACTCGATCGCGCGGCCGGAAGACATCATCTCGAGTCCGACCGCCCGCGCCGCGGGGACTCGGTCGGCAAGGAGCTCCGCGTCTTCGGGACGAAGCGGGACCGATCGGCCCGCGGGCATACCCTGGAACGGCATCGTCGTCGAACCACCGCTGACGCGGATGAGGTCTTTCCCGTGGGCGTGCTTCGCGGTGCCCATCTTCTCGTCCATGCCGCCGCCGAAGGCCAACAGCACGGTGAGCCCAGTCGTGCCCCAGAGCACGCCGAGCGCGACGAGCAGCGTGCGCGAGTGGTCGGCGGTCAGGTCTCGGATTCGTTCCCGCAGCATCGTTCGATCAGTCGGCGAGTGCCGCCACGGGATCCAGGCGCGCCGCGCGTCGCGCGGGGAAGTACCCCGCGAGGAGCGCGATGAGCGAGAGAAGGCCGATGGTCCATCCGGCGACCGTCGGGGAGATCACGACGTGCCCGATCTCGTTCTCCAGGCCGAGCGCGTTCGTGCCGGCCGCGACGACGAACGAGAGCGCGAATCCCGCGGCGCCGCCGATCGCGACGAGCAGCGCGGTCTGACCGAGCACCTCGGTGAGGATCCACGCGGGTCGCGCACCGACCGCCATGCGGATGCCGATCTCCCGCGTGCGCTGGCGAACGAGGACGAACATCAGGTTGCCGACGCCGATGCCGCCGACGATCAGCGTGAAGGCGCCGGCGAGCCCGAAGATCAGGTTCATGCCGAGGAACGCGGTCGCGACCATCTGCTGTTCTTCGTTCGTGTCCCACACGCCGAGGGCGTCGCGGTCGCGCGGGTCGAAGCCGAGCTGGCGTCCGAGCGCCTCGTAGACGCCGGTGGTCGCCGCTTCGTGGAGCGCGGGGGACTTGGCGCGAAACACGAAGTTGGAGACCGTGCGACGGCCGAACACCTCGCCGTGCGTCGTCGCTGGCAGGAATGCGCGATCCCGATCGTGTCCGCCGTAGTCGCTCGTCTGGCGCTTGGCTCGCAGGACGCCGACGACGAGAAACGGGGCGCCGCGGAGCGTGAACGTCTCGCCGACTGCACGCTCGTTTCCGAACAGGTTGCGGGCGAGCCGTTCGCCGAGTACGGCGACGCGGCGGCGCTCGCGGACGTCCGCGTCGTGGATGAGCCGGCTGCCCTCGGCGGGGATGAGCGTGCGCAGGGCCTGGAACTGGGGATAGATCCCGGAGACGCCGACGCGGAACACGTTCGAGCCGGCGCGTAGGACCTCCCAGTTCGAAAACTCCGGACAGATCAGGTCGAGCTCGGGGACCGCTTCCTCCAATCCGAGTACGTGCGCGGGCTCGATGCGCAGCGCGCGGCCCTCGCCGTACCCGTCGAACGGCATCGTCGTGGTCCCGGGCCAGACGATCGAGATCCCGTCGCCGAGGTTCTTCGCCTGTTGGCGCATGTGGTCACGCAGGCTCGTGCCGAACGCGAGGAGCAGCACGACCGACAGCGTGCCCCACAGGATCCCGAGGATCGTCGAGATCGCGCGAACCTTCTGCGTCCGCAGGCTCGCGAACAGGTCGGAGACGAGCTCGAGCGGGTTCATCGGTTCGAGTCGAACACGCGTTCGAGGACGGCGTCGCCTTCGCCGAGCGGGCCGAGGACCTCGACCATCAGGCCGTCGGCGAGGCCGACCTCGATCTCTCGCTCTTCCGGTTCGCCGCCCGGGCCGGGAACGCGCACGAACGCGCGGCCGCGGCGGAAGCGGACGACGCGCTCGGGGAGCACGGGGACGTCGGCACGTCGCTCGACCTCGATTTCGGCGACGGCCGAGTAGCCGGCGCGAATCGTCAGGCCGTCGGGCGGCTCGACGTCGAGGATCACCGGAAACGTCACGGCGTTGTTCGCGCGGCGCGCGCGCAAGCCGACTTCGCGCACGGTGGCGCGGAGCGGGCGGTCCGGGACCGCGCCGATCTTGATGTTCGCGCCCATGCCGTCCTGCAGGCGACCGACGTCGATCTCGGCGACCGTGCCACGAAACTCGGGGTGCGCCATGTCGGCGACGATCATCAGGACCGTGCCGGACCCGAACGTGCTCGAGCCGACGATCGGCGCGCCTTCGCGCGCGGAGAGCGCGATGACGTCGCCGTCGATCGGGGCGCGCACGATGTAGTCGAGCGTCTTGTCGCCGATCTGGACCTTGCCTTCGCGCAGCAGTTCGAGCGATCGCCGGGCCGCGGTCTGCGAGCGCTCGGCGGCGCTTTTCATGCGGTCGAGTCGCTTCTGTCCCTGCACGAACTGCAGGAGTCGCCCGGCCAAGTTCTCGCCGCCCTGCATCTCCTCGACGTCGAGCAAGCCTTCGCCTGCGCTGGCGATCGACTGCTCCGCGGCGAGCAGGTCGCGGTCGGTGATGACCGGGCGCACTTCGGCGAGCGGATCCCCCTGCTTCACGCGCTGGCCGAGCGAGACGAACAGCTTCGTCAGCACGCCCCCGTTGCGCGACTTGATCGCGGCTTCGCGCGCGGGCTCGATGCTGCCGACGGCGGTCGCCGTCTTCGCGATGGTGCCGCGGGTGACGTGGAGGACCTCGTCGCGGGCGGTGTGCGCCGAGCTGTCGCAGCCGCTGATGAGGGCGAACAAGAACGGGAGGGAGTGCGCCGCTTTCATGGCAGGGTCGAGGTTGCGGCGCGCCGGGACGGCGCGCCCGGGTTTTCCGGTGTTTTCTTTTGGGCGACCCGGGTTCGTCTGGCCCCGTGCAGAAGTTCCCGGGATCTGCCTATAGTCGTGCGGTCATGGGGACCTTCCGTCTCGTCGTGCTGTTCGCTTCGCTGTGCGCTGCTCCTCTCGCCACCCAGGACGAGCCCGCCGAGCCGATACCCGACGCGTTGCGGTTCGGTTCGCTCCGTGTGGGGGCGGTCGCTGAGGGCAGTCTCGGTGTGGTTTGGAATCATCTTCGCGACGCTGAGAGCGAAGTCGTCGAGATCGACGCTCCGAAGTTTGTGACCGTGACGCGGACGCAGACCAAGATCTGGACGGCGGCTCTGGGCGTGCGCACCCGCGTGTGGTTCCGGGTCGACACTCGAAAGGCCGGAGCGATCGAGGGGACGATCGAACTGCGCCGCGCGGGTCGGCGCGTGGTCGTTCCGATCGACGCGGTGGTCTTGCCCCGCGATGAGATCTCGACCCGCGTCGTCGTCGCGGACTCGCCGTTCCAAGCCGATTCGACCGAGGACGGTGGTTTGCTCGACACCTGGCGCACGCTCGTCGCGACCGGTCGGTTGGCGGTGGACTACCTGAATCCACCGGCGAAGGGGGAGTCGCGCTTCTCGGTCGAGCTCTTGCGGGAGGCGGACGTCGTGCTCGTCGGTGAATCGACGCTGTGGCATCTGAGTGAGGCGGACGTGGCACGTCTGCAGGCATTCGCGTGCGGCGGTGGGCGCGTCGTGCTCGCCGCGAACAAGTTCTACGGAGACACCATCGCCGGCGCGAACCGAGTCGTGGCTCCGTTTGGGTTCGAGCTCCTGGACGTCGAGCCTCGTGGGCAAAAGCAGTACGAGCTGACCGGTGAGCACATAGCCGACGACGCTCTGACACGTGGCGTGACGACCGTGGGCTTGTACCGGCCGAGTCCGGTCCGCATCGTCGACGAGGATTTGGCCCGACCACTGATCACGATCGAAGATGGTCTTGCGTTCTCGGCGATCGCGCGTCTGCGCAGCGGTGGTGAGGTGATCGCGATAGGGGAGTCGCTCTGGTGGGACTGGGTCGCGGCGAGTCCCAGCAACGCTCGGTTCCTCCGTAATCTCCTCGTGCGTGAACGCAAGAATGGCGCAGTCGCGAGCGCATCGCCCGAGCTACCGCTGCTGCTCACCGAAGACTTCGAGAACGGTCGGATCCGATGGACCACGACCGACGACTCGGCGTGGCGCATAGAGAAGGTCGACGGTTCGCACGTCTTCGGTCTCATCCGTCGTCGCAGTGACTACCAGCCAAAGGTGCGCAGTCCGCACAATATCGCGTTGCTGTACATCGAAGCGACCGACTTCGTGCTGACGTTCGACGTCAAGAGCACGAAAGATACCGGCAACCACCGCGACTGCTGCGTGTTCTTCGGCTACCAGAACCCGACGAACTTCTACTACGCGCACCTCGGCGCGCGACCCGACCCGCACAGCGGCCAGATCATGCTCGTGAAGGACGCGCCGCGGCGGGCACTGACGACGAACGAGAAGCGCGTGCCGTGGGACGACGGGTGGCACAAGGTGAAGGTCGTGCGCGATTCGGGGAGTGGCAAGATCGAGGTCTACTTCGACGACATGGAGACGCCGCACATGGCGGTCGTGGATCGGACGTTCGGGAAGGGCAAGATCGGGCTCGGGTCGTTCGACGACATGAACGATTTCGACAACGTGGTATTGCGGGGACGGTAGGCGGCGGGCGCGGGAGCGGGTTCGTGCGTGGGGGGTCCGACCCGGGTAGATAGGTAACACTTCTGCCCGGGCACATGGGTGACACTCCGTCACCCCGGTGACGCTGGGCGGATGCGGCCGTGGCGGCGCCAG